>NZ_JBHSPB010000004.1:0-490281 GCF_042656465.1 Streptomyces gamaensis
TGAAGAAGGCAGTGAAGCCGCATACCGGGAAGGAGATCCATGTCGTTCTGGACAACCTCTCCACCCACACCACGCCAGAGGTGAAGGCATGGCTGGCCGGTCACCCGCACGTCCACTTCCATTTCACCCCCGTCGGGTCTTCATGGATCAACCAGGTCGAGACCTGGTTCGGAATCCTGACTCGTCAGTCGATCCGTCGTGGCACCTTCACCAGAGTCAACGTCCTGATCACCCAGATCCGCAACTACATCGACACCTGGAACTCCGAGGCCAAACCGTTCACTTGGACCGCAACCGCCGAAGAGATCCTGGCGAAGGTCCGCCTCGTCCAGACCAACGTCAAGAAACTCGTTGCAAACAACTCAAAGTGATACGAACAGGATCACGAGACACTAGGCGTTATCGAGTGCGCCATATAACGAGAGTCGCTAAACTAGAGCCATAGTCCACTCAAAGCCTCCGACAGTCATCTTCCAACTCGCGCACGACAGTTCCGGTGACACTGCGCCGCAGCCGGCCAGCGCGGAGTGTGACGTGAAGCGCGCCACCGTCGTCCAGATGAACACCTACCGCGCACCCGCCCCCAAACCAATCAAGCCGCCGACCACTCCCGCGCCCGCCCCTGCCCCTGCCCCGATTGGCAACCCATTCCGCGCCCTGCTCTGAGCGGTCGCTCAAACAAAGCAAGCCCCCGCCTCGGTCGGCAGGGGCTTGCTGTCTACGTGTGCTCAGCCTGTTGCTGTCCGGGCCGTGATGACGGTTTCGGCGTAGGGCACGGTCCATACGGAGGGGTGAGCGATGCCGTGGCCGGTGTAGCCGTCTTCGCCGAATGCTTCCCCGTGATCGGCACACAGCAGGACGAGCCACGGGCCGTGGTCGGGCAGCGCGTCCAAGAGGCGGCCGAGGTGTCCGTCGGCGTAGCTGAGGGCCGCGCACTGGCTTTCCCACGAGTCCTCGATCTCGCCGGGGAGGTAGACGTGGGTCGGTGTGTGGGTCGCCGAGACGTTCACGAAGAGGAACAGCCTTTGGGCGGTGGGCTGTTGGGCCAGTACTGTCAGGGCGATGTCCACTTGGTGTCGTGTGGAATCAGGCTCGTCCGTACCGGTGTCCGGGCTCCAGTGGCTTTCCTGGAACAGGCTCGGCATAACCCGGCCCAGCTTGGTCCGGCTGGAGAAGAAGCCCACGCCCCCGACACACACCGTCCGGTAACCGAGACCGGCGAACCCGGTGACGATGTCCGGCGCGTTGAAGACGTAGGTGCGCTTGCGGATCGTGGTCCCGCGCAGCGAGTAGCAGGCAAGGAGCCTGCTGGGCCGCGCCGGTCCCGAGGGAACGGGGAGGAAGCCAGCGAAGAACGACATGTGCGCGGGGAAGGTGAAGGTGCCCTGTGTCCGGCGTTCCTCCCACAGCCCGTCGGGCAGGACCCGTTCGAGATTCGGGCTGCGCCCGCCGTGGAGTACGGCCCGTGCCACGTCGTAGCGCAGCGAATCGAACGTGATGAACAGGACGTGGTGACTCGGTATGACCTCGTTGCCGTTGATCACGCTTCCTCCCCCTTCCGGTCGTCAGGTGTCGATGTCGGTAGTGCGGAACTCCTCGGGCAGAGTGCTGCCAGCGTTGCGGACCTCCTTGGTTGCCTCCATGACGTCCTTGACGGTGTCGATCCCCCGCCAGTAGCCGGAGATCCGGTATCCCCGCAGCCGCCCGTTCTGTGCGAGTTCGGGGAAGGTGCTGTCCTCGTGGTCGCCGACGTCGGGGAGCAGCGGGACCACGTCCGGGTTGAAGGCGTAGATGCCCGCGTTGATCCAGTAGGGGAGTTCGGGGGACTGGACGAAGCCCTTGATACGGTCCTGGTCGTCCAGGTCGGCCACGCCCCAGTTGGAGCGGTACGGGGACAGGGCGACGGTCACGGCCGCGCCGTGCCGCTCGTGGTATCCGGCCAGGTCCGCGAGGGAGAAGGCGCTGATCACGTCTCCGTTGAGGACGAAGAACGGTGCGTCGCTGTCGGGGAGTTGCCGGGCCGCGTACTTCAAACCGCCGCCACGGCCCAGTGGTTCGTCCTCGATGGCGTACGTGGCCGTGATGCCGAAGCGCGCCCCCTTGCCGACGTAGTCGCTGATCATTTCGGCCTTGTAGCCGCCGGAGACCACGACGGTCTTCACGCCGTGCCCGGCCAGCCACAGCAGCTGGTAGCCGATGATCGGCGCCCCGGCGACGGGCACCATGGCCTTGGGGGCGTCGTCGGTGTAGGGCCGCATGCGGGTGGCCTGTCCGCCTGCCAGGATCAGTGCTTGCGTGACGCTGGAGGTGCCCATGTGCGCTCCTTTGCTCGTACTGGCCGTCTGGTCCGTGGCGGCATCCTGACAGCGTGCGGCGGGGTGGCGTGGCACCTTCACCCGGACGGGGCCGCAGGGCCCGCCCTCGGCCGACCCCGGGCAGCTGCGGACTGCGGTGGGGAGGCGATGCCGGCCGAGGGCGGGGGCTCTCATCGGTGATAGGGGTCGCCGAGGATCGCGAGCGGGATGACCAGGGCGACGGAGGTCACCACGGTCAAGGCCCACAGCGGTCCGGCCCACCGGAGGATCAGGCGTCGGATCACGGCTGCTCCATCCACGCGCGCCACCCGCGCTTGATGATCTCCGTGTAGGAGTGGTGCGACGGGTTGGTCTTGACGTGCCCCAAGATCCACACGCAGCCGCTTTGCGGGTCGGTGCTCCGGGGTGATCCTTCGCAGCACACGTCGCATTCCATCGCGTAGGTGTAGGGCTTCGCGTCCGGCTCGCGGTCCGGCTCGACCGTCCAGTCAACCAATTTGATCACCGAGCGCAAGGGCGGAGTATTCCGCGCCCTGCGGGGTGTGTTCGCGTCGACGCCTCTTGAGTCGGGCGCTGCGTCGCGCTGGTCGGTGCTCGGGGTGGTGTCTTCGGTCACGTCCATGCCTGGAGCATGGGCTGCCCTCATGGACGTTTGTACCGGCGTTCCGCAGACGTGAGGGCCTTCCGGCAGCTAGCGTCAGAAAAGCCCAAACGTCCCAGGGGGAGGCCTTGAACTTATCCCTTCGTAACGCTATGGCCAGCAAGGGCCTGACGGCGCGTCAACTGGCATCCCGCGTAGGTGTGACGACCAAGACCGTGGAACGATGGATTGCAGATCAGGAGCTCGTCCCGCACGCGCGAAACCGCGTGGATGCGTCCGGTGTGTTGGGAGTTGATGAAGCAGTGCTCTGGCCCAAGGCAGTCGGTGCGGTCGTGAAAACCGGCCCGGACCGGGAGATCATCTCGGCCTACCCGTACCGTTCGGCGTGCCCATCCTCCGTGTGGCGACAGCTCATCGCCGACAGCACACGCGAGATCATCCTCGCCGGGTACACCAACTACTTCTTCTGGATCGAGCAGCCCGCGTTCCATGCGACGCTGCGGGCGAAGGTGAACGCCGGGTGCCGTGTGCGGTTCCTGCTCGGTGACCCCGACGGTCCTGTGACCGGACAGCGCGAAGCCATCGAAGACGTGGCCTTCAAGGTCTCCACGCGCATCCGGATCAGCCTGGATGAACTGGCCAAGCTCTCCGACCTCTCGGGCCTGGAAGTGCGCTTCTCGTCCGAGGAGGACGCCACCAACCACGTTGGCCTGTCCGTCTTCCGGTTCGACGAACAGGCCCTCGTCACACCGCACCTGGCCCGACTGGTCGGCCACGACTCACCCATGCTGCACCTGCGCAGGCTCCAGGACGGCGGGCTCTTCGACCGCTTCGCCGAACACACCGAGGAACTGTGGGAACGCGGCCGGCCTGCCGGAGAGCGTGTGACCACCGGAACATGACGGATGATCTGGTGTTCCAGAGCGCCAAACCGCCCCCCTGGTCGAGCCCACCGGCCGCAAGATGACCGGCAAGTGGGTTGGCTTCGGCAAGGACTTCGACGTGAACACCGGCCCGTGGCAGCTGGTCTTCAAGGACGCGTCCACTTCAAAGGCCGTGATGGCCGAGCGTAACGGTCCCCGAAGGGGTGAGCCCCCGTCTGGGCCGGGACGGAAGCCCTCATCGTGGAACAACGAGGACCTGAGAGCGACGTCAGCTCAAGACAGCGTCAGTCAACTTCTCCAAGACCTCAGCAGGCCACGGCCCCGGCGCCCACTCATCGACATAGTGCTTGACCACGCCATCCCGCTCGTGCAGCTCAGCCATGATCGGAAGGACCTCAGCCCGGACAGACCACGGTTGAATTCTCACCTGGTCAACACCAGCCCACGTGAGAGCCAGGCCCGCGAATGCGCGGGCCTGCTCCAAGGTGCCAGCACAGTACGAACCGGCAGGTGAGCTGTGCCTTGTCCGGTTGGATTCCGTGGTGGCCTGAAAGTAGACCTTGTTGTCGTCATGGATCATGCGCCTGAGGCTACCCGGGCACAGCTGAGGCCTCCGGCGAAGCCAGCCACTCGGCCACAGCGACCCGGCGTTCACGCTGCGGACCTACGTCCACTTCCTTCCGAAGTCGGGCGCCCGGGCCATGGCTGTACTCGGTTCACTGCTCGCTCGTGGCGTGGGCCGGGTTGCGCGAGGGCAGGGCGGAGCTGCGAGCACTCCGGAGGATTCTCCCCGGATTCTCCCCACGACCCCGGAAGAGCGCCTGCCGGAATGTGTTTCCGCAGGTCAAAGGGGTAAGGGGCGGACGAGTCGGCCTGTACGCCGGGTTCTGTCTCCCGAGGGCCTCGCGGCCCTCGGGGAGGCGGCCATCCATCTAGGCCTGCCGTTGCCGACAGGCTCGTGCGGTCTACCCGCGGACTCGGGCGGGCAGCCCTCAAGCATCCGCGCAGGGTCGCCGTGAAGCGGCCCCTCTTGACCTTGCTCCGGGTGGGGTTTACCTAGCCGTCCGGGTCACCCCGGATGCTGGTGGTCTCTTACACCACCGTTTCACCCTTACCGGAGACCTCGCGGTCCCCGGCGGTCTGTTTTCTGTGGCACTGTCCCGCGGGTCACCCCGGGTGGGCGTTACCCACCACCCTGCCGTGTGGAGCCCGGACGTTCCTCGGGGGATCCGTGAAGGATCCCACGCGGCCGCCCGGCCGGCTCGTCCGCCGTGTCGTCCATGCTACCTGGAGGTGGGCGGGGCGAACCCCGGGGGCCGGGCAGCTTGACCTTGCCGTAGCGGCAGGGTTTGTACTGGGCCCTGGGGGCGCGGGCTGTCGCGGGGGGGCGGATGAGGATCGGGGAGCTGGCCGCGCTGGCCGGGGTGAGCGCGCGGGCCGTACGGCACTACCACCAGCTGGGGCTGCTGCCGGAGCCTGCGCGGCTGGCGAACGGCTACCGGTCGTACGGGCTGCGCGACGCGGTCGCGCTCACGCGGATCAGGCGGCTGACGGAGCTGGGCCTGGGCCTGGAGGAGGTACGGGAGGTACTCGCCGGGGACACCGGCCGCCCGCTGGCCGACGTCCTGGCCGAGCTGGACGCGGACCTGGCGCGGCAGGAGCGGCTGATCCGGGAGCGGCGGGCGCGGCTGGCCGTGCTGTTGCGCAGGGCCCGGGAGGGGACGCTGCCCGCGGAGGGGCCGGTGTCCGGTGAACTCGCCGCGGTCTTCGGGGAGATGGCCCGCACGGCCCGGCGGCTTCCCGGTCCCGAGCCGTCCACGGCCGTGTGGGAGCGGGAGGTGCTCACGCTGCTGGAGTCGACGGCACGGCCCGAGGACCGCGAGCGCATGCTGCGGCTGCTGCGGACGAACGCGTCCGCGCCGGAGGCCATGCGGCGGGCGTACGAGGCGTACGCGCTGATGGACGCCCTCGCGGAGGCCGCGCCGGACGATCCGCGGGTGGCGGAGACCGCCCGCGCCCTCGCCGGGTGCGTGCAGCCGGAGATCGCGGCCGAGCTGGCGCGGGACGCGGCCGGTACGCCGCCCCAGGCTGCGGACAGCGCTCTACTGGCCGCGCTCTACAAGGACTTGGCGCCCGCGCAGGCAGAGGCGCTGCGGCAGGCCGTCGGCCTGGTGCTGGCGGACGGGGAGAGGAAGGGGAAGGGGAGCCGATGAGACTGCTCAGGGCCTGGGCCGTGCACGAGGCGCGTGTGTGGCGGGCGCTGCGGATGTGGCTGCTGCGGCGGCGGGACGGGGTGGGGGGTGACGTGCGCGGGTTCGGGTACGCGCGGGCCCAGGCCTCCACCTGGTACGGGGTGCTGTTCGTGCTCGTCGTGGAGACCGTGGGGATGTCCTTCTTCACCGCGCCGTACCCGGCCCTGCACTGGGTGATGCTCGCCGCCGATCTCTACACCCTGTTGCTGCTTCTGGGGATGCACGCCGCCTGTGTCGTCCGCCCGCACACGGTCGGGCCGGAGGGGCTGCGGATACGGCAGGGGGCGCGGCTGGACGTGACGATTCCGGCCCACCTGATCGTGTCGGTGCGCAGGGAACTGGCCTTCCCGCACGGCAAGGCCGAGGAGGGCGTGCTGGACGTGCCGGTCGCCGCGCAGACCTCGCTGACCGTGGAGCTGGCCGAGCCCGTGCCGGTGGTGCGGCTGGGCGGGCGGCGGGAGGAGGTCCGTACGGTACGGGTGCACGCCGACGACGCGGCGGGCGCGGTCGCGGCGATCGAGGGCGTACGGGCGGCGGCCCGCACCGCCGACGCCGCGTGAGCCGTCGCCCGCCGGGCAGCCGTACCGGGCGAGCCCGGCCCCGGTCTCCCCGCCCCGTACCCATTACGCTGCCCCAGAGCCCGGCACCCAAGCCATGGCCGACGAACCACCGCAGATGAACAACCGCAGATGAACCGCCGCAGAAGGAGAAGAACCACCGTGCTCGTGCTGTTGCCGCCGTCCGAAGGGAAGGCCACCGGGGGGACCGGGCCCGCGCTGGAGCTCGGTTCGCTGTCGCTGCCCGGGCTGACGGCGGCGCGCGAGGCCGTACTGACGGAGCTGGTGGAGCTGTGCTCGGGCGACGAGGACAAGGCGGCGGAGGTGCTCGGCCTGTCGGCGGGCCTGCGCGGCGAGGTCGCGAAGAACGCGGAGCTGCGCACCGCCCCGACCCGGCCCGCCGGCGAGATCTACACCGGCGTCCTCTACGACGCGCTGGACCTGGCCTCCCTGGACGCGGCGGCCAGGGAGCGGGCCGGGGAGTCGCTGCTGGTGTTCTCGGGGCTGTGGGGCGCGGTGCGCGTGACCGACGCGATCCCCTCCTACCGCTGCTCGATGGGCGTGAAGCTGCCGGGCCTGGGTTCGCCGGCCGCGCACTGGCGGCGGGCCGCGGCCGAGGAGCTGCCGCGCGCGGCGGGCGAGGGTCTGGTGCTGGACCTGCGGTCGGCGGCGTACGCGGCCGCGTGGAAGCCGAAGGGCGAGGTGGCCGCGCGTACGGCGACCGTGCGGGTGCTGCAGTCGCGGATCGTCGGCGGCGTCGAGAAGCGGTCCGTCGTCAGCCATTTCAACAAGGCGACGAAGGGCCGGATCGTCCGCGACCTGCTGACCTCGGGTGCGGCCCCGGCGGACCCGGCCGGCCTGGTGGAGACGCTGCGCGCGCTGGGCCACACCGTCGAGAGCACGCCGCCCGCGAAGGCGGGGACGCCGTGGGCGCTCGACGTGGTGGTGACCGAGCTCTAGAGGACCGAGCTCCAGAGAACCTCCTCAATTGCACATGCTGCAACGCCCGTTGCACACCCCACCCCCCAGGGGGACGATGCCCGGGTGACCTTCCCCTCCGTGCTCGGCCTCGCCCCCGTCCTGCCCGTCGTCGTCCTGGCCGAGGCGGCCGACGCGGTGCCGCTCGCGCGGGCGCTCGTCGCGGGCGGGCTGCCGGCGATCGAGGTGACGTTGCGGACGGACGCCGCGCTGGAGGCGGTCCGCGCGATCGCGGCGGAGGTGCCGGGGGCCGTGGTGGGCGCGGGGACCGTGCTGTCGTCCCGGCAGGCGGGGGCGGCGGTCGCGGCGGGGGCGCGTTTCCTGGTCAGCCCGGGTTCGACGGGGCAACTGCTGCCCGCGCTGCGGGAGTCGGGGGTGCCGTTCCTGCCCGGTGTGTCGACGGCCTCGGAGGTCATGGGCCTGCTGGAGCTGGGTGTGCGGGAGATGAAGTTCTTCCCGGCGGAGGCGGCGGGCGGCACGGCGTATCTGCGGTCGCTGGCGGCTCCGCTGCCGGCGGCCCGTTTCTGTCCGACGGGCGGCATCGGCCCGGACACGGCGCCGCGCTATCTGGCCCTGCCGAACGTGGGCTGCGTGGGCGGGACGTGGATGCTGCCGCCGGAGGCGCTCGCCCGGCGGGACTGGTCCCGGGTGACCCAACTGGCCCGTGAGGCGGCCGCGTTGCGCGGCGGGTTCCCGAACACGGTACCGAGCGCGTAGGGGCGGCGGGCGTCCGTACCCCCGCCGCGCCGGACGAGTTGACTGGCCGCCCGGCCTGTGCCCTAGCCTGCTGCCCGTCATGAACGATTTCGTCGACGAAGCCCGCTCGCGCGCCGCTCACCTGCTCCGTATGGCCAATACGACGGACGACCGGATACGGGCCCGCCTCATCGAGTACGCGGACACCACGCCGGAACCGCCGGTGATGAGCAGCGCCGGGATCGTCACGAAGGGCTGCACGCGCTGTCTGGGGACGGCGTGGCGGCAGCAGGACTCCGAGGGGCCGCTGTGGGTGTGCGGGTCGTGCGGTCATGTGGAGGGGGTGACGATCCAGTGTCCGCACTGCGACGTGCCCATGGAGCCGCCGCCGCTGGGTGCCCCCGACCGCTGGCGGTGTCCGTCGTGCCCGCGTGTCGCGGCGACGGGCGAGGGCCCGCGGGAGATCGAGGAACGCGAGCGGCAGCGGCTGGCGGACCGGGCCCGTGCGGAGCCCCGCTGAGGGACGACCACCGGTGGCTGAAGGATGGCGAAAGGCGAAGGCCCCTGCGGCGGCAGGGGCCTTCGCGCACTCACGCCCGCTGGTGCGAGGTGTCGTTGAGCAGCCGCAGTGACGTGTTGCCGTCCGCGTAGTAGGCCACGGCGGACAGGGACGCCGCCGACAGTTCCATCCGGAACAGCGACTCGGGGGGCGCGCCGAGCGCGAGCCGGACGAGGGTCTTGACCGGGGTCACGTGGGTGACCAGCAGGACGGTGCGGCCGGCGTAGCGGGTGAGGAGCTTGTCGCGGGTGACCGCGATACGGCGGGCGACCGTCGCGAAGCTCTCGCCGCCGCCGGTGGGGGCGGCCTTGGAGGAGGCGAGCCAGGCGTCGAGGTCCTCGGGCCAGCGTTCGCGGACCTCGGCGAAGGTGAGCCCTTCCCAGGCCCCGAAGTCGGCCTCGCGCAGGCCCTCGTCGACGCGTACCTCCAGGCCGAGGCGGTCGGCGACGGCGGCGGCGGTCTCGCGGCAGCGGCGCATCGGCGAGGAGACGATCGCCTGGATCGTGCCGCGCGCGGCGAGGGCGGCGGCGGTCTGCTCGGCCTGGCGCCGCCCGGCGGCCGAGAGGCCCGGGTCGCTGCCGCCGCTGCCGGAGAAGCGCTTCTCGGGGGTGAGGGCGGTCTCGCCGTGGCGGAGCAGGACGAAGGTGGTGGGGGTGCCGAGGTCGGCGGCCCAGCCGACCGGCTTGGCCTTCGGCCCGGGCAGCGGCTCGGGCGCGGGTGCGGCTATCGCGGGTTCCGCGGTGCGCGGCTCGCGGGCCGCGGGCGCGGCCAGGGCGGCCGTGGACGTACCGGGCTGCCACTGGCGGCCGGAGCGGCCGGCGTCCATGGCCTCGTTGGCGAGCCGGTCGGCGTGCTTGTTCTTCTCGCGCGGGATCCACCGGTAGCTGACCTGCCCGAAGGGCAGCACCGCGCGGGCCTCGGCGGCCAGCGGCTTCATGTCCGGGTGCTTGATCTTCCAGCGGCCGGACATCTGCTCCACGACGAGCTTGGAGTCCATGCGGACCTCGACCGTGGCCTCGGGGTCGAGCTCGCGCGCGGCCCGCAGTCCGGCGATCAGCCCCTTGTACTCGGCGACGTTGTTGGTGGCGGTGCCGATGTACTCGGCGACCTCGGCGAGGGTCTCGCCGCTGGCCGCGTCGCACACGACGGCGCCGTAGCCGGCGGGTCCCGGGTTGCCCCGGGACCCGCCGTCCGCCTCGACGACGAAGCGCTGTGCCATGGGACTACAGCCCGGACTCGGAGGTGCGCACCAGGATGCGGCTGCAGTTCTCGCAGCGCACGACCTTGTCGGCGGCGGCGGCCCGCACCTCGTTGAGCTCGGTGATGGCCAGCTCCTGGCGGCAGCCCTCGCAGCGGCGCTGGAAGAGGCGGGCCGCGCCGACGCCGCCCTCCTTGACGCGCAGCTTGTCGTAGAGGCCCAGCAGGTCGGCGGGGACGGAGCCGGCGACGAGCTCGCGCTCCTTGGCGACGGAGGCGGCCTCGGCGTCGATCTCGCCGAGGGCGGCGTCGCGGCGGGCGGTGGCGTCGTCGACCTTGGCCTGGACGGAGGCGACGCGGCCGGTCAGTTCGGTCACGCGCTCCTGGGCGGACTCGCGGCGCTCCATGATCTCCAGGACGACGTCTTCGAGGTCGCCCTGGCGCTTGGCGAGGGAGGCCACCTCGTGCTGCAGGTTCTCCAGGTCCTTGGGGGACATGCCGGCGCCGGAGTCCAGGCGCTGCTGGTCGCGGACGGCGCGCTGGCGCACCTGGTCGACGTCCTGCTCGGCCTTGGTCTGCTCGCGGGCGGTGTCGCTCTCCTCGGTCTGCGCGGCGACGAGGAGGTCGCGGTGCTGGGTGAGGTCGGCTTCGAGGGCCTGCAGTTCGGCGTGCTCGGGCAGGCTCTTGCGCTTGTGCGCGAGCTGGCCGAGGCGGGTGTCGAGCGCCTGGAGGTCGAGGAGGCGGATCTGGTCGGCGGGCGCGGCGTTCAGGGGAAGCTCCTGGTCAGTCGTTGGGGACGGCGGCGAAGGTGGCGGCGGCGGGCGCCGACGGGGACGGCGCGTGCGCGGTCCACGGATCGGTGACGAGGCGGGAGACGTGGGTGCGCAGCCCCCAGCCGTGGCGGTCGGAGACCTCGTCGAGCTGGGCGGCGGCCAGTTCGGTCCACGGCCACTCGGTGGCCCAGTGGGCGGCGTCGACGAGGGCGAGCGGGCTGTGCTGCTGGGCCTCGGAGGCGGGGTGGTGGCGCAGGTCGGCGGTGACGTACGCGTCCACGCCCGCTGCCCGTACCTCGTCGAAGAGGGAGTCCCCGGAGCCGCCGCAGACGGCCACGGTGCGCACCAGGGCCTCGCGGTCCCCGGCGACGCGGATGCCCTGCGCGGTGGCGGGCAGCCGTCCGGCGGCGCGTTCGGCGAACGCGGCGAGGGTCTCCGGGGGGTCGACCTCGCAGATCCGGCCGAGGCCGCGGCGGCCCGCCGGGTCGTCGGGGTCGGGCACGAGCGGCCCGGTGATGCGCAGGTCGAGGGCGCCGGCGAGGGCGTCGGAGACGCCGGGGTCGGCGCGGTCGGCGTTGGTGTGCGCGACGTGCAGGGCGATGTCGTGCTTGATGAGGCTGTGCACGACACGGCCCTTGAAGGTGCCCGCCGAGACCGTGGTCGTGCCGCGCAGGTACAGGGGGTGGTGGGTGACGAGCAGGTCGGCGCCGAGCGCGACGGCCTCGTCGGCCACTTCCTGGACGGGGTCGACGGCGAACAGGACCCGGCGCACGGGGGCGTCGGGGTCGCCGCAGACGGTGCCGACGGCGTCCCACTGCTCGGCCCGCTCCGGGGGCCACAGGGCGTCGAGGGCGGCGATGACTTCAGACAGTGCGGGCACGGGGCAAGGCTACCGCCTGGTGCGGGGGGCTTCCCCGCCGCGGGCGCGGCTCGCTTCGCCGCTCACTTCGCCGCTCACTTCACGGTGCACTTCGCGACTCGCTGAACGGCTCGCTCCACGGTTCGTTCCACGGTTCGCTCCAGGCTCACTTCACGAGGAAGCCGCGCAGGTCGTCGAGGACGCTGTCGGCGGCGGTGACGCCGAGGCCGAGGTACCAGGTCTCGTCGGTGACGTCCTTGGCGTGGCCGTCCTTGACCGCCTTGAGGTTCTTCCACAGCGGGTTGTCCTGCGCGCTGTCGCGCTTGGTCTTGTCCGGCGCTCCGTAGACGCCGGTGAAGATCCAGTCGGCGTCGGCCTTGTCGATGTTCTCGGGGCTGATCTGCACGGCGAGTTCGTCGGCCTGCTGGTTCTTCGGGCGGGGCAGGCCGACGTCCTTCAGGACGGTGCCGATGAAGGACTGCTGCGCGTACAGGCGCGTGAACTGCGGCATGTAGCGCAGCATCGAGACGGTCGGCTTGTCGGGGCCGATGTCCTGGCCGAGCTTCTTCGCCTTGTCCTCGTAGGCGGCCAGCTTCTGCCGGGCCTCTGCCTGCTTGTCGACGGCGGCGGCGTTGAGGAGGTAGTTCTCCTTCCACGTGAAGCCGGGGCGGATGGAGAAGACGGTCGGGGCGATCTTCGAGAGCTCCTTGTAGACCTTCTCGGCGCGCAGTTTGCTGCCGAGGATCAGGTCGGGGTGGAGCTCGTTGATGGCTTCCAGGTTGAGGTTGTTGACGGTGCCGACGTTCTTGGGGTCCCCGGCGTCCTTCTTCAGGTAGTCGGGGATGCCCTGGCTGCCCTCGGTGGGGGCGTAGCCGACGGGCTTGATGCCGAGCGAGACGACGTTGTCGAGCTCGCCGACGTCGAGGACGACGACGCGCTGGGGCCGCTGCTTGAGCTCGGTGGTGCCCAGCGCGTGCCGGACCGTGCGCGGGAACTGTCCGGGTGCCGCGTCGGTGCCGAGCTTCGCGGTCTCGGTGCCGGCCTTGCCGAAGTCCTTGCCGCCTTGGGCGACGGCCTTGGAGCCGTTGCCGCCGTCCTTGCCCGCGGAGTCCTTCCCGCTGTCGGCGGATCCACAGGCGGCGAGGGCGAGCGCGGCGACGGCGGAGAGGGCGATGGCGGCGGTGCCGCGGCGGCGGGGGGACATACGGACTCCTGAACAGCGACGGTCGAAGACCACGGAAGACCACTGAAAGCGACTTAGGATCGCCTTACCTTATCGGGCGGACCCGGCGAAGCACACCCTCCCCGCATCGCTCAGGCGAATCGGACAACGGCCACCCTTACGCGTGAAGCGCTCCCACACGCATTGTTCGGCAGGTAGTGCGATAACTACGTTCAGTGCCGGAGGTGACGTTTCTCATGACGGTCTGTGCCCCCCAGAGCACTCCACAGAGCACCCCGCGGAGTGCGCCGATGGACATGAGACGCGCGACGTTCACGGTCACGGCCGACGGTTCGTACGCGGCGCGGCTCGCCCTCGACGCCGGGACGGGCGGCTGGTTCCCGGAGCGCTGGACCCTCGACGGCCCCGAGCCGTACGCGGTGCCGCTGCCCGGCGGCCAGCCGGAGGAGCCCGACAGCGAGGTGCTGCCGCTGGCCGACGGCCGGGTACTGATCCGCCGCCGCGTCGCCGAGCGGCACACGCTCGCCCTGCTCTACCCGACGGGTCCGAGCACGGGCGAGCTGCCGCTGGGGGCCGTCGAGTGCCGGCATCTGTCACTGCTGCCTCCGTCCCCCTGCGGGATCCGCGCGTTCGGGCTCGCCCACGGCGAGCGGTCGACAGCGCTGTGGCTGCTGCACGGCGGCCGCTTCGGCCCGGAACGGGTGGTGGAGGTGCCCGGCCGCTGCTCCGGCGGCGCCTGGCTGGACCGCTCGGGCCGGCTGCTGGCGCTCGACCGCGAACTCGACGGCCGCACCAAGGCCGTCGTCGTCGACCTGGGGCGCGGCGCCGAGACCAGCCCGCTGCTACAGATCACGGAGGAGAGCAACGACCGGCTGCTGCTGGCCGACCCGGACAGCGGGCTGCTGCTGGTGCGCTCCGACGCACCCGGCCACGAGCGGCTCGGCTGGGGGGTGCTCGGCTCGGCGCGCCCCGTGCGCTTCCCGGAGTGCCTGTGCCCGCCGGGCGCGGCCCTCACCCCGTTCGCCGCCCAGCCCGGGCAGGACCTGACGCCGGAGGCGAGCGCGGTGGCCTTCCGGATCGTGGGCCCCTCGGGCAGCTGGGTGGGCGTATGGCGGCCCGCCGGGCGGCAGTTGCAGCAGTTCCCGGGCCCGGCCGGGTGGCTGGTGGGCACGGGCGTGTGGACCGCCTCCGGCGAGCTACGGCTGCCGTACGTGACACCGTACGTGCGCTGCGGGCTGGCACGGCTGCGGCTGCCGGACGCCGGGCGCGCCCCGGGAGCCCCTCCCCCTCCCTCCACGCCTCCGGCCCGCGATCCGCTGCCCCCGATCGGCCGGCAACTCCTGGCCGACCGCGCCCCGTTGCCGCCGGAATCAGGCGGGGTCACGCTTCCGGGGCAGCAGGCGGCGCCGACGGAAGGACTCCGGGAGGAGAGCACGGACCAGGGAGCGGCGCCGCAACTCCGGCCCGGGCAGCCCCTGTTGCCGACGGACGGGCAGACGAGCGCCGACATGCCCCCGGGGCCGGGCGCGCCCGCGCAGGCGAACGGCGATACGCACCCGGGCACGCCCGTACGGGCACAACCACCCCAACCCCCGTACGCGAGCGTGCCACCCGGCACCACGGACACACCCCCGGGCGGAAGCGGATCGGCCACGCGACAGCACCACCCCGAACCACCCCTGTCACCCACGGACCGGCACGCGAACGGCGACACACACCCGGACACGCCCGTACGGGCACAGTCACCCCAACCCCCGTACGCGACCGTGCCACCCGGCACCACGGACACACCCCCGGGCGGAAGCGGATCGGCCACGCGACAACACCACCCCGAACCACCCCTGTCGCCCACGGACCGGCACGCGAACGGCGACACGCACCCGGACACGCCCGTACGGGCACAGTCACCCCAACCCCCGTACGCGACCGCGACACCCGGCAGCGCGGACACGCCCCTGCTGGAACCGTGTCAACTCCCCCCGGAGCGCGAGCCGTTGCGCGCCCCCGGCGTGGCGGGGCCCATCCCCATGCCGCCGGCCGGGCAAGGGCGCCCTCCCGAACCCGCGCCAGCAGCCGCCAGCGGTACCGGGGGCTCCCCCATCGCGATGCCGCCGGCGCCCGTGAGCACCGGAGACTGCCCGCCGGGGCTCCCGCGCCCCGGCACCGGCCCCGTTCCGCCGCCCCGTCCGGCGGAGGACAGCACGTCCACCACCGCGACCGCCGCGCCGAGCGCGGACGGCCCCGCACCACAACTCCCTTCCGCACGCGAACCCTTGCTCCCGCCGGTCCAGGCAGGGGCCGCCCCCATGCCGACGGCCGGCTTCTCCCCCTCGTCTCCTCCGGATCCCGCACACCGGACCCGCCCCGATCAGGCTTCCCCGGAATCCGCCGAAAACACCCGGCAACCCCTGTCCGTCACCCGCCCGTTGACCATCACGGCCCACGCGACCGCCCAATCGGCGCCCGCTCCCGCGACAGCCCCGCCCCCGAACACCCCGGCGCCCGGAGGCGGCAGCCCCGTACCGACACCCGCCGCCGCACCGCCTCTCCCGGCCGACCCCACGCCCTCCCCCGGCAGCAACCCGCCCCCCGGGTACAGCAACCCAGCGGCACCCTCCCCCGACCAGGCGCCGCCCGGAACCCCCGCACCGGGGCACAGCGGCCCCGCGCCCACGGGCGGCAGCCCCGCAACGACGCCGGCCGCCACGCCCCCTCCCTCCGGCCACGCGCCGACGGCACACCCGCCCACGCACCCGGCACCGCAGCCACCCGGCAGCAACCCGCCCCCCGGGTACAGCAACCCAGCGGCACCCTCCCCCGACCAAGCACCGACAGCCCACTCACCCGGAACCCCCACGCCAGGGAACAACGGCCCCGCGCAGACCCCGAACACCCCCGCACCCGGGGGCGGCAGCCCCGCAACCACGCCCGCCGCCACAGCCCCTCCCTCCGGCCACGCGCCGACGGCACACCCGCCCACGCACCCGGCACCGCAGCCACCCGGCAGCAACCCACCCCCCGGGTACAGCAACCCAGCGGCACCCTCCCCCGACCAAGCACTGGCAGTCCACCCGCCCGGAACCCCCACACCGGGCAACAACGGCCCCGCACCCGGGGGTGGCAGCCCCGCAACGACACCCGACGGCGCCACGGCCCCTCCCTCCGGCCACGCACACACAGCACACCCGCCCACAAACCCGGCACCGCACGGCAGCGCCCCCGCATCAACGCTCCCGGCCGACCCCACGCCCTCCCCCGGCCCCCTACCGGCACCGCACAACCCGCCCCCCGGGTACAGCAACCCAGCGGCACCCTCCCCCGACCAGGCGCCGCCCGGAACCCCCGCACCCACGCCGGCACCCCCCGCAGCCCCAGCCCCCGCCCGCACTCCGGTGCCGCACTCGCCCGGGACCCAGCCCCCCGGAAACGGCGCTCCCCCCACCGGCCGCACCCCCGGATACCCGCAGGCGCCCCGCGCCGGCCAGGCGCCCCCCACGGCATCCCCCCTCGGCCACGCTCCGGCGCCGTGCCCGTCCGGGACCCCGCCCTTCGGGGACAACCGTCCCGCGCAAGCGGCACCCACGCCGCCACCCGGACACCCGGTCCTGCCGGGTGGGCTGACGCCCGGGACTGCCGGCAGTCAGGTCGTGGTCCCTGTCGCCGGGCGGTTCTCCGGGGGGGCCTCGACGGCCTCCCCCGGCGGTGCCCGGCATCCCGCGGCCCCGGCCCGGCCGGGTGGGCGGATGCAGGGGTTCCTCGGCGACCCCGCCCCGGCGACGGCAACGGCACCGGCCGGGACGGTCGCGGACACGGCGGCAAGTGCCGCCTCCGGCATGGCCGTTCACACTGCCACGGCCTCCGCCGACAGCGGCAACGGCGGCGGATTCCGGCCCGGCGGCCGGATGCAGGGGTTCTTCATCGACGACGCACCCGACGACGCACCCGACGACGAGCCCGACGACGACCTCGCCGACCACGCGCCGACGGTCACGGCACCGACGGTCACGGCCCCGGCCGGCTTCGTGACCGTACCGGCCCAGGGCCCGCCGCCCCCGGACGGACCGCCGCCGGGGTTCCCGCCCGCGCCCCCGGGCGTACCCGCGCGCACGCCGACGCTCAGCGCGGGCGTGTGGACGGCCGTGCACCCGGCCGCGCCCCCCGGCGGACCGGCGGCCATGCCGGGGGCGTGGAGCAGTTCCACGAGCGGGTACTGGCGCGAGCCGGAAGCCGGAGGGCAGGTGGAAGGGCCGGGGGCCCGGCCGGTTCCGTTGCAGCAGGCACCCATCGCGCGGGACACCCCGCACTGAGCGCGCGCCGTCCCGCGCGGACGGCGCCCTCCCCGGGTGGCCGGGCGATCAAGGTCCCGTTAGAATCGGGCGGGGGTCGCGCAGCCGTACCGTACGGACACCCACGGTGAGCCGAACGGTCGCGCGCGGAATGCGTGTTGACGCCCCGCCGGTGCCGTCCGACGGCGTCGGCGCGGAGTGTGCCACGGCTGTGGCCCCCGAGGCGCCAGGCGATCCCCATCCGACGGAGTGACTTTTCCCCATGCCCGAAGCCCGAACCGACACGACCGAGGCGCGCCCCGTGGAGGCGTCCGCCCAGGCCGCAGCCGCCGGCTCCGGCAGGCACCGCGGTCCGCTCTCGCCGAACGACGAGTCCGGCCCCTCCTCCCACGGCAAGCACCGCCGCACGGCGGAGTGAACGGAGCGGCAACGCTCCGCTTCCCGGGCGTCGTTCCGGCCGGTACCGGCCGGGGCGGCGCCCGGTCCGCTGTCCGGCGCACCACCCCGCCGCACCACCCCATCGCCCGATCCCGCCGCGCACGGCTCCCGCTCCCGCACCCGGCACCGGCACCGGCACCGGCAGGGCTCAAGCCCTCACCCCCGCTCCCCCGGCGCCTCCCACACCCCCGTCGCCGCGTACGTCTCGTCCAGAGGCCGCTCCGCGAAGTACGGCGTGAGCAGCTCGTCCAGTTCCTCGATGCCGAAGGCATCCTTCGCGGTCGTGAACCGGGCCGCGATCCGGGGCCGTTCGACGACCGCGACCGTACCGCCGTGCACGATGAACAGCTGTCCGCTCACCCCGGCCGCGGCCGGTGACGCGAGGTAGCCGACGAGCGGTGAGACGTGCTCGGGGGCGAGCGGGTCCAGCGTCCCGGTCTCCTCCGCCCGCCCGGACGCGGCCGGTTTCGCCTCGCCGAAGAGGTCCTCGGTCATCCGGGTGCGCGCCCGGGGGCAGATCGCGTTGACGGTGACGCCGTACTTGCGCAGGGCGGCGGCCGTCGACGTCGTCAGTCCGACGATGCCGCCTTTGGCGGCGGCGTAGTTGGGCTGTCCGGCGGAGCCGACGAGGAACGCCTCGGAGGAGGTGTTGACGACGCGCCCGTACACCGGCCGGCCCGTCGCCTTCGCCTTGTCGCGCCAGTACGCGGCCGCGAACCGCAAAGTGTTGAAGTGGCCCTTGAGGTGGACGCGGACGACGGAGTCCCACTCGTCCTCGGTCATGGAGAAGAGCATCCGGTCGCGCAGGATGCCCGCGTTGTTGACGAGGATGTCGAGCGAGCCGCCCACGTCCAGGGCCAGTTCGACGAGTTCGCGGGCCTGCTCGAAGCTGCCGACGTCCCCGGCGTGCGCGGTGGCCCCGCCGCCGGCCGCGCGGATCGCGGCGGCGGTGTCCTCGGCGGGGGCGGCGGACGCCTCGCCGGTGCCGTCGCGGCCGGGCCGCCCGTGGTCGTTGACGACGACGTGCGCGCCCAGCCGGGCCAGTTCGAGGGCCTCGGCGCGGCCGAGTCCGCGCCCGGCGCCGGTGACGATCGCGGTCCTGCCCTGCAGGGGCAACGGTGCTGACATGGCGTTCCCCACTCCTCCCGTCCGCTCCGGCCCCGCCGGCCGGCCGTTCAGATCTCGATACAGGTGCGCAGCGCCTCTCCCGAACGCATCTGTGCCAGCGCGTCGTTGACGCCGGCGAGCGGGACGCGGTGGGTGACCAGGCCCGCGATGTCGATGCGGCCCGCGCGCCACAGGGAGACGGCGAGGTCGTAGGTGCGCCGGACGTCGCCGCCGCCGTACAGCGAGGGCAGGATCCGTTTCTCGTCGAGGAACAGCTCGAACATGTTGATACGGAAGTGGTCGTCGGCGGAGCCGGCGCCGATGACGCACAGGGTGCCGCCGCGCCGGGTCGCCTCGTAGGCGGCGCGGGCGGTGCCGGAGGTGCCGACGGCCTCGAAGACGCAGTCGAAGCCCTCGCCGCCGGTGATCCGGCGCCGGGCGTCGGCCAGCGCGTCGGGGTGGACGGCTTCCGTGGCGCCGAGGCGCAGTGCTCCCTCGCGGCGGCGCTCCACGGGGTCGACGGCGACGATCGTCGCGGCGCCCGCGATCCGGGCGCCCTGGACGGCGCTGACGCCGACGCCGCCGCAGCCGATGACGGCGACGGTCGAACCCGCGGGCACGCGGGCGGTGTTGAGGGCCGCGCCGAGGCCGGTGGTCACGCCGCAGCCGATGAGGGCGGCGATGTCGTAGGGCACGTCGTCGGGGACGGGCACGACGCAGGCGGCGGGGACGACGAGTTCCTCGGCGAAGGTGCCGGTGCCGGCGAAGCCGAACAACTCGCCGGTGCCGTTGCGGAAGTTGGGGGTGCCGATGTTCGCCCAGCCCGACAGGCACAGCCGGCCCTGGCCGCGCCGGCAGGCCGGGCAGCTGCCGCAGGAGGGCAGCCAGCACACCAGCGCCCGTTCGCCGGGGGTGACGTGGGTGACGCCGTCGCCGGCCGCCACGACGTCACCGGCGCCCTCGTGGCCGGGGACGAAGGGCGCGGGCTGCGGCAGGACGCCCGTCATGGCGGACAGGTCGGAGTGGCACAGCCCGGCGGCCCGCATGCGGATCCGGACCCGGCCGGGGCCGAAGCCGACCGCTTCCACGTCGTCGAGGACGTCGAGCTCGTCCCGGCCGGTCTCGCGCAGTACGGCGGCGCGCATGGTGCGGCTCCCTTCGCGGTTCCTGCTCGCGGGCGGCGGTTCTTTCCACTCTTTCCACGGGCTCTTTCCACGGGCCCTTTCCACGGACTCTTTCCACCGGCCGGCGCCGGGCCGGCGGTCCTGGGCGCGGCGGGGGCGCGGGGCGGGTACGGTCCGCGGGCGCACGGCCGCTGCCGCGCGTCAGGCGAGCGCGACGGCCGTGTCCGTCAGGACGGGCGCGTCCCCGCGCTCCACGGCGGTGACGGACACTTGCAGACTGCCCGGTTCCGGGCGCTCGCGCCAGATCCTCACCCGCAGGGTCTCGCCGGGGTGGACGACTCCGGCGAAGCGGGCGCTGTACGAGCGGACGCGGGTGACGTCGCCGTCGAGCGCGGTGTCGACGACGGCCTTGAGGGTGATGCCGTACGAGCACAGCCCGTGCAGGATGGGCCGCTCGAAGCCGGCGCGGCGCGCGAACTCGGGGTCGCAGTGCAGGGGGTTGTAGTCGCCGTTGAGGCGGTAGAGCAGTGCCTGGTCCTCGCGGACGGGCCGCTCGACGTCGATGTCGGGTTTCTCGTCGGGGAGTTGGATGCGGGCGGAGTCGCCCCGGGGGCCGCCGAATCCGCCCTCGCCCCTGACGTAGATGCCGCTCTCGCTCGTCCACAGCGGCCCGTCGGCGTCCGCGACGTCGGAGCGCAGCACGATCAGCGCGGCCTTGCCCTTGTCGTGGACGGCGGTGACGCGGGAGGTCTGGGTGGCGGAGCCCTGGACGGGCAGCGGCCGGTGCGCCTCGACGCGCTGGCTGCCGTGCAGTACGGCGGCCAGGTCGACGTCGATGCCGGGGGCGGACAGCCCGCCCGCGAGGGCCATGGTGCCGCCGGCGACGGTCGCGAAGCCGGGCAGGACGCGCAGCCGGTCCTCCAGGACGTAGCGCAGCTCGCCGGGGTCGGTGGCCGGGGTGCCCGCGCCGATGCCGAGGTGATAGAGCTGAACGTCCTTGGGCCCCCAGGCGATCGTGGTGGTGCGGGGCGCGGCGGAGAGGGCCTGGGCGGCGTCGATGGGCATCGGGGCTCCTTCGGCGTGGGCTTCGGTATCGGTAGAACACGTTCCAGCCGCTGGCCCGTACCTGTATAGCCGATCGGTGCGGGGGTGGGAAGGCCGCGTCGGTCCAGGGCGACGGCTCATGGCGTTCGGGACAAATGTCACGGACCACTGCTGACATCCGCGACTGCCCCGGCCGCCGGGGCGTCCTTAGGATCGAGGCATGAAAGAAGCCGAGGGGGACGCCGGACGGGCACACGACGCCGGGCGGACACAGGATTCCGGACGGGCGCAACTGGACAAACCGCCCGGCAAACTCGCTTTCCTGCCCTTCTTGTTCATGCTGTCCGGCGATGTGCAGGACCTGGCCGAGGGCAGGATGCCGCTGCCGTGGCTGGGCTGGCTGGGCGCCGTCGCCTTCGCCGGGCTGTACGGGGCGACGCTGCTGGCCGGGCTGGACAGGGCCCGGCTGGGCACCGCGCTGCCGCGCGTCCTGGTGGGGTGCCTGGCGGCGGTCACGTTCGCGCTGAACATCGGCTACAGCGGCGACTGGATCCTGTGCTTCCCCGTGCTCTCGCTCGCCACCGGCATCGTGCTGCGCGGCCAGCGGCCCCTGGGCTTCGCGGTGCTCGCCCTCTCGGGCGCGGCGGGCTTCGTCAGCGCGCAGACCGGGCACGGGATCGAGAGCGCCACCTCCATCGGCTACGGGACGCTGATGTCCGGCATGGTCACCGCCGCGATCCTGCGGCTCACCGAGACCGTGGCCGAACTGCGGGCCACCCGCGAGGAGTTGGCGCGCACCGCGGTCGAGCGGGAGCGGCTGCGTTTCTCCCGCGATCTGCACGACCTGCTGGGCCACACCATGTCCCTGATCGTGGTGAAGGCGGAGGCGGTGCGCCGGCTCGCCCCGCGTGACGCGGAGGCGGCCGCCGGGCACGCGGCCGACATCGAGGCGGTGGGCCGCCAGGCCCTCACCGAGATACGCGAGACGGTCACCAGCTACCGCGAGGGCAGCCTCGGCGCCGAACTCGACGGCGCCCGCTCCCTGTTGGACGCCTCCGGCATCACCGCCGACATCCGGCGCTCCGGCCCTCCGCTGCCCCCGCAGACCGCCGCCCTGCTGGGCTGGGTGGTGCGCGAGGGCGTCACCAATGTGGTGCGGCACAGCGGGGCGGCGCGCTGCGCCATCGACGTGCGCGGCACACCGGACACGGTGCGGCTGGAGATCACCGACGACGGGCGGGGCCCGGCCACCGCGGACGGCGGCGACCGGGGCGGCGCGGGCGGCAACGGTCTGAAGGGGCTCACCGAGCGGCTCGCGGCGGCCGGCGGCTCCCTGCGCCACGGGCCCGACGGGCGGCGCGGCTTCCGGCTCCTGGCCGAACTCCCGGTGGACGGGCCGGAGGAGCCGGGCCGCGAGGGCTCCGGCGCGGCGGCGGGCAGGACGCTCGTGGCGAGCGGAACCGGGAAGGGCGGGGCCGCGTGACCGAGGTCATCAGGATCCTCCTCGCCGAGGACCAGGGCATGATGCGGGGCGCGCTCGCGCTGCTGCTGGGCCTGGAGGAGGACATCGAGATCGTGGCGCAGGTCGGCACCGGCGAGGAGATCGTGCCGGCCGCGCTCGCGGCCCGGCCCGACGTGGCCCTGCTCGACATCGAACTGCCGGGCCGCAGCGGGCTCGACGCGGCCGCCGAGCTGCGGGAGCGGCTGCCGGAGTGCCGGGTGCTGATCCTGACGACCTTCGGCCGGCCCGGCTATCTGCGCCGGGCGATGGAGGCGGGCGCGTCCGGTTTCCTGGTCAAGGACGGCCCGGTGGAGGAGCTCGCGGCGGCGGTACGGCGCGTACTGGCCGGGGAGCGCGTCATCGACCCGGCCCTCGCGGCGGCCGCCCTGAGCGCGGGCCCCAATCCGCTGACCCCGCGCGAACGCGACGTCCTGACGGCGGCGTCGGACGGCACGACCGTCGCCGACATCGCGGCCCGCGTCCACCTCTCCCCGGCGACGGTCCGCAACTACCTGTCGGCGGCCATAGGCAAGACACAGACCCGCAACCGCATGGAAGCGGTGCGCGCCGCGCGGCAGAACGGCTGGCTGTAGCCGGACGGCTTGTGTCACCAGGGGTCGAGCCCCTGCCTCTCCCGAAAGGAATCCAGTGCCTCCCAAACCCGAGATCCTCGCCGCCTTCGAAGCGGCGAAAGGCTTCATGCCCGTCGACGAAGGGCTCGCCCTGTACTCCGCCGCCGAGGAGGCGGCCGCGCTCGGCCTGCCGCTGCTCGAAGTCGGCACGTACTGCGGGCGGTCGACGATCCTGCTGGCCGCCGCCGCGCGGGAGGCGGGCACGGTGGCGGTGACCGTGGACCACCACCGGGGCAGCGAGGAGCAGCAGCCGGGCTGGGAGTACCACGACGCCTCGCTCGTGGACGGCGCGGTGGGCCGGATGGACACCCTCCCCACGTTCCGCCGCACCCTGCACGCGGCGGGTCTGGAGGACCACGTCATCGCCGTCGTGGGCCGCTCGCCGCGGGTGGCGGCGGTGTGGGGGAAGCCGCTGGGCCTGGTGTTCGTCGACGGCGGCCACACGGACGAGCACGCGGCCGCGGACTACGAGGG
The DNA here is from genome assembly GCF_042656465.1 of Streptomyces gamaensis. Classification (NCBI taxonomy): domain Bacteria; kingdom Bacillati; phylum Actinomycetota; class Actinomycetes; order Kitasatosporales; family Streptomycetaceae; genus Streptomyces; species Streptomyces gamaensis. Next base: position 23,461 of record NZ_JBHSPB010000004.1, read on the forward strand.
CTGGGCCCCGCACCTCGCGCCGGGCGGACTGCTGGTGATCCACGACGTGTTCCCCGACCCGGCGGACGGCGGGCAGGCCCCGTACCGGATGTACCGCACGGCACTGGCGTCCGGGGTGTTCACGGAGCGCTCGGTCACGCGCTCGCTGCGCGTACTGCAGCGCGCCGCGTAGACCCCAAGTGCCCCACGCACACCGCTACTTCCTCGCGCCCTGCAGGCGGCGGCGTGCGCGGCGTTAGCATCGCCGGATGGACCGAGGCAGCTTCTCCCGCGGCGGCCTGCCGCGCATACCCCGTTCCGCGAGCACCGCTCTCGTCGTCGTGGCGGCCCTGCTGGCGGCGGGTTTCGCGGGCTGGCTGCTGTGGGACGCGAGCAACCGGCACGGCAGCGGCCGCCCGGTGGCGGCGGCCCCGGTCGCGGACTCCCCCGCGCCGGGGCCGCGCGCCTCGCTCGCCCCGCAGCCCGCGCACCCCACGGATCCGCCGCCGCCGGCCGAAACGCGGGCGGGCGCCCCCGCGTCCAGCCCCGCGCCCGCCGCCTCGTCCACCGACACGGGCAAGGGCCCGGCGGCCGGGGAGCGGCTCAGGGGCAAGGTCGTCGTCCTCGACCCCGGCCACAACATCCACAACCAGGAGCACCCCGCCGAGATCGACCGCCAGGTCGACGTGGGCAACGGCCGCAAGGAGTGCGACACGACGGGCACGTCCACGAACGCGGGCTACGCGGAGGCCGCGTTCAGTCTCGACGTGGCACATCGCGCGCGGGCGCTGCTGGAGGGCATGGGCGCGACGGTGACGCTGACCCACGACGGGGAGCGCCCGTACGGGCCGTGCGTGGACGAGCGGGCGGAGATCGGCAACCGGGCGCACGCGGACGCGGCGGTCTCGGTGCACGCGGACGGGGCGGCGGCCGGGGACCGGGGCTTCCATGTGATCCTGCCCGCACCGGTCAGGGCCGGGAAGGCGGACACCGCGTCGATCGTCGGCCCCTCGCGGGAGCTGGGGACGCGTCTGGTGAGCGGCTTCGCGGCGGCGACGGGCACGTCCCCGTCGAACTACATCGGCGCGGGCACGGGCCTGGACGTGCGCGGTGATCTCGGCGGCCTGAATCTCTCGGCCGTTCCCAAGGTTTTCCTGGAGTGCGGCAATATGCGCGACGCGCGGGACGCGGCGTTGCTGACCGATCCGGCATGGCGGCAGAAGGCGGCGCAGGGGATCGCCGACGGCATCGCCGCTTTCCTCCTCGACTGACATCCGCCCCCTCGATGGAGGTCCCCGGAGTAACAGCAGGCCACGGCGCTGTCACGGGGACGACACGAAGAAGACGCCCCGGCGGCTCAGGCGATAGGGTCACCGACCGGTTGTCGATCGAGACTGACGAAGGACTTCAGGTGAACATCCGCTCCCTCACGAGAGGCGACGGCGTGGTGATCGGAGCAGCGGTGTTGCTGTTCATCGCCTCGCTGCTCAATTTCTACTCCTACGAGTGCAACGGGCGCTCCTCGCTCTCGATCTGCCCGGCGGAGCCCAACGGCTGGAAGTCCGGTCTCTTCCCGGTCCTGCCGTCGATCTTCCTGGCCGGGATCATCGCGGCCGCGCTGATCGTCGCGTCGCGCTTCCAGCCGGAGGGCCGCAAGCTCGTGGGCCTGAGCCTGGACCAGTGGGGCACCGCGCTCGGCGTGTTCGCGGCCTGGTCCTCGCTGTGGACGATCGCGGGCGGCTCGGAGGGCGTCTCCCCGGGCCTGGGCCAGATCCTGGGGCTCCTCGCGAACCTGGTGATCGCGGCGACGGCGCTGCTCGCCCCGCGCACCCCGGCCCTCAAGGCCCCGCTGCTGGGCGCCCCGGCGCAGCCGGCGCCCGCGTACGGGGGCACGGGCCAGATGCAGGGCTACGGCTACCCGAACCCGGGTGCCGCCGCCCCGTACGGCGCGCAGCAGCCCTACCAGGCGCAGCCGGACGCGGGCCCGGCCACCGGCGCGCAGCAGCAGGAGCCGCAGCAGCCGGCCCAGGCGGCGCAGCCGGGACCGGGCGCGCAGGCGGCCTTCGCGCCGTTCTGGTTCGCGGTGCCGGTGACCCGCCCGATCTACGCGGAGGACGGCTCGCAGGCGCAGGTCGCCGAGCTGACGCCGGGCACCTGGTACCTGGCGGTGGACCAGCGCGGTCAGGCGCTCGTCGCGCAGACGCAGGACGGGCGGCGCGGTGTGCTGCACGACACGACGGGCATTCAGCGCGGCTGAGGCGCGCGGTTCGTCGGTGACGGGCCGCCGGGGTACTCCCCGGCGGGCCGTCGTCGTCTTTGGTGCCGGCGGGCGGCCTTGTGCGGGGCACCCGGCGCCCGTAGAGTCACCCCCTCGAATCTGACGCCTCGTCAGAGGAGGGTGTCATGCGACTCGGCCTCGCGCTCGGCTACTGGGGGCGCGGCCCCGACCCCCGGCACCTGCCCCTCGTCCGCGCCGCGGAGCGGCTGGGCTACGACTCGGTGTGGACGGCCGAGTCCTGGGGCTCCGACGCGTTCACGACGCTGACGTGGATCGCCGCGCACACCGAGCGGATCCGCCTCGGCACGGCGGTCGCGCAGATGGCCGCCCGCACCCCCACCGCGACGGCCATGCACGCGCTGACCCTCGACCACCTCAGCGGCGGCCGGCTGCTGCTGGGCCTGGGCCTGTCGGGGCCGCAGGTCGTGGAGGGCTGGTACGGGCGCCCCTTCCCCGACAGCCCGCTGACCGCGACCCGCGAGTACGTGGCCGTCGTCCGCCAAGTGCTGCGCCGCGAGGGCCCGGTACGGCTCGACGGCCGCTACTGCCCGCTGCCCTACCGGGGCCCCGGGGCACGGGGACTGGGCAGAGCGCTCAAGCCCATCACCCACCCGCTGCGCGCGGACATCCCCGTCCTGCTCGGCGCCGAGGGCCCGCGCAACATCGCGCAGACCGTCCGGATCGCCGACGGCTGGCTGCCGTTGTACTGGTCGCCGACCCGTACGGACCTGTACGCGCCCGCGCTCGCCGGGGCCCGCGAGGGCTTCCTGGTGGCGCCGCTCGCTCAGGCGCGGCTGTGCGAGGACGTCGCCGCGGGCCTGCGCCCGGTCCGGGCGATGCTCGGCTTCTACGTCGGCGGCATGGGCCACCCGAAGGCCGACTTCCACGCCCGCCTCATGGCCCGCATGGGGTTTCCCGAAGCGGCGGAGCGGGTGCGGGAGTTGTTCGCCGCCGGGCGGCGGGACGAGGCCGTCGCGGCGGTACCGGAGGAGTTCGCCGACGAGATCTCCCTCGTCGGCCCCCGGGCCCGGCTCGCCCGCCGACTCGCGCTGTGGCGCGCGGGCCCCGTCACCGATCTGCTGGTCACCGCCCCGGACCCGGCGACCCTGCGGGCACTCGCCGAGCTCAACGCGCCCGCCTGAGCGGGCCGTTCAGGGTGCGGCGGGCCTGCCCTGCGTGTACAGCCAGGTCCGGAAGAGCTCGCCGAGGTCCTTGCCGGACTTCTTCTCGCACAGCGCGACGAACTCGGCGGTGTCGACGTTGCCGTAGCGGTGCTCGGACGTCCAGGTCCGCACGATGTCGAAGAACGTCGCGTCACCGACGGTCTGCCGCACCTTGTGCAGCACCATCGCGCCGCGCCCGTACACCGGCGAGTCGGAGATCGTCACCGGGGTCGGATCACCGGGCGGGAAGTCCCAAATGCCCTTGCTCTCGGGGTCCTTGCCGTCGTAATGGTCGTCGAAGATCTGCTGCACACCGCGGCCGCCGTGGGCCTCCTCCCACATCCACTCCGCGTACTGCGCGAAGCTCTCGTTGAGCCACATGTCCTTCCAGGTGCGCGGCGTGACCGAGTCACCGAACCACTGGTGCGCCAGCTCGTGCACCACGAGCTTGTCGGACGGCGCCGAGTCGAAGTACGGCTTGGTCTGGGTCTCCAGCGCGTAGTCGATATAGGCGTTGTGGTCCAGCACGGCCCCGGCGGAGGAGAAGGGGTACGGGCCGAACATCCCGCTCTCCCACGCGAGGACCTCGGGCAGCAGCTTCTCCAGCCGGGCACCGGCCTCGGTCTCCTCGGGGTGCACCGCCAGATACACGGGCAGACCGTCGGCCCTGGTCTCGGTCACCTTGAACGGGGAGATCGCGACGGACGCCAGATAGCTGGCCATCGGCTCCGGGTTGTGCCAGGCGAACGTGGCCCTCCCGCCGTGGACGTCCTTGCGCTTGAGCTCCCCGTTGGCCACGGCCGTGTAGTCGGCGGGCACGGTCACCGTGACGTCGTAGGTGGCCTTGTCGGACGGGTGGTGGTTGCCGGGGAACCAGGTCATCGAGCCGGTGGGCTCGCCGAGCGCGACCGCGCCGTCGTCGGTCTCGACCCAGCCCTCGGTCGACTCGCCGTCCGCGTCGGTGACGTCCTTGGGAACGCCGTCGTAGACGACGACCGTCTCGAAGTCGCTCCCCTTGCCGACGGACGAGCGCGGCGTCACCGTCAGCTTGTCGCCGGCACGGGAAGTACGGGCGGGCTGTCCGTCGACGGTGGCGCTGCGCACCTTCAGCCCCTTGAAGTCGAACGTGACCGAGCCGAGATCCTGCGCGGCGCGGGCGCTGATCGCGGCGGTACCGCGCAGGTGGTTGCCCTCGGGCTCGTAGTCGAGGGTGAGGCCGTAGTGCCGGACGTGATACCCGGCGTCGCCCAGCTTCGGGAACAGGGGGTCGCCGACTCCGGTGGCCCGGGGCTTACCACTGGCGTGGCCGCCGCCGCCTGTGCCGCCTGTGCCGCCGCAGGCGGTGACGAGTACGAGCAGGGCGGGGGCGAGGAGGTGGGCGAGGCGGTGCGGGTGGCGCCGGGCGGTTATGTCGGCCATACCGGAAATGCTCTCACCTGCGGTGGGGGTGGGCATCGGGGAGTGCGGCCGCCCGGCGGGTTTTTCCCCTACCCGCCCCTTCCCGAAACTGGGGGCTCCGCCCCCAGACCCCCGGTCCTCAAACTCCCCCAGAGGGGGTGCCCCCAGCGGGCTTGAATTCGCGGCTCGGCCGCACAATCAAGCCCGTCCGGCGATTGAGGACGAGCGGCGCAGCCGCGACCGATGGCAGGCAACTCCCACCCGCACCCGGCAACGGCCCGCGCCCGCTCAGAAGCTCGCTCAGAAGCTCGCCCGCTCCAGCCACCCCTCCAGCACCGCACGGTCGCCGGTCACCTCGATGCCCTCGCCGGACGGCGAACGGCGCCGGTAGAGGACCAGAAGCACATCCGTGAGGGGCCCCCGTACCGCCACCGAGGACTTCTCGTGGGCCCGACGCCAGGCGATCGTCTCTCCGGTGAGGTCGATGACCCACTCCGCCTCCAGTTCGGGGGCGGCGTCCGTGGCGTGGACATGGATCGTGTGCCCCTGCCCCAGCACCTCCTTGAGCTGCGGCTTGAACGCCAGGGCCACGGGGCTGGAGACGATCGCCAGCCACTCGTCGAAGCAGTCGACGGCCAGCGCGGGGTCGTCGATGCCGAACGCGGCGCCCGTGGCCAGCGCGACGTCCGCGCGGTGGATCACCGTCTCGTGGGCCATGCGGCGGGCCCAGAACGCGGCGTCGCCCGGCCCGGCGAAGGTCCACACGGGGGTGTCCGGCCCCGCCTCGCGCAGGGTGCGGGCCAGCGTCTCGGCGCCCTCCGCGAGCCACGCGTCGTAGGCGGCGAGGTCGTCCCCCTCGGGCATCTCGACCGACTCGCGGATCTTGGCGATGTCGTACTCGGCGGCACGCGTCCGCACGATCTCCTCGGCGCCCCGGTGGGCCTGGCCGATGTGGTTCAGCAGCTCCGCGAGGGTCCACTCGGGGCACGTGGGCACGGCGGCGGAGAGATCCGCGCCGCGCAGCGCCTCCCGCACCAGGGCGGTCTGGGCGACGATCTCCGAACAGTAACGCTCATGCGTAAAGGCGGTCATGGCCCCACTGTAGGCGCGGGCACCGACAACACCCTTGCCGGGTGGGCGGATTCGGCCCTTCCGCCCGTCAGCCCTTCTGGACGGCCCGTCAGCCCTTCTGGATGTCGGAGTAGGAGGGCACCTGGTCCGTGACGGGCGCGCCCGCGCTCTTGCCGGCGTCCTTCACACTGCCGATGACCTTGTCGAAGGAGTTGGCGTCGCTGTCGCCCGCCTCGCCCTTGCGGAACTTGGTGGTCAGCCCCTTGAGCGAGTCGACGCCGGAGGTGAGGGGGGCGACGGCCTTGGCGAGGGTGGGGTCGCCCTTGGCGTTGTTGATGGCCGCCTTGAAGCGGTTGTACGAGAACGTGCCGGCGAGCCCCGCCTTGATCAGCGCGCTGGTACGGCCGTTGGCGCCCTTCTTGAACGCGCCGTTGCGGTACGGCTTGATGATCCACTGGTAGGCGGCGCCCGACGCGAGCCCGGCGTTGGCCACGAACCGGGTCTTGGCGAACTTCTGCCGCTCCGCCGAGTTCGTGGGCGTCGCCTCGGCGCCCGCGCCCGCGTTGTTCTTCTTCTCCTTGCCGCCGCAGGCCGTACCGGTCAGCAGCAGCCCGCACACCAGCGGCAGGGCCACGGCGGCACGGCGGACGCGGGCGGCGGAACGGCTGCGGCTGTGCTGACGCACTCGGGCGCGCTGGGACACGGTGACCTCCAAGGGCCGGTCGGGCTCCACAGCCCGGGCGCGGAACGCGGGCTCCCCGCCAGGGTCACCGCTGGCGGGCCCGTCCGCATCCGGATTCGCCCGTACGGATGGTCGCGTGGCGCGCGCGTACGTGCCGGGTCGCGCGCCCGGCACACGGAGACGGCACGCGGCGCGCCCGCGTCCGTACCCGCCGACCCTCAGCACCACCCGTCAGCACTGCCCGTCAGCTCAGTCCGTCAGCGCAGCCCGTCCACGGGCAGCCCGTGACAGCAGGCGGACGCGTCCGACGGCCCGGGTTCCAGCCCGGCGGGCAGGAGTTCACCGCCGAAGACGGTGGTGGTGGCCTCGTCGCCGCCGAGGGCGGCGGCCGCGAGCAGCAGCGAGCCGGCGGTCCAGCTGGTGCGCTCCTCCGGCCACAGCGCGTCGTCGTCGAAGACGTAGCCGGTCCAGTACAGCCCGTCCTCGGCGCGCAGGCGCTGGATCCAGCGCAGGATCGCGACGGCCCGGTCGGACTCGCCCATCACCCACAGCGCGAGGGCGAGTTCGCAGCTCTCGCCGCCGGTGACCCAGGGGTTGGGCAGGACGCAGCGCACGCCGAGGCCGGGGACGACGAAGGCGTCCCAGCCCTCCTCGATGCGTTCCTTGGCTGCGGCGCCGGTGAGGGCGCCGCCGAGCACCGGGTAGTACCAGTCCATGGAGTAGCGGCTCTTGTCGAGGAACCGCTCGGGGTGGTGGCGTATGGCGTGCGCGAGCCGGCCGGTGGCCAGTTCCCAGCCGGGCTGCGGCTCCTCGCGGTGCTCGGCGATCGCCAGTCCGCAGCGCAGCGCCTGGTGGATCGAGGAGCAGCCGGTGAGCAGCGCGTCGGCCACGGCGGCCCCGCCGTCCTCCTCGGCCTCTCGTTTCCAGCCGATCTGCCCGCCGGGCCGCTGGAGTCGCAGGACGAACTCGATCGCGGCGCGCACGGTGGGCCACATGCGGTCGAGGAAGGCGTCGTCGCCGGTGGAGAGGTAGTGGTGCCAGACGCCGACGGCGACGTAGGCGGTGAAGTTGGTCTCCCGGCCCCGGTCGGTGGGGGCGTGCGCGTCGCCGTCGGCGTAGGCGGCGTACCAGGAGCCGTCGGGGTTCTGGTGCTCGGCGAGCCAGCGGTAGGCGGCCTCGGCGCGGGCGTGCTCGCCGGCGGTGTCCAGGGCCATGGCGGCCTCGACGTGGTCCCAGGGGTCGAGGTGGTGGCCCCGGAACCAGGGTATGGCGCCGTCGGGGCGCTGGAGTGCGGCGATCCCGGCGACCGTACGGGTCACCTGGGCGGTGGTGAGGACTCCGGGCAGCGCGAGGCGTTCGATGCGGCTGTGGGGGCCGCAGGGGGGAGGCGTCACGCCCGGGCCTTCCGGGGGGCGCGGGCGCGCTTCGCGGGGGCGGCCGGGCGCGGCTCCTCGCGCGGGTGCGGCTTGGTGGCGTAGGCGACGAAGCTTTTGCCGATCAGCGGGTTGAGCGCCTGTTCGGCGAGGCGGGTGGCCCGGGGCTTGCGCATGATGTCCCAGACCAGCAGCTTGTGGTAGGCGCGGACGGGGAGCGCCTTGTCGTTGTCGACGCCGAAGGCGCACTTGAGCCACCAGTAGGGGCTGTGCAGGGCGTGCGCGTGGTGGGTGCCGTACGGGCGCAGGCCGGCCTCGCGCATCCGCTCCAGGAGTTCCTCGCCCCGGTAGATGCGGATGTGGCCGCCCTCGACCTCGTGGTAGGCGTCCGACAGGGCCCAGCACACCTTCTCGGGGCCGTAGCGGGGCACGGTCACGGCGATCCGGCCGCCGGGCCGCAGCACGCGCACCATTTCGGCGAGTACGCCCTTGTCGTCGGGTATGTGCTCCATGACCTCGGAGATGATGACGACGTCGAAGCTGTCGTCGGGGAACGGCAGCGCGAGGGCGTCGCCCTCCATGGCGACGGCGCTCGCGCCCTCGGGGGCCTCCCCGGCCTCCTTCATGGCGGCGAACCACTTGGCGACCTCGCGGATCTCCTCGCCGTCGCGGTCCAGGGCCACGACCTTCGCGCCGCGCCGGTAGCACTCGAAGGCGTGCCGGCCCGCGCCGCAGCCCAGGTCGAGGACGCGGTCGCCTGCGGCGAGCGGGAAGCGGGAGAAGTCGACGGTCAGCACGGGCTCTGCTTTCGCTTGGCGGGGCGGGCGGGGCGGGCTTTCGTTCGTGCGGCTGGGCGGGCGTCAGACGCGGGTGGGCGCGCGGCGCGCCGCGGTGATGGCCGCGCGGTAGTGCTCGGCCGTGCCGATGGCCGCCCGGCGCCAGGTGAAGCGGGCGAGAACGCGTTCGCGGCCCGCCGCGCCGAGCCGCTGCCGCAAGTGCTCGTTGGCCAGGAGCCGTTCGAGCCCGGAGGCGAGCGCTCCGGGGTCGCCGGGCGGTACGGCCAGGCAGGTCTCGCCGTCGGGTCCGGCGACCTCGGGGATGGCGCCGCCGGTGGTGGCCAGCAGCGGGGTCCCGGTGGCCATGGCCTCGGCGGCGGGCAGCGAGAAGCCCTCGTACAGCGAGGGCACGCAGGCGATCTGCGCGGAGCGCACCAGGCCGGCGAGTTCGGCGTCGCTGATGCCCTTGACGAACTCGACGGCGCCGTCGAGCCCGCAGCGGCGGATCGCGGTGGCGACGGGCCCGGAGCCGGGCCGTTTGCCGACGACGACCAGGTGCGCGTGGGGGTGCCGGGCGCGGACGACGGCCAGGGCCTCCACGAGGTGCACGAGCCCCTTGAGGGGGACGTCCGCGCTGGAGGTGGTGACGATACGGCCGGGGACCTCCGCGACGGCGGGGTCGGGGGAGAACAGTTCGGTGTCGGCGCCTATCGGCACCACGTGCACGCGCCGCGGGTCGACCCCGAGGTGCGTGACGATCTCCTGACGGGAGGAGCCGGAGACCGTGAGGACGCTCGGCAGCCGCCGGGCGACACGTTTCTGCATGCGGGTGAAGCCGTACCAACGGCGCACGGAGGCCCGGCGTTTCCAGTCGGCGGCCGCGTCGAGGTCGAGCTTGCGGTCGACGGTGACGGGGTGGTGGATCGTGGTGACCAGGGGCGCGCCGAGCGCCTCGGGGCCGCCGAGGAGGCCGTAGCCGAGGGTCTGGTTGTCGTGGACGACGTCGAACTCCCCCCGGCGGGCGGCGAGATGCCGGCGGGCGCGCAGCGAGAAGGTCAGCGGCTCGGGGAAGCCGCCGGTCCACATCGTGGACACCTCCAGCGCGTCGATCCAGTCGCGGAACTCCTCGCGGCGGGGGGTGCGGAAGGGGTCGGGCTGCCGGTACAGGTCGAGGCTGGGCAGCTCGGTGAGCCGGACGCCGCCGGGCGCGGCGGGGTCGGGGTCGTCCAGGACGGGGTACGGCTGGGCGCCGATGACCTCCACGGAGTGCCCGAGCGCGGCGAGTTCGCGGGCGAGGTGGCGTACGTACACGCCCTGCCCGCCGCAGAACGGATTGCCCTTGTACGTCAGGAGCGCGATGCGCAGGGGGCGGTCGGCGTCGGGGCCGGCGCGGAGGCTGTCGGCGTCGGGGCCGGTGTCCGGGCCGGTGTCGGGGCGGGGTGCCGCCGCTCGGTACGGACCGGGCCCGACGATCTCGGCGGTCTCAGCGGTCACTCACGGCCCCCTTCTCCCTGAAGTTCAGCGGGAGCGTAACCCTCGCGTTCAGCTGGAACAAGTTCCACAGGGGATCGGCCGGTGACTTGCTCGGGGACGCCCGACAAGTCCCGAAGATACCGGGGTGGACGGGGCCACGGGCCGACCGATGAAGTTGAAACAGGTTTCACCGGATGCGCGGGGGTGCCGTGCCCTGCCATGATGCACGGTGAGCGCTGCCGGACGTACGTACCTCCCGCCCTGCCTCCCGGGACTCCCGCCGTCCCCGGGACCCGTACCTGCCGCTCCCGGGGGACTCCCGCAGCCCCTGGGACACCTGCCACCCCCGGGACCCCCGCCGTCCCTGGGACACCAGTCGACGCAACGCACCGAAGTGGGACGAATGACCGCAGAACCGAAGGCGGCACCACAGCCCTTGACCGAGCGTCAGGCCGCGCGCCGCAGCCGCATCCTGCACGCCACGGCCCGGCTCGCGAGCCGGGGCGGCTTCGACGCGGTACAGATGCGCGAGGTCGCGGAATCGGCCGAGGTGGCCCTCGGCACGCTCTACCGCTACTTCCCCTCCAAAGTGCACCTGCTGGTCGCCACCATGCACGACCAGCTCCAGCACCTCCACGACACCCTGCGCAAACGCCCGCCCACCGAGGCCGATCCCGCCGCGCGGGTCTCCCAGACCCTGATGCGGGCCTTTCGCGCGATGCAGCGCGAACCGCACCTCGCCGACGCGATGGTCCGCGCCCTCACCTTCGCCGACCGCTCGGTGAGCTCGGAGGTCGACGCGGTGTCGAGACTGACGACAGCCATCATCCTCGACGCCATGCGCCTCCCCACCCGCCCCACCCCCGAACAGCTCTCCGCGATCCGCGTCATCGAGCACACCTGGCACTCGGCACTGATCACCTGGCTGTCCGGGAGGGCGTCGATCGCGCAAGTGCGGGTGGACATCGAGACGGTGTGCCGCCTGCTGACGGCAGCGTGACCCGCCTTTCGGGGGTACCGCTCAGGGGGCGGCGGGGAGCAGCCCTTGCCGTACGGCGGCGTCCCGTACCTCGGTGTACAGCGCGGTGAGCGTCTCGCTCACGGCCAGGCGCGGGAGTTGCAGCGCGTCCAGCGCGGCGGCGTCGGCGCCGACGTCCTGCCAGCCCTGGCCGGTGAGATACCGCATGAGCGCGGGATTGAGCCGGTCGACACCGCGCACGAGGCGGGCTTCGGGGGTGACCCCGTCCTCGTACTCCCGCCACACGGCGAGGAGTTCATCCCCGAGCGGACCGGGCAGCGCCCCGAAGCGACGCTCGGCGATCTCCTGCTCCTTACGGGCCTTCTCCTCGCTCCGGCCCGCGTCGTTCCGCGTGACCCACGCCGAGGGGTCGCCGGCCTCGATCTCCGCGAGATCGTGCACGAGACACATCTTCACCATCCGCTCCAGATCGAGCACGTGCCCGCATTCACGCTCGAACTCCCGGTGCAGGACCCAGACGGTGAGAGCCAGGTGCCAGGAGTGCTCGGCGACGCTCTCCTTGCGGTCGGGGGTGGCGTTGTTGTGGCGGGTGACGTCGCGGAGGCGGGCGCTGAAGGAGAGGAAGTCGAGGAGTTGGGGGAGGTGGGTTTGCATGGGGGCACGGTACCGGGGCCGCACCCCGGCGGCGGATGCGGCACCAGAAGCGCCTCGTAGCCCGCGAAGCGTTCCGTCCCGCATCCGCTCGCGCACCTCTCGACGCCTTGGGTGAGTTTGCCCTGGGGCGGCCGGCGTTTGGGGGTGGTGACCCACTCGCCCGCGCCGGTGTAGGCCATGTCGGCGAGGATGGGGACGCCCTGGCGCTCGCAGATCCTGATGATCTTGTGGGTGCGGGCGGCGGTCAGGCCGTGCGTTCGACCGGGCAGGGCGGGTGAGAGCCACAGCGTGCGACCGGCCGGATCCGTGACGACCTGCACGTTCACGCCGTGCCGCTTGTGCTTCGTCGAATAGTCCGCGTGCCCGTCGTCGACCCGGTCGCACTCCGCGAGCGTGCCGTCCACGAGAACGTACTCAGGGTCTGTCTCGCATAGGACCTTCAGCAGACCCGGTGCCTTGTCGGCCAGGTGCTCGACGACGGTGGTGACGTACGCGTGGGCGGTGCCGACGGAGATACGGAAACCCGCGGCGAGTTGAGCCATGGGATCGTGCCGACGCAGGCATGCCAAAGCGATCACCGCACGCTCCGACGGCCGGAGTTTGCAGCGGCGACCACCCTCACGGGTGCGTGCGGCAGGTCGAGTGCGGCAGGATACGGGACCAACAGGGCCCCTACGAGGGAGAGTTGAGACCCAGACACTTCCCTTAACGGCACGGGAGCCCTGTGCGTTGCCTACGGTCCCGCCATCACTCGCCGGGGGTCACCCTGAAAACCCTCACTGGCTGGATCTTGCGTATCCGTGGCCAACGAAAGCACTTGCGGCACTGCCACTCCAGGGCTACCGTCCATGCCGTCAAGCATCAACTTTCCCACACATCAACCAAGTTGGTGTACTTGCACATGGGCATCGAGGGATCATGACGGGCTTAGGTGTCGCACGGTTTCGCTGTACCGCGCTTGCCGTGATTCTGGCCGCAGCCCTGGCGGCGTGCCACTCGCAGCCGGAAGGCAACGATGCAGCGCCTTCGGCCAGCGCCATGAAGGTCCGCGATGCATGGGCCCGGGTCCAAGCGCAAAGCGTGGGCGGCTGCACCCCCAGCCACTGCGCCCAGTATCTGACGGACACCTTAGGGGCCTTTGACGCCTTCCTCCTGGCTATGAAGGCCAGCTCCAAGGGGGCGGACCATTTCAAAGAACCCATAGCGCTGCTCGAAGATCTCCAAAAGAAGATTCCGCAGAGGTCCGCACCTCAGCTGGAGAAGAATAGGCCTCTTATTGAATCCACCGTATCCCGGCTTCAGGCATTCATGAGTCGTCATCCCGACGACTACAGATAAGGGGAAAGGGGACCGAGATGGTATTCACGCGAATGAATCGTGCAGTCAGGACGGCGGCAGTCGGCGCGGCGGCCGTTGCCTTGTTTACGGCATTCCAGATTCCGGCGCATGCCAGCGACAAGGACGGCAGATGTGAGTCTGGGGAGGTGTGCCTGTACGAGAACAGATCCTGGCAGGGAGGCCTGTTCGACGACAATGGGTGGCTGCAGGACTATGCCGGCTACACGTTCGCCGGCACCGGGGATCCTATCGATAACAACGTAGCCTCCGTCATCAACAATAACAGCAGCATGTACTGGCGGGGATGGCAGTACAAGGGCAACTCGGGCTGGCATTTCGATATCAACAAGCGCGGCCAGTGCGGTGAAGGTTGCGACCACTTCGACAGGTGGTCTGAACTTCCGCCAGGGATCAAGAACGCTCTCAGCTCCCACGAGTGGTACTACTAAGAGACGAGGTGTCCGGTGAAGACGGTTAAGTATGTGGTTATCGGTGGTGCCATTGCGGCGATAGCGCTCGGAGCCTCCGGGTACTCCATCGCGCAGTCATCGTCGGCAGCTGCGAGCAAATCCGACCAGGCTGGTATGCCCTACCGGGCAACCCTGAATGGATTCACCTTTCCTTTAGAAAATTACCGGCTGTCTGACGCCGACCAGAGAAAGGTGAACAATGCTGTCGACGCCCTGACTGCCCGCTGCCTGCAGGGTTTCGCCATAACTTACAGCCCGAACCCCCGCAGCGATTTTGCGGACACGCATAGCAGGATCTACGGCGTCACCGACGAAGCCCAAGCCAAGTCCTTTGGGTACCGCTCGCCGGTTGCTGTTCAGAGGGTGACGCCGCAAGCTGCGGTTGAGGCGCCCCAGCATGCGGCGGTACGGACTGGCGCCGTGAGCACATACAACAACAAAGCTGTCCCCAGCGGTGGTTGCGTGGGGGAGGCCGGTCGTCAGATTTATCGCGGGCAGCACGCTAGCCTGCGCGGTCTGGCTGACGGGTTGATCTTCCAGGCCAGCGACCAAGCCCGGCGCGACGACCGGGTGCGAGAGGTCTTTGCCGACTGGAGCGGCTGCATGAAGGGCAAGGGATTCTCTTACAAGACTCCCATCGATGCCATGAGCGGCCTTGCAGCCAGCAATGGCGCTGCCGGAAAAGACGAAAGGTCGGTCGCGGTCGCGGACGCGCAGTGCAAGAAGCAGAACAACGTCATCGGTGTCTGGTCTTCTGTTGAAGCCGACTACCAGAAAAAGGCGATCTCTGCTCATCGCCCCGACCTCAAAATGGTTCAGGAGGATTTGCAGAGCCTGCTGACCAATGCCGATCGCGCTCTCGCAGCAGAAAAAGCGGCTCGCTAGCATTCTCTCGCTCATCCGGGATCCAGAAGGAGCCGCCTTCACGCTGCTTTGGTGAAGGCGGCTCTGGGTTGCCCGATCCGACGGAACCCCTGATATGACGGCGACACGGACTCCAAGGGCAGGTCCTCCCCGAAAACGAAAACTCCGAAGATCGCCTCACAGGCCCACCCCAAGCTGACGATGACCAGGGGATTGCTATGGCTGACGAAATGGTGCTACGTGCACAGAAGTTCGTGAACTCCGTTTATGGGACACGGATCGGGATGAGAGTGACCGAAGATGGGAGGACGAGCTGGAACACCATGTACACCCTCACCCGCGCCCTTCAGTACGAGCTGGGCATACCAGAGCTCTCCAACAGCTTCGGTCCGACTACCCTTTCCAAGATCGCGGAGAAATACGGAAAGCTCGACGAGACCACCATCCCGTCGGCGGACTTCTGCCGGATCATCCAGTCTGCCCTGTACTGCAAGGGTTACGACGGCGGCGACATCAACGGGACGTACAACTCCCGTGTCAAGGCTGCGGTGGCGAAGCTGAACCAGAACATGGGCGTCGACGGTACCTATCCCGGAAGTTCCCTGTGGCCCAAGGTGGTCAAGGGCCTGTTCAACATGGACGCTTATGTCTCCGTCAACAACGGCTCGGAGACGATCCGCTCCATCCAGCAGTGGCTGAACGGCCGGTACGTCCTCCGCAAGGACTACTACGTCATCCCCTGCGACGGCCACCACTCCCGTGACGTCGCGAAGTCGATGCTCTTTGCCATCCAGTACGAACTGGGCATGGCCGACGGCGTCGCGAACGGAGCTTTCGGCCCCGGAACGCAGGCCGGCCTGAAGAGTCACACACTGTCTACCGGCTCCTCCGGGGTGTGGGTGCAACTGTTCACCGCAGCCATGGTGCTCAATAAGCGACCGGCTTCCTTCTCAGCATCGTTCACCCCCTCGCTGGCCGACAGCGTCACTGCGTTCCAGGCGTTCATGAACCTCACCGTCAACGGGCAGGCCGACTTCCCGACATGGTCTTCCCTGCTGGTCTCCTACGGTGACCAAACCCGGCAAGGCGCGGCGTGTGACGGCATCACCAAAATAACTCCCGCCCGCGCACAGGCACTCAAGGACGCCGGCTACAAGTACATCGGCCGCTACCTGTACAACCCCTCCACCACCAGCCTGCCGGAGAAGGAGATCCAGCCGGGAGAGCTTGAGACCATCCAGCAGTACGGACTGCGCTGCTTCCCGATCTATCAGACGTGGGCCCGCTCGGTGGACTACTACAGTGTCGCGCAAGGTGTCGCGGACTGTATGAACGCGGCATTCAAGGCAGAGGAGCACGGCTTCAAGCCAGGCTCGCGCATCTACTTCGCGGTTGACTACGACGCGGTGGACGACGAGGTGACCTCGTATATCCTGCCGTACTTCCGGAGTATCAGGGACGAGATGACCAAACTGGGCAGCCCCTACAAGATCGGGGTCTATGGCCCGCGCAACGCGTGCTCCCGGATCTCCGCGGAAGGTTACGCAGACACCAGTTTCGTCTCCGACATGTCGTCAGGCTTCTCCGGCAATCTCGGCTACACGATGC
Source organism: Streptomyces gamaensis (assembly GCF_042656465.1). Taxonomy (NCBI): domain Bacteria; kingdom Bacillati; phylum Actinomycetota; class Actinomycetes; order Kitasatosporales; family Streptomycetaceae; genus Streptomyces; species Streptomyces gamaensis. Next base: position 39,567 of record NZ_JBHSPB010000004.1, read on the forward strand.
CGGAGAACTGGGCCTTCGACCAGATCGTCACCAAGACGATCGGCTCCGGTGACAGCAAGATCGAGATCGACAACAATATTGCCTCTGAACGAGACACAGGACAGGGCGACTTCTACCCCGCGCCGTCCCAGAAACTCGACATCGGCTTCAACATGAACTACTGGGCCGCCCTGCTCAAGGAGGCCGACGAGTACATGGCATCGATCGGCAGGCCCGGAGGTATAGGCTACGTCTACACCCGACAGCAGTGCCTCGAAACAATCATGACCGCCGACGCAGCCATCTCCTCGGCATCCCGTAGATACCGCATGCGTAAAGCTCTCATCCAGACGTCGGCGTTCTGGGAGTTCTGCCACTACAGCTACAAGGATGTAGTCGAGGACGCGGGGGTGGTGATGTACCACACGGGCAAAATCCCCGACTGGGGCAAGGACCTGCCGGGCGTTACCAAGTTGGTCGACAGCAGCACCGGTGTCGCCAAGGTGTCGGGGCGTACTTGCATCCTGTCGCGGAACAACTCGATCCATTCAGGGCTCCTGGAGGGCGAGATCCTCGATGCCACCTCCGACAGCGACAGATGGGCGATGTGGCAGAAGCTCAACCAGGACAACCTGTTCAATCTGAGCACCGTCCCGCACCTGCACATCTGGGCAGCCGACGGCAAGGCGGGCGACCATGCCGAGACCCCCATACGCCGCCCCGCACTCGACTACACCGACACCGAGACCTTCGAGATCCTCCGCCGCTACCAGGGCTTCGGTGAAGTAGCAGTCGCTGACGCGCACCTGCGGATGCCTCTTTACGCCATCTTCGAGAAGTACAACCGCATCATTCGCGAGTCCTGACAGATCATGATCACGGCATCCAACCCGTGGCGAGGGCACGACTTCGCCACCATGCTCGCCGTCCTGGTCGCGGGGGCGGCAACTCTGCTGAGCCTGGCCGGGTACCTGTGCTCACGGCTCACCCGCGAGGCCCGTCGGGAATACACAGCCTTCCGCCTATGCCGGGACCTGTCCCTGCTGTCAGCCGCCGCCGCGCTCGCTGTCTACCTATGGGGGTGCCTCCATAGCCTTTTCCTCGCGGACCAGGAGCTGGCCCACAGATGCGAGCGGCAGAAACCTGCGGGAGCACTGGCCCTGGTCGGCATCAGAGGCGATTTCATCCCACTGCGTGTCGTGTGCGAGACATCGAACAGCCACGACTACTCCATCGCCATCCCCGGCTACATCAACCCAACCGTCGCTCTCCTGCTGCTGCTCGCGTTCTTCTGCGCCGTCACCTCCGTCGTTTTCCATTACAAACAGCGCACGACAACACGGAAGAAAGGCTGACCCGTTGAGCCCCACCGGCATAACCCGCAGACACGTTCTCACCGCCGCGGCCGGTGTTGTCGCCGCCGCAAGCCTCGCCTCCACCGGACTCCTGTCCACCCCGGCCGTCGCCGCATCGCAGCCCCTCAGGGACGACGAACTGAAGGAGGCACTGCGCCGCGTCGAGGCCCGGCGCCGTCGGCTTCTCACCGGCCGACCGTCCGCCAATGGATGGGAGATGCAGAAGGCCGCCGACGACGGCGGTGACATCGTGACCCGTCACGTGGCGGGCACCGGCCTGAACGTCTCCGTGCGCATGGGATATCCCGCGACGGTCCTGGTTCATGTGATCCGCCGCTTCCACTACGAGGTCGACACTCTCGGCCTGCACGACGAGCCGAACCCGGTCCAGGGCTGGGTTGCACCGTCGGCCGTCCGCGACAGCCGGCTCCCGGAGTCGAACCAGGCTTCCGGCACTGCCGTCGTCGTCCGTCCGGACTTCTACCCGCCTGGCGTACGGGGCGGTTTCACCACGGCACAGCAGCTGAGCATCCGTGACATCGTCGCCGACGCCGAAGGCGTCGTCCGCTGGGGTGGCGACGACCGCCGCCCCTACGAGGGTCTGTTCTACCTCACCGTGCGTCCTGGCGATACACGTCTGGCGCGGGTCGCGGCCAAGATCCGGACCTGGAACGAGACTCCGGGCTCGGGGGCCGGGGTGGTACCCGACGTGACAGAGCCCTCCCGGCGCCGCCAGGCCGCCCGCTACCACTGAGCGATCCGACACCTGACGGCGCCGTCACGTTATCGGGGTAACGGGTGTGGAGGGCGCTTCAGGACGCGTATCTCAGGAGACACATTCATCAAAGGCGGGAGGTATGTCCTTCGATAAGGACCAGGCTGTCCGTCTCCCGTGAGGACGGTACATATACGGTCAGGCTGACAGAGCGTCAGCGGTCGGCCATCGGATCCGTGCTGCTGTTCATGGGTGACCGCGGTGGATCCGATGCCCTGGCTCTGCGACTTGGCTGCTCCAGAGAGTTTCTGGAGGAGGTCTATCGGCGGGTCGACGGAAATGAGCAGCGTGGTTGGTCGATTGAGGCCCTCCATGTAGTTCATGCTGCGCTGAGCACGATCGGAAACCTCTTCGTGTCGGAAGAAGACTTCTACATTCGTCTGGGGTTCTTCCGGGAGAACGCAGCGGCTATGGCGGTTTCACTGGTGGAAGCGATCACAGCTGTAGCGCTTGAATAGGAGATGCCCTGCTAGATTGCTGCCGGTGGGCCGGGGCAGGGCCGGCGGTGCCGGGTGAGCAACACAGCTCACCCGGCACCGCCGCCCCCTTCCTGCCGTATGGAGCGACGATCACGGGACCCGGCTCCGCCCGTGGGACTCCGGCGCGGCCGGCTGCGGGCGGGTCATGACTGCCTCACGCGGTGGTACGTCGTCCAGTGCGTCGTGAACTGCTCGCGGATACGGGCCTCCACCTGCCGGTTGCCGCGCGTACGCGCTTCGCGCGCGGCTTCCGCGAACCGGATGCAGGCAGGGCAGTCGGCGGCGGAGCCCCGGACTGTGACACCGTCGGATCCGGACGTGTGCGGTACGGACACGACGGTGCGCAGACGTGATGCGGTCGCGGATGCGTCTCGTTCCTTCAAGGCCTTCTCCTTGTGGTGTCGAGGTGAGCCCATACGGTCTTACCGGGGCCGTTCGCGCGTTGCCTGACCCCCCACGTGTCCGCGAAGTACTCCACGATGCGGAGTCCTCGGCCGGACCGGCTGGCATCGGTGGCATCGAACCCGGCGTCGTACTGCGGGAACGCGGACTCGTCCGCGAACTCCGGGCAGGGGTATCCCGGCTGAGGAGGGCCCTGAGAGGACGAGTCGGTGACTTCGAGAACCAGGACTCCGCGCCTGCGGCGAATGCGGAGTTCGAAGAACTCCCCGATTCCCTTGGCGTGCAGAACAGCGTTCGTCGCCAACTCGCTGACGACCAGAACCGCCGACTCGGTCAGCTCGGTGCCGACCTTCCAAGCGCGGCATATCGACTCGGTGTGTTTTCGCGCTCCGGAAATCGAGGACCTGGTGGATCGGAACGTGCGCTGTGCCGTGCGTCCGGACATACGGCCCCCAGGGCAGGCAGACGGAACGATGGCCACTTGCGCGACCTGTGACGGCGCCGTGTGGCGCAACTCACGCTAGACCTCAACTGGACTTCGATGCAACACGCTTGGCTATGCAAAGTTGCATCTTGCTTCCTGGGGCTTACCCGCTAGCCTGTTGCGTCACCAGCGCAGGAGACTGGACACGTCCGGTGAGGAGGGGGCCATGCCCGCTGGTGGGCGACCTACGGTGCGCAGCAGGCGACTTGGGGCAACGTTGCGCCGCTACCGAGAGGCGGCGCGGCTGGACCAGGACCACGCGGCGGAGGTGATCGCCGCATCCAAGTCCAAGATCAGCCGCATCGAGTCGGGCCAAGTTACCGTGAAACCGGGCGACGTTCGGCTGATGCTTGAGCTGTACGGGGTGACGGACCTGGCGGTGGCCAAGCATCTGGAGCAGCTGGCGCGGGACAGTAACAAGCGTGGGTGGTGGATGGATGATGCGCAGCTTCCGGGGGAGTTCGCCGACTTCGTCTCCCTTGAGTCCGACGCATCCTATATCCGCACGTGGCAGAACCTCTTCATTCCTGGGCTTCTGCAAACTCCGGACTATTTGCGGACGTTGACTCGGCACGCCAGTGTCACGACGTACACGCCGCAAGCGGAGGACGCCTTCGTGAAGGTCAAGGAGGAACGCAGGAGGGCAGTCAACCGGAACGGTGCTCACTTTGCGGCAGTCATCTGGGAGCCGGTGCTTACAGCTCCCATGCCCTCGGCCCGTGTCCATCGTGAACAGTTGGAGCACATCGCCAAAGTCGCACAGCAGTCGAACGTGACCATCCAGGTGCTCCCATTGGCCGAGTGGAAAGCCGCCCACCTTGCAAGTCATTTTGTGGTGTTCAGCTTCGGGCCCGAGCTCGCCCCGGAAGCCGTCGCCTTCGACAGTGCGACCAGCACCGTGATCCAGGAAGACCCCGACGACGTGGTCAAGCATGTCCGGATCTTTGAAGCGCTTCGCTCGGCCGCCCTAACCCCAGATCGCAGTATCGAGTTCATCCAGGACGCAGCCAACAGTATTCCGGAGAGCAAGGAAGACCAGTGTTGAAGACCCGTGAGGTTGTTACCGAGTTCCGCAAAGCCAGTGCTTCGCAGGGAGGCTACCAAGACTGCGTGGAAGTGGCCGGAACCGCCGACGGCGGCCGAGCCATACGGGACAGCAAGGACCCCGACGGACCGATACTCTTCTTCACCCCAAGTGAATGGGCGGCTTTCTCCGACGGCATGAGCAAGGGCGAGTTCGACGACCTGTGAACCTGTGACTTTGCTGGAAGCAGCCCAATTTACAGTAATTAGGACACTTCGGGGCCGGAGTAGGTGAAGGGTCCCGCGCTCTGCCTTCGCCTGAGCCCCTGGCGGGTATCGGCGGGCTGCGCGGTGCCGAGGGGGCCCGTTCCCTGCCCGTTACGGATAGGGCCAGCAGCGGGCCTTGGATGAGGTCGGTGGTCAATGCGCGGCCGAGGTATTCGGTGAGGGCAAGCAGTTCCGGGAGGACAGCAGTATTCCCCGGCAGTGCGGCCGCCCGCAGCACGGCGTCACGGAGTACGGGAGAACCATCCGTCGGCGAGTGCGTGGCCGGCATCCCTGGCCCGAAGTCCTCGGCCTGGTAGCCGTGTTCGTAGCGGGTGAGGCGTAGCTCGCGCCATACCGGGATTGATCCCCGTACGTGACAGCAAGACCCCCCAACACCCGATCCTGACCGTCCCCTCCATCTCGTGGTCCGGGTTCCTCTCCGCACTCCACAGAGGCGAGTTCGACCAGTACCAGTAGGCCGAGAGCAAGCACAGTTCTGCCGCCTCCACGTCCACACGCCTGCCAGAGCAACCAGCTCTGCGGGTTCAAGCGTCAAGCTATTTCACATACTCCGAGAACGGCACAGCCTCAGCGAGGGCGATTCGCTGGAACTCCACGAATGGCGCGGGGTCGCCCTCGAACAGCTCCCGATTGATCTGCGTTCCGTCCGACTCATAGTTCATGAGCACGACCGTGGACCTGTCGAACATCCAGAAGTCCTGAACGCCCGCCAGCGGGTTGGGCCGGTCTGTCACGTCCAGGATGCGGATGTCTTCGCCCGCTTCGAACTGCGGGGCATAGTACTGCGCGAACTCGAACCGGAGGTAGTCCGAGAGCGGCCGCGTGACGATGTGCACTCGCCCGATACTGCCGCCGGTTTCCTGATGCTTGCGGATCAGTTCGAACCACTCGTCGTCGCCTTCGGGAATTGCCACCGGCTGACCGGAGAGGAATCGGGAGAACTCCTCGGCTTCCTGCGGGACGAGGTACTGCGGCAGCGTTTCGAGCCGCCAGGCTTCCTTCGTGAAGTCCCGGAACTGCGCGTCCCAGGCGTCACCAGCCAAGAGCACGGAACGCCTCCCTCAGCACGCTTTCGGGGATCTTGACCAGTACTTCACCGGCCGGGGGCTCGAACGCGTGGGAGGACTCGCCCTGGACGACGAAGCCGCCGTCCGACTCGTCGCGGTACACGTTGGGGCAGTCCTTCTTGCCGCAGTCGCCCTGTCCGCTGCCCGTGAGCCGCGTAAGCGCCATCTGCCAACTCCCTCGGAGTCTGGCCCTGGTTGGGCCGTCTGCCAACGACCGTAGGGAGGACCAGCACGGACTGTCCATGCGACCTCGGGAATATTCCTGTGATGGACTAAAGATCAATCTTCAGAGCGCCTGCGTGTCCCTTCAACGGTTGCGTCCCGTACCTCGGCGTACAGCGCGGTGAGCGTCTCGCTCACGGCCAGGCGCGGGAGTTGCAGCGCGTCCAACGCAGCTGCGTCGGCGCCGACGTCCTATCTAGCGAACGTAGTTCTTGAGACGCTCGGTGTTGAGGGTGATGCCAAGTCCCGGCAACTCGACAGTGTCGCCGAAGTCAGCCGTGTGGACGTCGCTGTAGCGGCCGTTGCGCGGAGTGGCGTACAGGACCAGGGTGCAGTGCTCCCGATCCACCAGGAGATAGACCGGGATGCCCGACTCGGCGTAGGCACGGGGCTTTTCGACGCGGTCGCGCTGATCGGTGTCCCGGTCCCAGGACGTGATCTCGACGGTCATCAGGACGCCGTCCGGAGTCCCGTACTCACTCTGCCCGGTGAAGTGCTCCTCGGGAGCCAGCACGCCGTCCGGCTTCACCCTGCCGTTGCGGTACGTCCCCACTTCCAGCCCCTGCTCGGGGAAAAGGTTGAGGTCAGGGCGCTGCTGGATGCACTGCCGGATGAGCCACATGATGATCTGCCCGTGGTCACCGTCCGGCATGGGCTTGGCACCGATCCTTCCGTACAGGAACTCAAGAGTGACCGTGTCGGGCGCGTGGCGGGACACTTCCTCGAAGTCCTCCACCCGCATCTGCGGCCGCTCCCGCGTCGCCGCCATGATCACGCACCTCCTCCCGGGGACCTGGATCCATCGTAGCGGTGGGCACACACGTGGCCCCTGCGCTGATCCGCGTCCCGGGTGACGGCCCGGCACGCCTGTCGGCACGAGAGGCGAAAGGCGCGCACGGGCTCGGCCGGGGCGACTACCGCGCGAGGAGCGCGCCCCGCCCCGGCGGCTTCACCGTGGAAACGGGCGCCACGGGGAGAGTGGAACCCGGTTCCGGCACCCCCTCGCGCGGCGGCGGATGCGGCAGCAGAAGCGCCTCGTAGCCCGTGAAGCGTTCCGTCCCGCATCCGCTCGCGCACCTCTCGACGCCTTGGGCGAGTCGCCAACCCGAATCGTGGAGACAGTGGTTGACCAGTCGCCCGGTGCATCGCGCTGTCATGCGTGCGCCCTCCAGTAGTGCCGGAACCGTTCGACCGTCCACTTCCAACCCGCCTCGCCGTCGCCTTGCCGTGCGGCCTCGCAGTAGCCGTCGTAGATCCGCCGACATTCGTCGCACGACCGCAGCTCCTGCTGCTCCGGAATCCCGTCCGCCCACACGTTCACCACCCCACACGCCCCTGTCGGCTTCCGGCGTTGGCCGCCGCCACCCGCGCGCTGAGCACCTCCGCGCGGGTCGCCGGGCGAATGTCCCCCGCTGCCGCGTCCCACTCGATCCCGCCGCCCAACGGGCGGAGCCGGCACCGGGAACGCCGATGGTCGACGATCTCGCCCACCCGGCCTGTCGTGCCGTCCCGGACGAGATCACCCACCGCCGGTACGGGGACGGTGGCTTCGTCGGCTTGTTCGTGGGTAGGGGCCATTCGGCAACCTCGCGCGTTCGTTCGCCCACACGGGCGATGTTTACTGACGGTGCTCCAAGCGTTTCGCTCCGCTCCTACGCTGAACAGGGTTCGAGCCACCCCAACGGGGCTGGCGTAAAAGGGGGTTGCGATGACCGACGACCCGGACGAGGCGGCACCGCACAACGGAGCGGGCTATCTCGGTGTCGAGGTACGGGCCTGGCGCACGGGCAACGGGATGAGCCAGCGGGAGCTCGGCGAGAAAGCGATGTACGGGCAGCAGTACGTGGCCAAGGTCGAGGCGGGCGAACGCCTCGCGAGCCCCGAATTCGCGGCGACCTGCGACCAGGTCTTCGGCACGCCCGGAACGTTTGCGCGCTTGCGGGAGCGGGCGGCGCGGCGGGGGTACCCGGACTGGTTCGAGCCGTATGTGAGGCTGGAACAGCGGGCAGCGGAAATTCTCGCCTACAGCGCGAACCTCGTCATGGGGATGCTGCAGACGGAGGCGTACGCGCACGCGGTCTTCCGGAAGGCTCGTCCACGCGACGAGCTGAAAGTGACGGACGAGAGGGTGGCCCGGCGTCTCCGTCGCCACCGAGTCATGGAGGGCGAGAACCCGCCACTGTTGTGGGTTGTCCTCGGCGAAGCGTGTCTTCGGCAACTGGTCGGCGGCCCGGCTGTCATGCACGAGCAGCTGGGTCACCTGATTCAGGAGGCGGAGTCCCCGCACATCACCCTGCAGGTGCTCCCTTTCTCGTCGGGAGCGCCTGCCTCACACATGTCGTTCGTCGTCCTGCGATTCGGCGCGGACGAACCGGGAGTGCTCTACGTGGAGAACCCGGTCTCGGGCCAGGTGATCGACTCCCCGTCGACAGTGGCCAACGCGGAAGCCACCTACGACCGGCTCAGGGCCGACGCGCTGTCTCCTGAAGCTTCACTGTCACTGATCCACCGAGTGAGGGAGGAATGGTCCCCATGAACACTGACAACGCTTCCGGCATACGCTGGACCAAATCCAGCTACTGCGGCGGGAATGAGGGCGAGTGCGTCGAGGTGGGCGCCAGGTGGGCCAAGTCCAGCCACTGCGGCGGGAACGGAGGGGAATGCGTCGAAATAGCCCACGGCATACCGGGCTTGATCCCCATACGCGACAGCAAGACCCCCCACCACCCGATTCTGGCCTTCCCCGCCACCTCGTGGTCCGGCTTCCTCTCCGCACTCCACAGAGGCGAGTTCGACCAGTAACGACAACAGGGAGCCCCTGTGCCGGACCGCGAACAGCGCACGATCACCGATGCGCAGCGGAACGATGCCCACGTGATCTGGCAGTACCACCAGATGCATCACGCACCGACCCCCTGCTCCGCAGCCATCGGCCTCGGCAGCCACGACCTCGGCGTCGCGACGACCACAGCCGAGTTGTACCGTTCCGGTCTCTTCCCCGTGGTCGTCTTCAGCGGCGGCAACAGTCCGACCACCGCGGCCCGTTTCCCGCGTGTTGACTCCTCCCCCTCGTAAACGAGGGGGATTCCTAGCTCACGTCGCCTGACCCCCGGCGGGGGTGCAGGTCTTGCACGATCAGCACTAGCCGGGACAGAGACCAGCCCGGACCAGCATGACGCGGGCGGAGTTCTTGTCCCGGGGGGACACGGTTCCGCACGCGGTGCAGGTATACGTTCGTTCGGAGAGGGGGAGTGCGTGCTTGGTTCTCGCTCCGCACTGCGCACAGTCCATCGTGGTGTGCGCGGGGTGTACCAGGTGCACGGTCCGTCCGTGTTTCCTGGCTGTCTCGATCAGGGCCTTCTTGGTGGCGCCGATCGCGGCGTCGACGGCCTTGCGGGCCATGGTGGTCCTGGCGAGGAACTTCGGCCTGAAGTCCTCCACCGCAAGGGCGTCGTGGTCGCGGACGACCTTCCTGGCCCACTTGCGGGCGGTGTCCTGCCGCTGGGCTGCCACCTTCCGGTGCAGCTTCGCCGCCTGCCGCTTCGCCTGCCGGTAGCCCTTCGAAGCGGCCTGTCCCTTCTTCGGCCTCCTGCGCGCCATCATCCGCTGATAGCGGGCGAGCTTCTGCGCGGCGGACTTGCCGTGCTGCGGGTGGGGAAGGTCGTGGCCGTCGCTGGTAGTGGTCGCGATCTCGCGTACGCCCCAGTCGATGCCGATCACACGGCCTGTTTCCGGCAGGGTTTCGGTCACGGCAGGGACGACGAACGACGCCCACCAGTGCCCCACGCTGTCCCGGTACACACGCACCGACGAGGGCGGCTTGGGCAGCTGGCGCGACCACACCGGACGTACGACGATCCCGCCCGCCAGATGCAGACGGCCGTCCTTCAGCCGGAACCCGCGTGTGGTGTAGTTCAGCGACGGGAGCGAGCCGCGTCTCTTCTTCCAGCGGGGCATCCCGGCCCGCTGCTGTACCGGCAAGCGGTTCTTGATGTCTTTGAGCGCCTTCGTCCGCGACTTCGCGAAGTCCCGTATCACCTGCTGCTGGGGAACACTGGAGCCCTCCGCAAGCCACGGGATGCTCCTGCGCGCCCCGGTCAGCATCCTGTCGAGCTGCGCCGGACCGCACGTCAGCTTCTCGCCGGTAGCCTCGCCCCGTGCGTGCACCTGCCTGGACTTCGCGACGCATTCGTTCCACAGCCAGCGGCAGCGGCCCCACTCACCCTCAAGATCACGGCGCGCCGAAGCGGACAGGCGAAGACGGTAGGTGTACCGGACGTGCCCGGCATCCTCCGCCTTCGCTCCCGCAGCCATGCACACCAACCTACCGGGGAAGACGGACAGTTGAGTCCTGATCGATCTTTTTGGTGTCCCTCACCTGCTAGGACGGCGGACGCCGTATCGCGCCGGCGGCGAAACCGCAACCGCTGCCCTGCTCCGCAGGAGTCCGATTCCTCCCCGGCGTGAACGCCGGGGCCTCCTCGGAGGAATTCGGTGATCGAGTACCCGACGCTCGGATTCGCCATCGAGCAGGAAGTACCGGGTGACGTACACGAAGCGTACGAGCGTCTCTTGCGTGCCGGTTTCGACAGCCGGCTCATCGACCGGTAGGCACGGAAAACGCCCGCCTCTCCCCCAGCAGGAACTCATGACACCTGCCGAGACGTGGGAGAGGATCGGAACATGGTGATGATCAGGACGTCCAAGGCCCGGCTCGGGATACTTCCGATGGCAGCGCTGGCCGTACTGGCGGCAGGGTGCGGAACGCAGCGGCCGGGGGACACCGCCGACGCGTACCACCGTTCACATCCCACACCGAGCGGCATATCGACGCCCAGCACTCCCGTGGACTTCCCGTGTCCCGGCGAGAGCCCCACGCCGACTCCGCCGCCGACGACCGCGCACACGCAGGACGCGGCCGAGCCGCCCACCGACCACTACGCCGAGAACCACGGCTTCAGGGTTCCCTTCTCTCTTCACGGGCAGAGCCGCTGCGACGGACTCGCGGCCGTCGCACGTGTCAAGGAAGTGCTCGAACCACTGCGCAGGCGCGGCGACTTCGCGCCGGAAAGCACCCGCAGTACGCTCACCGGCCTCGGCTACCCCGCCGGGAAGGTGCGGACGCACCAGAGCGGCCCGGACGGTGTCGGCTTCCTCATCGACAGCGAAAACCCTTCACTGTGCCTGGAAGGCACGCTGAACGATATCTCCGTCCAGGCGGAAGCCTTTGGCGGCTATCCCGACCACTCCGGCTGCGACGTCCCCTCCGGGGGCCACTGACCCACTGGCGATCAGGAGTTCGCTTCCCCCTCGCCGTCGCACGTGGCGCACGGCGCCTCGTGCTGCCACCCGTCCTCGTCCTCCCACTCGATCTTTCCGCTCCCCTCGCACGACGAGCACAGAGGCATGAGCGCGGTCACCCCGATCCGCTCGTACACAGCGTCCTCCTCCAGGAGGACCGCGCTCACGCCCGGTGGCGCGTACTCGGTGATCTTCACGCGGACACGGCCTTCCCAGGTCCCGGCGACCACGCCTTCAGCGCCGTCGACCCATCCTGAACCGCTCGCCTTGACCCGGACCTTGTCGCCGTCCCGGACAGCATCCACCGCAGCTCGCTCCCGTCGTCCCCACCCCGTCGTCAGCCATGGTGGTGCCCACGGCTCACGGCCCACAAGGCTGTCGCTGCCTGCCGCAGTCGGCAGGAACCGCGGCAGGCAGCACGAAGGACGAGTCTCAGACCGCACGCACTACGGTGCGCACGCTCATTTCCCCCACCGGGCCCGCGAATTGGCCACCGAAACCTTGATGCTCAGCTGCTCCGCGTCGGTCAGCGGGCGTACCGCACCGGGATCGGCCTCCCATTCCCGTCCGCCGCCGGGTGGGCGCAGCTGGAGCCGTGGGCCTTGGTGGTCCATGACCTCACCGACCTTTCCGGTCTGCGAGTCCAGCACGAGCGTTCCTCTGGGTTCCCTCATCGGCAGTGCCCCTTGTCGATCTCTCGCCCGAAGGCTTCGGTCGTTCCGGGGACACGATGAGGCCCGGTGCGGGGCGGGCCCAGGGGCGGGGCGTCCCAGTGCCCGTACGGGGTAGGACAGCGCGTCCTGGTCAGTCGTCCTCGATCTCCAGGCGGACCGCCAGGTCGCGGATCGGGGAGCTGCGGCGCAGCTCGCGGCCGCGTAGTTCGGCGACCAGGTGGCGGGAGGTGGAGTGGTAGCGCATCCACTCCGGGGCGGTCTGCTCGGCGGTGAGCAGGGCCCGCGTCGCGGCGGCGTCGCGGCGCATCTCCGCGTGGGCGAGCGCGCGGTCGAGGTGGTGGCGGGCGAGCCATGTCGGGGGCAGGTGGCCGAGGCCGGGGATGCGCTGGGCGTGCTGGAGGGCCTTGTCGGGCTTGCCCATGTCCACGTAGGCGTTGACCGCCGCGACACCGGCGTTCGTCGGGCCGAAGGGTGTCGCGTAGTCCAGGCGGTCGATCCCGATCCGGGCGGCGGCTGCCGTCGCCATCGCGAGCAAGTCCTCCGCTACGTCGTCGCGTTGGGCGCGGACGGCAGCGGTGGTGCCGCGCAACAGCAGAATTCCCCACAGGGACAGCTCGATCGGGGCCGACCGGAATCCCGGTTCGATGCGCTCCGCCATGCGTACGGCGACCTGTTCCGCGTCCGCCAGCCGGCCCTGTTTGGCGAAGATCCACGACAGGGTCGAGACGCCGATGGTCTGCAAGTTCGGGTCGTCGGACTGCTCGGCGGCTTTCATGGACCGTTCGAGCGCGGTGAAGGCGGCGTCCTCCTTCCCGAAAGCGGTCAGTGTGGTCGCGGCGACCTGGTACGCCTCGGCGAGTACGGCGCAAGCGGCGGCGCGGTCAGTGCCTGAATACGTGTGAACGGCGGCGCGGGCATCAGCCAGGAGTGTCGGCAACAGTGCGGTGATTTTGGTGAGTTCGCCACGTCGCCGGACGTCCTCCGTACTGCGGATGCTGTTGCGCAGCTCCGCCACGGACGGTGGCGGTACGTCCTCGGGTTCCCCGAGACCCGGGAATTCCCACACTGGGGTGACCGCCTGTCGCAGCGCGAGGATGCTGGCCGGTTCCGAGCCGTTGGCAGGCCCCAGTACGGTGGGCGCACCGAGCAGTACGGATGTCTCGACGTCCAACGCCCGCGCCAGACTGTTGAGCGTGGCCATCCGGGCGGTGAGGCGCTGGTTCTGCTCCAGCTTCCGGATCGTGTCCACGCACAGCCGCGCCTTCTCGGCGAGCCTTTCCTGAGTCAGCCCGCGCCGTACGCGCAGCTCGCCGATCCGGTCCCCGAGCGTCGTCTCCATGTCCCGCCTGCCCTGCCGGAGGAGTGGGGTGTTCTCGGCCTTACCGTACGCCGGAATTCCACGGGCGTGAGCTCGGCTCCGCCGCTCGGGTTCCTGGCACCGGGGCCGGCGCCCGAGGGCGCCCGTAGGGGTACCGCCCCCGAAGCGCCCGGGCCGACGCGAGCCCCCACACGGGCCGCCGCACGAAGTGTGGACCTTTGGCACGTGAATGTCCCCGATCGGACACGGACTTGCCCAGGCCCCGTCGTTACCGTTGTCCGGTGATCTCCGTTCCGGTTGTCGCGAGCCGTTGGCAGCAAGAGTCCAGGTGCGCGTGGGCGGGGGCCGATTGAGGAACCCGACGTTCGAGCCACAGGACGTGAACAACGACATGCCCAACGGTAAGTACGTTCCTGCGCCGCAGTCGCAGAACCAGCCCGGCAGCAGCACGAGACGAGTTCAGGCCGGGCCCCGGCGGACCGGTGACGGCAAGGACACATACTTGTCGGACATGGACTTCTGGAACCAGAAGGTGAAGCTCACCCTCGACCCGCAGGAGCTGCGCCAGAACCAGGAGTACGCCGAGCGCGCCGACGCCGCGGCCCGCCGCGCGCTGGACAAGTGGTCGGAGCGGACGGACATGCGCCTCCCCCTGGTCCCGGCGCTGGTGCACGCGGCGAACCTGCTCGTGGCGGAGCTCGACGAGGACATCGTCAGCCGTGAGCGCGAGAAGCTGGAGCTGGACCCCACCGTCCCTGCCTCGGTCTCCCTGGAGGACCGGTTCAAGGGCGACTCCGACCGGAACTACCTGCGGTGCATGAAGGACCTGGAGTCGGAAACCGGCACGCCGCGGAGCAACGCCGCCCTGGTGACGGAGGCGGCGTTGGCGGGCCGCAAGGACTGCTCGCTGCTGGTCTACGAGCCGGGGTTCGAGGAGGGGCGCGGGCGTGCGGCCGTGGCCGTGGGACCGTTGGAGACGGCCGAGTACGTCGCGGTACTCGTTCCCGGCATGGGCAGTTCGCTGGAGTCGCTCGGCGAACTGACCGGTCAGGCACGTGACTTGTACAAGCAGTGTCTGCGGACCCGGCCCGGGGCCCGCGTCGCGGTCGTGGCCTGGACCGGTTACAAGGCCCCGCAGGGGTTCGCGGAGGCCGCCTGGGAGCAGCCGGCCAGTGCGGGCGCCGAACTCCTGCGGTCCGATCTGGACATCTGGCGTGAGCACTGGCGCAAGAGTGCTGTCCGCCAGGCCCTGGACATGCCCGCCTACCCCTCGCTGACCATCAGCGGGCTGAGCTACGGGAGTGTGGTCGCCGGGCACACGGCCACCGGCGCCGGTACCGACACTGCGGGCAGGCCCGTGATCGACAACCTCGCCCTGCTCGGCAGCCCGGGCAGCGGGCTGCGCGCCAAGCACCTCGACGCCAACCTCTACACCGCGGCCAATGACGCTGATCTCATCAGTGCACTCGACTGGTTCAGCATCGACACGACGCACAAGAACTACGCCAAGAACGCCACCAAGAGCGTCACCCGCATGAAATCCAGCTACCCCCAGTGGAACCAGGAGGACAGCTTCTGGAGGAACATCAAGAGGGTGCACACGGGCTACTACGACCGCGGCACCGAATCCCTGTCCAACGTCGCCCGCGTCGTCGTCGGCAGGACGGAGGAGATCAGCAAGGAGGAGCAGCGCACCCGGCCGGTCCTGGGCGGCTACCGGAACGTCGTCGGGCGTCTGTTCACCGACCCGCCGAAGGAGAAGAGCGGGCAGAACGGCAAGAGCAGGAAGAAGCGGGACACAGGCGAGCAGGACCTGCGGGTGCCGGACCCGGTCGTCGAGGAGCACACGGAGTCCAGGAAGAAGCCCCGTGCGGACATCGTGAAGCGGCCCGTCAAGCGGGATCCCGCCCTGCCGCGCACGGACGCGCCGGCCGGGCAGAAGCCGCCGACGGTGCTGTACCGCGTGGACACCCGGCCCCCGGCGGAGGTCTTCCGTGACGGTTTCTCCTCCTACGGCAAGGACCTGGACCTGGAGAAGCACGCCCGCGGCGCCACCACCATCGGCAACGCGAGCCAGGCGAGATCCAGCGGTTTCGTCTCGACGACCTCCAATCGCGCCTTCGCGATCAGGTTCAGCGAGCAGCTGCTGGCGGGCCGACCGACCGTGTACCTGTACGAGATCGTGCCCAACCGCAGCTTCTACAACCTGCGCAGCAGCCTCCAGGCGAAGGGCGGCGTGGACACCAGTCTCGTGGACCATGCCCAGGCCCAAGGGGAATGGGTGGCCACAGGCCGGATTCCCCCGGACCACATCAAGAGCGCGACCCCGCTGTCACGGCCGGCGACCGGGCGCGGCGCGCCCGTGGCCGGGCCCGCGCAGCCGAACGTGAAGATTCCGGGGACGGCGCAGAAGGGCTTCGACCCGAACGTCACCCCGCACGCGAACGCCCACCCGTTCGGCAAGCCTGCGCCGGGCACCAAGGCCGCCGCCGGCGGTGTCATGCGCTACGTCCCCGGAACGGATCTCGTCGGGCCGGAAGGGCAGCGGTTCCTCTATCGGGGCGACACCCGCGCCCCCAAGAGCGGCATCCTGGTCAACGGCTTCTCCTCCAACGGGTTCGACGTGGCCGAACGCCCCCACCTGAGCGGCGACATGCGCAACTCGGCGTACATCTCGACCAGCTGGGACAAGGAGACAGCCCGGAAGTACGCCGGCCCCAACGGCTGGGTCTACAAGATCGACAAGAACAAGCTCGGCACGACCTTCAACATCTACGGGTCGAGCGGGCTGACCGGGCGCCCGATGGACGGTGCCGTGCAGCGGAACATGGAGGTCGCCGCCATGTACTACATCCCGCCCGAGGCGATCGTCGACGCCGAGCCGGCGCGGGTGCAGTCGCAGGCGAAGAGCCTGGGGAGCCGGATCAAGCACAAGTACGCCGTGTGGCAGCGCAGCGTCGCCGCCAACCGGCGCCCCGCGTCGAAGTCGGTGCGCACCGGGGCCAAGGCGGCGGGCGGTGCCATCCTCATCGCGGAGAAACTCTTCGAGATCTTCCCGGAGTTGCGGCAGGTGTTCGCACCCCTCACCTCCTGGCTGGACGAGAAGTGGTCCCGTGCCCAGCGCTCGGTCCAGGACTGGCTCATGCCCGATCTCGGCCGGGCGCGGGCGGCGCGTGACGCGTACGACGCCATACCCAACTACCGCTATGCGGAGGAACGCCCGGAGTGGCAGAAGTCCCTCTGGAAGGTACCGAGGAACACCCGCCTCTACGGCCACATCCTGTCGGCCCGCAGGCAGAAGGGCGCGGAGATCGACGAGGAGGACGTCAAGAACATCAACGACGCGCTGAGGTACTCGACGGCCCGGGTCTGGGCCGACGAGAACCTGGAGCCGATCAAGCAGTACTTCTCGCGGAAGATCCGGGAGGACGAGGACGGCTCGGGTGTCTCGCCCAGCGACCTCGCGGACGTGGACGAGATCCTGAAGTCCATCACCCCCGCCATCCTCGCGGAGGAGTGCGTGGACCACGGGAACGTCGAATTCGCCGAGGTGTACGCCGTGCACACCGAGAGATACCTGGCCGAGAAGGAGGCGGCGGGTGAGGGACGCAGGGTCGCCATCGAGGTGTCGGTCGAATCAGCGGACGAGACCCAGGTGCTGTTGTCGAACGCGGAGAGCTCGACGCGGGAGATCACCTGGTCGGTCAACGGCCGGGCGGCCAGCAGATTCCAGCAGCAGGAGAACCATCCGGACCGGTACAAGCACGGCATGAAATCGGGCGGCACCGCCGTCTTCACAGGCGTCCTTCCGGAGGCCGGCGGCCAGGGAGGGCTGCTCAGGCTGTACAACCCGCTCACCCAGTACCAGACCTTCGACATCGCTCCCGAGAAGGTCGGGAACGACATCAGGTACGTCTTCCTCTTCCCCTGCAAGAACGACGGCTCGCCGGCCGGGGTGGAGGCCCGGATCGAGGGCGGCGGGCGCAGCGAGACGATCAGGAGCGGCAAAGCCCTCACGTTCCGCGCCGGGACACCGGTGAAGGTGACGGTGGTGTATCCGGGGCAGGGCGGTTCCGCGTAGTTCCGCCGGCCGGTGACACTCCCGTCAAGCCGCTTGCAGAGCAGAATCCCATCGTCCGATTGCCGCTCGCACCCGTTGACGCCGCCTCACCCCCTCCCCCAAGCTGTCCGCCGTTCCATTACCGAACTCACAGCTCGGGAGGACGCAATGCGAGCACGAGTCACAACAACCGCCCTGGTTCTCGCCGCCGGAGCCGCGCTCCTGGCCACGACGGCCACGACGCAGGCCAGTGCCCGGCCGGCCGGCAAGACGGAGTCGCCCGCCGGGTGGTGCCAGCGGCAGGGCGGTACGCCCGCCGCCTACCGCGCGTACTACGACAACCAGGCCACGCTCACCCCGCTGGGCACGGTGCGCGAGCTCTGTCACTTCCGGGCGGCGGACGGCTCCCAGATCGTCATCCCCGCCGACACGCTCGCCGCCGACGCCCCGACCCTCGCGAGCCTCGCCTACATCCGCAAGCCGGCCCTGCCGCCGGTGCACGGCGGCGCCAACCCGGCCGCCGTGTACTGCGCCTCGCTGGGCGGGACTTCGCAGTTCGGGCAGCACAAGTACGAGGTGGGGGGCTGGATCAGAGAGGGTGACGACGTCAACCGCGGGAATCTGCACAGTATGTGCATGTTCGCGGACGGGTCGGCGATCGACGAGTGGGGGCTGACGTACCACACGGGCGGGGTGATCCGGGGGGCGGATCTGGAGAACAAGTTCTTCGCGTATGTTCCGCCGGCGGCGGGGCAGAAGGCGTGGAACCAGGTGTAGCAGCCCTTTGGTGTGGGTGCCCGTGCCCCCGGCGGGCACGGGCACCCACATGCTTCCCGGAGCACTGCGATGCCCTGCCGCAGCCACGGGCTCCGAGCAGTTCCGCGTGGGTCGCGGGCCGATTGTCGAGCAGGGCGGCGTCCCGTGCGATTCTGCCGCCAGGGGTCAGTAGCACACCTCCCTGCCTTGCCCGGCCGCGGCGGAACAGGCCACCGGTTCGAGTGGCGACAGCAGGTAGGTCCAGGGCCGCGCCCGTTACCCTGCCTGCACATGCGTTTCGCTCAGGAGGCCCCAGCATGAGTACACAGCCCGTGGAGCCGTACGGGGACCCGGACGCGCTCATCCCGCAGCCCGCGATGACGCGGGAAGCCCTGCGTGAGGCGGTACGCCACATCAGACCACTGAACCTGGCCCAGTACGACCGAGAACTCGGTGAGGCATTCGACCAGGCTGTGCGGACCGAATCCATCGGCTGGATGCGCACTTTCCTGATCAAGTGGGCCGTCTTCGTGGCCATCGAGCGCCAGCCCGCACGTGCAGCGGCGCTCCGGGCCGCCGAGCGGACAACCGGTGACCCTGAATCGAGCGACCAGCAGGTCCTGGAGGCCCAGAGCGAGATCGCTCGCATTCTGGACGCGGCCGAGAAGGAGATCGGCCTTGGCTGACGGCGGGCCCGAGTCCGACGGATGGAGCTGCGAGTTCGTCCCCGACGAACAGCATGTCCTCGGAGGCCTTCCGGCCAACGGCCGGGCTGAGGTCGACCGGATCATCCGGGGAATCCTCGATCTGGCAGAGCTGCGTCTGGAAGCCGGTGACGATTACGACGAGCAGAACCCCCGCAAGCTGCGCTCTGTCAGCACGGACAGGCTGATTCTCTGGTACCAGAAGTTCGATCACCGTCGGCGAATCTACGTTGTCCGGACCACGTGGGTCGGCTGACATCACGCCCCGGCAAAGCTCGTCAGTCCCCCGCCGGAAACACCCCCGCCCCCGCCACCCGTACCGAGATCGCCTCCACCGGGCAGTTCTCCGCCGCCTCCAGGACGTCCTCCCTGGGGTCCGTCTCCTCCTCCAGCGGCCGCGACCGGCGGTCCGGGCCCAGGGCGAAGGAGTCCGGTGCCAGCGCCGCGCACATTCCCGAGCCGACGCACACGTCGCGGTCGACCTCCACGCGCCACCGAGCGGGCACGGCACTCACTCCCCCGCCGACGAAGCCGCCGAATCCGCCGAATCCGCCGAATCCGCCGGCAAGTGGATCGTCTTCGGCTCCAGATACTCCGCGAAGCCCTCCGGCCCGAACTCCCGCCCCAGGCCTGAGTTCTTGCAGCCGCCGAAGGGGCCCAGCATGTCCAGGCTGAAGGTGTTGACGCAGTAGGTGCCGGTGCGGACCCTGCGCGCCACGTCCAGCCCCCGTTCCACGTCCCGTGTCCACACGCTCCCCGAGAGCCCGTACTCGGAGTCGTCCGCGATCGCGATCGCCTCTTCCTCGCTGTCGTAGGGGAGCAGGCAGATCACCGGGCCGAAGATCTCCTCGCGGGCGACGCGCATCGTGTTGGTGACTTCGCCGAAGAGGGTGGGTTCGACGTACCAGCCGGTGGGGAGGTGGGCGGGGCGGCCGCCGCCGGTCAGGAGTTTCGCGCCTTCGCGCAGGCCCAGGTCGATGTAGTCGAGGGAGCGGCGGCGGAAGCGTTCGGCGACGAGGGGGCCGAGTTGGGTGGCGGGGTCGAGGGGGTCGCCGACGACGAGGGCGCGGGCGGCGGCCGTGAGGCGGTCGGCGAGTTCGGCGTAGTGGGCGCGGGGGGCCAGGACGCGGGTCTGGGCCACGCAGGCCTGGCCGTTGTTGAGCCAGGCGCTCGGGGCGATCCCGGCGACGGCCGCGTCGAGGTCCGCGTCCGGCAGGACGACGGCCGCCGATTTCCCACCCAACTCCAGGGTGACTCTGGTCAGTTGGCGGGCGGCCACTTCCATCACGCGTTTACCCGCCGCGACCGATCCGGTGAAGGACACCTTGTCGACTCCCGGGTGGCCGACCAGGTATTCGCCGACCTCCCGCCCGGCGGGCAGGATCGACAGCACCCCTTCGGGGAGCCCGGCCTCCAGGGCCGTCTCCGCCAGCAGGTAGGCGTCCAGCGGGGTCTCCGGCGCCGGTTTGAGGATCACCGAGCAGCCCGCGAGGAGCGCGGGCGCCAGCTTGGCGGCGGCGGTGAACTGGGGGACGTTCCACGGTACGACGGCCGCGACGACGCCCACCGGTTCGCGTCGCACCAGCAGGGGGCCGAGCGCTCCGGTGCGCCGTTCCTCGTAGGGGAGGCCGCGCGCGACCTCCAGCGCGGCGTCCCAGACCATGACCGCGCCGAGTGCCTGCGCGAGCACGCTCCAGGAGTAGGGGGAGCCGTTCTGCGCGGAGATCAGCCGGGCGAACTCCTCGCAGCGCGCGGCGATGCCGTCCCGGAGGCGGGTGACGGCCTCGACGCGTTCGGCCGGGGGCAGTTCCGCCCAGACGCCGGAGTCGAAGGCCGTACGGGCGGCGGTGACGGCCCGGTCCACGTCGGCGCGGGAGGCGTGCGGGACGCGGCCGATGGCGCGTTCCGTGTGCGGGGAGATCACATCGATGGAGCGGGGACCGGGCCCGTCCGGCGCGGGGTCGGTCATCACGCCGCCGATCAACAGCTGTCCGTGCTCGGTGAATTCCGTCATGTCCGCTCGCCTCCGCCGGGTGTCCGGACGTCGCTGCCAGCTGTCGCTTCCGGCCGCTTTTTCTGACGGGCCGTCAGTGCAGCAATAGCAGCCCGAGGCGGGGCGGGCAATGGCGCCGACAGCCCGGTGCGCGCCCGCCTTCGCGATCACCGGCCCCCGCGGCCGGGCCCCGCCCTCCCCCGCGGCGGCTAAAGTGTCCGTGACAACTTCATCCCGCCTCGGAACGGGGGAAGCCGGTGCAAATCCGGCGCTGACCCGCAACCGTGAGTACGGTCCGTGCGCGCCCCTGCGCGGCGCGCTGCCCCGTACGAGCCGGAGCACCCGGGCCCAGGCGACAGGCTTGCGGACCGGCCGTACCGCCGACAGCGGCGGTGCACCCGGCCGGTCCACCGGCGCCGTCGAGGTATGCGGAGCCGAGCCCGGTGCCACCGCGCGCTGCCGCGCGGCGGCCGTCCGTGCGCGGCGTTCGCACCCCGGCGGAAGCCGGCGGCGCAGGCCCGTACCCGCAAGGACCCACCGAGAGGCACCGAAGACCCCATGGCCCCCTCCTTCGCCGCCACCGCGCGCCGCGGCGCCACGGCACTCGCCACCGCCGCCGTGCTCACCGCGGCCGTGGCCCCCGCCGCCTTCGCCGACGGCGCCCCGTCCCCGGCGGCCCCGGGGCTCTACGGCACGAACGACCCGAAGTTCGACGGCGTCTTCCGGCAGTCGCTGGCCTTCCTCGCCCAGCACGGCTCCGGCGTGACCCCGGCCAAGGAGGCCGTGGACTGGCTCGCGGGACAGCAGTGCGCGGACGGCGGCTTCCCCGGCTTCCGGGCCGACACGGGCAAGGCCTGCGATCCGCAGAAGGACGAGTTCACCGACCAGACGGCCGTGGCCGTGCAGGCCCTCGCGGCGGTCGGCGGCCGCAGCGAGGCCGTGACCAAGGGCCTGGACTGGCTCAAGGCGCGCCAGAACGACGACGGCGGCTGGGGCTACCAGGCCGGCAGCCCCACCGACGCGAACTCCACCTCGGCGGCGATCGGCGCGTTCGCCGCCACCGGGCAGGACCCGGCGAAGGCGGCCGTGAAGAACGGCAAGGACCCCGTCGCGGCGCTGCTGTCCTTCCAACTCGGCTGCGAGGCGAAGGAGGACGAGCGCGGGGCGTTCTCCTACCAGCGCGACAAGGACGGCGGGCTGCGCGCCGACGGGCTCGCCAGCGCCGCCGCCGGGCTCGCGGCGCGCGGCAAGGGGTACGCCGTCGACCCCGTGAAGCAGGACGCCGACCAGCCGGTCAAGCCGCTCGACTGCGCCGGCGACGCGTCGGCGAAGCCGGCCGGCGCGGACGCCGCCGCGCAGGCCGCGAGCGGCTATCTGTCCCGGACGCTGGAGGCGAACGGCGGCCACCTGATGTCGGCCATGCCCGGCGCCCCCGCCAAGCCGGACCAGGGCATGACCGCCGACACCGTCCTCGCCCTGGCCGCCGGCGGGCACCGCGCGGCGGCCGCGAAGCCGCTGGACTGGCTGCGGTCCAAGGACAGCGGCACGGCCGACTGGGCCAAGGGCGACCCGGGCAAGCTGGCCAAGCTCGTCCTCGCCACGCGCGCGGCCGGCGGGGATCCGCGTGACTTCGCGGGTACGGACCTCGTCGCGCAGCTGAACGCGACCGGCCCGAAGCCGGCCTCCGAGGGCTCCTCCTCGCCGTCGGCGAAGCCGGAGAAGGAGAAGAAGGAGGACAAGGGCGGCACGTTCGGGGCCTGGTGGGTGGTCGCGGTCTTCTTCGTGGCCAGCGTCGGGGTCGGCTTCCTGCTCAGCGGCCGGAAGAAGAAGCAGTGACCAGGGGGATACGGGGAGCCGGCCTCGGCCGGTCCCGCCGGCCGGCGTCTCGGCAGCGGCACCTGTCGGTGACCGCCTCCGGACAGGCGGCGGAACGCTCCGCGCGGTGGCCCCTGCCCGGCCGGACGGCCCGGAGCCCGCGCGTCGCGCGTCCGCTCGCCGCACGCCGCGGCCCGCGCGCCCTCGCCGCCCTGGTCCTCGCCGTCCTGTTCGCCGTGCTCGGCCAGTCCCCCGCGCACGCCGCCGGCTACCGCTACTGGTCGTTCTGGGAAGCCGGTTCCGGCGGCGCGTGGACGTACGCGACGCAGGGGCCGGCCACCGCGCGGCCCGGGGACGGGCAGAGCGTCGGGTTCCGGTTCGCCGTGAGCCAGGACTCCGCCGAGGCCGCGAAGCCGCGGGGTGCCGCCGACTTCGGGGCGGTCTGCGACGGTACGCCGGCGAAGGAGGGCAGCAAGCGGGTCGCGGTCGTCGTGGACTTCGGCACCCCCGAGGACGCGCCCGGCGGGGAGACGCCGCCCGCCGCCCGCAGCGCGTGCGCGCAGGTCGCGAAGGACGCGAGCGCCGGTGAGGCGCTCGCCGCCGTCGCGCAGCCGCTGCGCTACGACTCCTCCGCGCTGCTGTGCGCGATCTCCGGCTACCCGAAAGCGGGCTGCGGCGAGCAGGTCGGCGACAAGAACCCGCGCCCGGCGCGGAGTTCGGCCGCCTCCGGCGGCAGCGGCGAGGACGACGGCGGGCCGTCCGCCGGGCTCCTCGCCGGCGTCGCCGCCGTCGTGGTCCTCGGCGCCGCCGCCGTCTGGCAGGCCCGGCGCCGGCGCGGATGAGCGGGCGCGCCGGCACCCGGCTGGGCCGCGCGGTCGCGGCACCGGTCGCCGACCGGGCGGGCGCGCTGCACGCGGGCGCCTGGTGGGTATGGGCCCTCGGCCTGGCCGCGGCCGCCTCGCGCACCACGAACCCGCTGCTGCTGGCGCTGCTCGTCGGCGTCGCCGGGTACGTGGTGGCCGCGCGCCGCACCCAGGCGCCGTGGGCCCGCTCGTACGGGGCGTTCCTGCGGCTCGGGCTCGCCGTGCTCGGTATCCGGCTGGCCTTCGCGGTCGTCCTCGGCTCGCCGATCCCCGGCACCCATGTGCTGGTGACCCTGCCCGAACTCCCGCTGCCCGACTGGGCGCGGGGCGTGCGCGTGGGCGGCCGGGTCACGGCCGAGGGGCTGGTCTTCGCGCTGTACGACGGGCTGAAGCTGGCCGCGCTGCTGGTGTGCGTGGGCGCGGCGAACGCGCTCGCCAGCCCGGCGCGGCTGCTGAAGTCCCTGCCGGGCGCGCTGTACGAGGCGGGGGTGGCCGTCGTCGTCGCGATGACCTTCGCCCCGAACCTGGTCGCGGACGTGCGACGGCTGCGGGCCGCCCGCCGGCTGCGCGGCCGCCGCGACCGGGGACCGGTGGCCCTGCTCCAGGTGGGGTTGCCGGTGCTGGAGGGCGCGCTGGAGCGTTCCGTGGCGCTGGCGGCGGCGATGGACGCGCGCGGGTACGGGCGTACGCGCCCCGTCCCGCGCGCCGTCCGGCACGTGACGGCCGTGCTCACGCTCGGCGGGCTGCTGGGTGTGTGCGTGGGCACGTTCGGGCTGCTCACCGAGCA
Source organism: Streptomyces gamaensis (assembly GCF_042656465.1). Taxonomy (NCBI): domain Bacteria; kingdom Bacillati; phylum Actinomycetota; class Actinomycetes; order Kitasatosporales; family Streptomycetaceae; genus Streptomyces; species Streptomyces gamaensis. The sequence goes on from NZ_JBHSPB010000004.1 coordinate 63,912, forward strand.
GGACGCGGACGGCGGATACGGGATGCCCGTACTGGCCGCCGGGCTCGCGGCGGCGCTCGCGGGCCTGTGGCTGGGCGGCCGCCGCTCGGCCCGCACCCGCTACCGCCCGGACCGCTGGGGCGTACGGGCCTGGCTGGTGTCGGGCTCGGGCGTCGCGGTGGCGGCCCTGACGGTATGGGCGAGCACGTACGCACCGACGTCCCTGCACCCACCGGCGGTCCCGCTGACCTCCCCCGAACTCCCGCTGTGGCCCGCGGCATCGGTACTGCTGGGGCTGCTGCCGGCGGCAGTGGCCCCGAAACCGGCCACGCCTGCCGCCGCCGACGACGGCACGGACACGGTGCCCGGAGCGAGGGCCGGTACGGCAGCCGACGGGTCCGGGACACCTCCGCCCGGGCAACCCGATCCCCGCCCGTACCGCATGCACCGCACGCCAGAGGGCGCCTTCGTGCCGTACCCGCACGCGGCAGCCGACGGCCAGGGCCGCGTCCGGCCGGGGGCCGCTCCGGCCTCCCCGGCCCCGGACGACGGCCCGGCGCCGCGTACCCGCCCGTCGGCCGGCGACGCGCCCATGCCCGCACCACGAGAGCGGACCACCGCACCACCCGGTCACCTCCCCAGGGCCCGCGTCCGGCCGACGGCCGAGCCGGCCTCCCCGGCCCCACCCGACGCCGCTCCCCCGCCGCGCGCCCGCCCTCCGGTCGACGACATACCCGCGCCCGCGCCGGGCGAGCCGCACGCCCACAACACCACCGCACCGCCCAGTCCCCGCGCCCCGGAAACCCGCGCCGCCCGTCCCGACACCCGCCCGCAACCCCCCGCCCCGTGCCCCGAGGAGGCCCCCCAGTGATCCGTTTCGAGGGTGTCTCCGTCGTTTACGACGGCGCGGACGCGCCCGTGCTGCGCGGGGTGGATCTCGCCGTGCCCGAGGGCGAGTTGTGTCTGCTCGTCGGGGCGTCCGGGGTCGGCAAGTCGACCCTGCTCGGGGCCGTCAGCGGGCTCGTGCCGCACTTCACCGGCGGCACCCTGTACGGGCGCGTCACCGTCGCGGGACGCGACACCCGTACGCACAGGCCGCGCGAACTCGCCGACGTCGTCGGCACCGTGGGCCAGGACCCGCGCGCCCACTTCGTCACCGACACGGTCGAGGACGAACTCGCCTACGGCATGGAGTCGTTGGGCCTGGCGCCCGCCACGATGCGGCGCCGCGTCGAGGAGACCCTGGACCTGCTCGGGCTCGCCGCCCTGCGCGACCGGCCCATCGCCACGCTCTCGGGCGGGCAGCAGCAGCGCGTCGCGATCGGCTCGGTGCTCACCACGCACCCGAAGGTGCTGGTCCTGGACGAGCCGACGTCCGCGCTCGACCCGGGGGCCGCCGAGGAGGTGCTGGCGGTCCTGCAGCGGCTCGTGCACGACCTGGGTACGACGGTACTGATGGCCGAGCACCGGCTGGAGCGGGTCGTGCAGTACGCGGACCGGGTCGTGCTGGTCCCGGGGCCCGGCGAGCCCCCGGTGGCGGGCACCCCGGCGGAGATCATGGCGGTCTCCCCGGTCCGCCCGCCGGTCGTGGACCTGGGCCGGCTCGCGGGGTGGTCCCCGCTGCCGCTGTCGGTCCGCGACGCCCGCCGCGCGGCGGGCCCGTTGAGGGAGCGGCTGGGGGAGTTCGAGGAGCGGGGGCCGGGGCGGAGCCCCGGTCCCGGAACGGGCCGGGCAGGGGAAGGTCCCGACGCGCCCGCAGCCGCCACCGCCCCCGCATACGTCACCCGCCTCACCCTCCGCCACGGCCCCGTCACCGCCCTCCGCGATCTCACCCTCACCCTGCGCCCCGGCGAGACCACCGCCCTCATGGGCCGTAACGGCGCCGGCAAGTCCACGCTCCTGCGCACCCTCGTCGGTATGCACCGCCCCACCGCGGGCGAGGTCCGCGTCGGCGGCGTCACCCCGCACACCACGGCCCCCGCCCGGCTCCTGCGGCACGTCGGTCTCGTCCCCCAGGATCCCCGCGACCTGCTCTACGCGGACACGGTCGCCGCCGAGTGCGAGGCCGCCGACCACGACGCGGACGCAGCCCCGGGCACCTGCCGTGCCCTGGTGCGCGAACTCCTCCCGGACGTGGGGGACTCGACGCACCCCCGTGACCTGTCCGAGGGGCAGCGTCTGGCGCTCGCGCTCGCCGTGGTGCTCACGGCGCGACCGCCGCTCGTCCTCCTCGACGAGCCGACCCGTGGTCTGGACTACGCCGCGAAGGCGCGTCTGGTCGAGATCCTGCGCGGCCTGGCCGCCGACGGGCACGCGATCGTCCTGGCCACCCACGACGTGGAGCTGGCCGCCGAACTCGCCCACCGGGTCCTGGTCATCGCGGGCGGCGAGCTCGTCGCGGACGGTCCGACGGCCGAGGTCGTCGTCTCCTCCCCGGCCTTCGCCCCGCAGGTCGCCAAGGTGCTGGCCCCCCTGCCGTGGCTGACGGTGCCGCAGGTACGGGCGGCACTGGAGGGAACGTCATGAGCACCGCGGACACGCTCCGTACCGAAGGGCAGGCCCGTGCCGTCCGGCTCGGTCCGCGTTCGGTCGCCGCGCTGGTGCTGGTCTCGGCGGTCGGTGTCGCCGCCTTCGGCTGGCCGCTGCTGGCCGGGCCGGGGGCGGGGACGGCGCACGCGCAGGACGCCCCCTGGCTGTTCGCGGCGCTGCTGCCGCTGCTGCTGGCGGTCGTCGTGGCGACGATCGCGGACAGCGGTCTGGACGCGAAGGCGATCGCGATGCTGGGTGTCCTGGCGGCGGCGGGCGCGGCGCTGCGGCCGCTGGGGGCGGGCACGGCCGGTATCGAGCCGATGTTCTTCCTGATGGTGCTCTCGGGCCGGGTGCTGGGCCCCGGATTCGGCTTCGTGCTCGGCTCGTTGGCGATGTTCGCGTCCGCGCTGCTGACGGGCGGGGTGGGGCCGTGGATGCCGTTCCAGATGCTCGCGATGGGCTGGGTGTCGCTGGGCGCGGGGCTGCTGCCGGGCGCGGACCGGCTGCGGGGGCGCCGGGAGGTGCTGATGCTGGCCGGGTACGGGGCCGTGGCCTCGCTGCTGTACGGGACGGTGATGAATCTGCAGGGCTGGCCGTACATCGGCACGCTGGCCACCGGGGTGTCGTTCGTCCCCGGTGACCCGCTGCCGGACAACCTGGCCCGGTTCGTCGCGTACTGTCTGGCGACCTCCCTGGGCTGGGACCTGCCGCGCGCGGCCGTGACGGTGGGCGGGACGCTCGCGCTCGGGCCGGTGGTGCTGGCGGCGCTGCGGCGGGCGACCCGCAGGGCGGCGTTCGAGGCGCGGGTGGCGTTCGAGGGCCCTGGGCGGAAGGAGGCGCCGCCGCCGTCGGCGGGCGGCTCCGCTACAGCCGCTGAATGATCGTCCCCGTCGCGAGCGCGCCCCCCGCGCACATCGTGATGAGGGCGAACTCCTTGTCCGTCCGCTCCAGTTCGTGCAGCGCGGTGGTGATCAGCCGGGCGCCGGTCGCGCCCACCGGGTGGCCGAGGGCGATGGCTCCGCCGTTGACGTTGACCTTCTCCAGGTCCTGGTCGAAGACCCGCGCCCAGGACAGCACGACGGACGCGAACGCCTCGTTGATCTCGACGAGGTCGATGTCGTCGAGGGTCATGCCGGCCTTGCCGAGGACGGCCCGGGTCGCGTCGACGGGCCCGTCGAGGTGGAAGTGCGGGTCGGCGCCGACGAGCGCCTGCGCGACGATACGGGCGCGCGGCCGCAGCCGCAGCGCGCGGGCCATGCGCTTGGAGGACCACAGCAGGACGCACGCGCCGTCGGATATCTGGGAGGAGTTGCCGGCGGTGTGCACGGCGGTCGGCATGACGGGTTTGAGGCCGGCGAGCGCCTCCATGTCCGTGTCGCGCAGCCCTTCGTCGCGGTCGACGAGCCGCCACATGCCCTGTCCCGCGTACTGCTCCTCCTCGGTCGTGGGCACCTGCACGGCGAAGGTCTCCCGCTTGAAGCGCTCCTCGGCCCAGGCGCGGGCGGCCCGCTGCTGGGAGAGCAGTCCGAGCGCGTCGACGTCCTGGCGGGTCAGTCCGCGGCGGCGGGCGACGCGCTCGGCGGCCTCGAACTGGTTGGGCAGGTCGACGCTCCACTCGTCGGGGAACGGCTTGCCGGGCCCGTGTTTGGAGCCGCTGCCGAGCGGGACCCGGGACATGGATTCCACTCCGCAGCCGATGCCGATGTCGATGACCCCGCCGGCGATCATGTTGGCGACGATGTGGTTGGCCTGCTGCGAGGAGCCGCACTGGCAGTCGACAGTGGTCGCGGCGGTCTCGTAGGGCAGTCCCATGGCGAGCCAGGCGGTGCGGGCGGGGTTCATCGACTGCTCGCCGGCGTGGGTGACCGTGCCGCTGACGATCTGCTCGACGCAGTCCGGTTTGATGCCGGTGCGGGCGAGCACCTCGCGGTAGGTCTCGCCCAGCAGATACGCGGGGTGGAGACCGGCGAGGGTGCCGGCGCGCCTGCCGATGGGGGTCCGTACGGCTTCGACGATGACGGGTTCCGCGGCCATGGCTCGTCCTCTCCTGGCGTCTGGCATCGCTGACTGCTACCCCCGGTACGCCAGGGTCGCGCACCCTGGGCCCGGACAACAGATGGCGTCACCCGCCTTGCCCGCCCCGGGGCCCCTCACTACGTTCGAACGAGCGACCGGCTTTTCTGACGGTGCATCAACTCGATGTGTGTCCGCACCGCACCCCCGACGCCCGGAGCACCCGCCATGCCCCCTCCAGCGCTCCCCCTCCCCCTCCCCTTCCCCGACGGTTTCGACCTCACCGACCCGGACCTGTGCCAACGCGGCATCCCCCTGCCGGAGTTCGCGGTGCTGCGGCGCACCGCGCCGGTGTGGTGGAACGCCCAGCCGCACGGCGTGGCCGGTTTCGACGACGACGGCTACTGGGCGGTGACCCGGCACGCGGACGTCAAGGAGGTCTCGACCCGCCCCGAGGTGTTCTCCGCCCACCGCAACACCTCGATCATCCGCTTCAACCCGCACATCTCCCGCGAGCAGATCGACGCCCAGCGGCTCATCATGCTCAACATGGACCCGCCGGAGCACACCCGGGTCCGCGCCATCGTCCAGCGCGGCTTCACCCCGCGGGCGATCCGCTCGCTGCGGGCCGCGCTGCGCGCCCGCGCCGAGACCATCGTCGCGGCGGCCCGCGACCGCGGCAGCGGCGACTTCGTCACCGACATCGCCTGCGAACTCCCCTTGCAGGCCATCGCCGAACTCATCGGCATCCCGCAGCGGGACCGCGCCCGCGTCTTCGACTGGTCCAACAAGATGGTGGCCTACGACGACCCGGAACTGGCCGTCACCCAGGAAGCCGGCGCGAACGCGGCCGCCGAACTCATCGGCTACGCCATGGCGCTGGCCGGCGGCCGCAAGCAGTGTCCGGCCCAGGACATCGTCACCCGGCTCGTGGCGGCCGAGGACGCGGGGAACCTCGGAGAGGACGAATTCGGGTTCTTCGTCCTGCTGTTGGCGGTGGCCGGCAACGAGACGACCCGCAACGCCATCACCCACGGCATGCACGCCTTCCTCACCCACCCCGCCCAGTGGGACCTCTACTGCCGCGAACGCCCCGCCACGACGGCCGAGGAGATCGTCCGCTGGGCCACCCCGGTCACCTCCTTCCAGCGCACCGCCACCCGCGAGACGGTCCTGGGCGGTGCCCGGATCGCCGCCGGCCAGCGCGTCGGCCTGTTCTACGCCTCCGCCAACCGCGACCCCGAGGTCTTCGCCTCCCCCGACACCTTCGACATCACCCGCGACCCCAACCCCCACCTCGGTTTCGGCGGCGGAGGCCCCCACTTCTGCCTGGGCAGGTCCCTGGCCACCCTGGAGATCGACCTCATCTTCTCCGCGATCGCGGACACGATGCCGGGCATCCGCCTGGAGGGTTCGCCACGACGGCTGCGCTCGGCCTGGCTGAACGGGGTGAAGGGGATGCGGGTGCGGTACGGGTGACCCGGGGTGCCGACGCGACGGCACGCCCCCGCAGAGCGCCCGCTTCAGCTGCCGGACGCCGCCGCCCGCTCCCGCGCCCGCAGCAGCGTCGCGTACACCGCACCGCCCGGCCCCGGCCCCGGCCGCTGATCGCCCACATGCGCGTAGCCCCAGCCCTCGTACAGCTCTCTCAGCCTCGGGCGGTCCGCCTCGACCATGAGCGTCACCCGCGACTCCGAACGGCCGCCGAGGAGTTCGTCGTGCAGACGGCGGACGGCGCCCGTGCCGCGCCAGGCACGGCGGACGAAGAGGGCGTACAGGGCGAGGGTGCGTGTGCCGTCCTCGGCGGTCTCGGCGCCGGACAGGCCGGGGGACAGCCGGGACCACCAGTCGCTTCCGGCCGGGAGCGGGGCGCCGTAGACATAGCCGACGGCGCGCCCCCGGTCGTAGCCGACGACGACTTCCCAGCCGGGGAGGGCGGCGTGGGCGGCGAGGCGCTCGCCGAACCGCGTGACCGAGTGGAAGGGGTCGGCCAGGCGGTCGGCGAGGACCTCGCCGTAGATGTCGAGCAGGGCCCGCCGGATGACGGGGAGGGCTCCGGGACCGTAGTGCGTGATGTCCAGACCATCGGCTCCGGTCATGTCAGGCTCCCTCGGCGGACGGGCAGCGGGGTGTTGCCTTTGATGATGCCGCGAGCGGCGGCCGGGAGCGCCCTGCTGTCAAGCGGGCGTGAACTCGTATTCCGTCTCGCTCAGATGACCCGCCTTGACCAGCTCGGTGACCTCCACCGGGCGCTCGTGGTCGCTGTAGACGACGCGGAGGGTACGCAGCACGGGCAGGCTGGTGGGCAGCCGCAGCGCGTCGTACTGCTCCTGGGTGGGGACCCGGGCGGAGACGCGGTCGATGCTGAGGCGGGGCGGGTGGCCGAGCTCGGCCAGCAGGGCGGGAGTGCCGCCCTTGAGGCCGCGGCGCTCCATGATGGCGGTCCCCCGGGCGAGCTCCAACGGGTAGTAGGACTTGACGAGTTCGACCGGCTCGCCGTCGACCTCCAGCACGTGCCGGCGGAGCAGGGCGGCGGTGCCGTTCTGGATGTTCATGGCGGCGGAGATGTCGGCGGGCGGCACCGTCTCCCTGACCTCCAGGAACCGGCTCTGCCCCTCGCTGCGCCGCGAGTTCACGAGCGGGCGGCGCGGCGCGGGGACCGGGCGGGTGGCAAGGCCGGCGGGGCGGCTGGTGCGCTGCCGGTGCTCGCGGACGATGACGGCCAGGCCCGAGCGTCCGATGACGAGCCGCTCGTCCTTGAGGAGCTGCATCGCCTTCTGGATCGTGGCGCTGGACGCCTCGAACCGCTCCTTGAGCCGGGCCGTGGACGGCAGGTTTTCGCCGGGGGCCAGGTCTCCGGCCATGATCTCGGCACGCAGGTCGGCGGCGATCCGCTCGTGCAGGGAGCGGGAGTCCTGGGCGTCGGCTTGGGTACGGGGCACGGTCATCCGATCTCTGTTCCGTGGCACGGCCGTTACTCAGGGCACGGCCCGCCACAACGTCCTCCAGAGACGCTGAGGGTACCGCTTTCCCGGCACCCGCCGCACGGCCAACGAGCCTTTTTGAAAAGCGACTTGCCCATATTTCATGAAGACCGTTACGGTGTTCAGGCCCAACTGCACTGGTCCGAGGCGGTACTTCAGCATGTCCATGCCCTCATCGCGCCGTCAACGTCGTTCCCTCGCGCGCCACTTCCCGGGTCACTCCCCGCGTCGTACCTCGGGCGTCTTCTCGCGTCTGAGATCGCTGGCGCGCGCCGCGCGCGACGGCGTGACGGGCACTCTCGCGGGAGCGTCGCGGCCCCGGAACCGCCGGGAGTGCGCCCGGTGCGGCGGCCCCGCGCTGCCGGAGCCGCCGCCCGTCCCCCGCCCGTACCTCCCGGACCGCGTCGGCCAGGCCGTGCGACGGGCGCTGGAGCAGGGCCCCGGGGCGGCACCGGCCGTCACCCTGGAACTCCGCCGGGCCCTGATCACCCTGCTCCCCTACGCGGCCCTGCACCGCGACAGCCTCGACCCGGCGCGTGACGCCTCCTGGGAGTACGTGGACGCGACCGTCTCCCGCGCCGCCGCCTGGCAGTACCCGACGGTGCTGCCCGTCACCCCGCTCGCCGCGCTCGTCGCGGAACTCCTGCGCTACGCCGAGCAGGTGCCCCGGCACATCGCCCCGCCGTCCGTGCTCACCTGGTGCTGGCCGGAGCCCGAGGCGCGCATCGCGCAGGCCCCCGCCCCGCAGCCGGTGCTCGCGGCGCCCGTCGGCGCCCCGTAGCGCCCGCGGACCCAAGGGAGCCCTTCTCAGCGCGCGTACGCCTCCTCCCTGCGCCGCACCACCATCGGCATGAGGCTCGGCCGCATGGTCCCCTTGACCACCGGCACGACCCTCAGCCCCGTGGCCGGGCCGATCTGCCACCGCTGCAGCACGGTCGCGACGATCAGGGAGATCTCGGTGGCGCCGAAGACATCGCCGAGGCACTTGCGCGAGCCGGTACCGAAGGGCAGTTGGGACTCCTTCTGGGCGGGCGTGACGCGGTCCGGGTCCCAGCGCCAGGGGTCGAAGCGGTCCGGGTCCGCGAAGACCCCCGGGTCGCGCTGCAGGCAGTACGGGCTGAAGAGGACGTCCGCACCCGCCGGGACCAGATAGCCGCCGAGCTCCACCGGACGCGTGGCGACCCGGCTCAGCAGCCAGAACGGCGGGTACAGACGCAGGACTTCGGTCAGGCACTGCTTGAGGGCGCCCATCCCGCGCAGGTCCTCGGCACGGACCCCGCGCTCGCCGACCGCGCGGCGCAGCTCCGCGAGGACGGTCTCCTCGGCCTGCGGCTCCCCGGCGAGGTGGTGCAGCAGCCAGGCGGCCGTACTGCCGGTGGTCTCGATGGCGCCCATCAGCATGCTGATGACCTGGTCCTTGAGCTCGGCGTCGGTGAGCCGGACGCCCGTGTACGGGTCGCGGGCGCGCATCATCGCGGACAGCAGGTCCCCCCGGTCCGCCCCGCCGGCCTCCTCCGCGCGGTAGGCGCGGATCTCGCCCTCGACGGTGCGCTGGATGCCGTGCAGCGCCGCGTCGAAGGCGGCGTTGACGGGGACGGGCGCCCGGTGCACCCAGTCGACGGGGATGAACATCCTGCGGTGCAGCCCGGCCAGCATCGCCGGGAAGTGCCGCTGGATCTCCTCGGCCGCGTGCGCGGCGCCGGGGCCCGAGAACAGGGTGCGGGCGGCGACCCGGGCCGCCAACCGGTGCAGCACGTCGACGAGTTCGACATACTGCCCGTCCTGCCAGGAGCCGGCGAGCGCGGCCGCGCAGCGCTGCATGACCCGCGAGTACTCCACGATCCTGCGGTGGTGGAAGGCGGGCTGCAGCATGGGGCGCTGCGTCCTGTGGTCCACCGTGGGGCAGGTGCCCACGGCGTTGCCCACCAGGGCCTTGGCGCTGTCGATGAAGGCGCCGCCCTTGTCGAAGGCGACCGGGTCGGCCAGCAGCCGCCGCACGAGGTCCGCCCGGGTGACCAGATGGACCGGTTTGGGGCCGAGGCGCAGCTTCACCACTCCTTCCGTGCCGACGGCATGCTGTTTCTGAAAGAACGTCAGCGGATCGCGGAGGATCGCCAACAGGTGCCCGGCCAGGGGAAGTCCGCCGGCCGCGGTGGCCGGGGGGACGGGGACTGGGTGCACTGCGGTCGTCATGAGTCGTCCTGCCCTCGCTGTCCAGCACGCCAATCAGGCCTTTACCCGGGCCATGGTCCGGTAAAGCGCGGAGGTGAGGGTGGTACCGACGCGGCGGTTCAACTTGCCCTGCACACAAGGAACTCAGGACCGCCCCACTCCAGCCGCATCCCCTGCACAAACCCTTGCCAGCCCTCCGCGCCGGACTTACCCTCGGGTACACCTCGCGGGGGTGCGGTCCGCCGCGCCCGCACCGACGCGTCACGTCCCCCCACGCTCCATCCCGTACGCCCGCAGCGCGGCGGCACGGTTACGCAGCGCTGCCCTACCGCTTCGACGAGGGGCAACAGCATGAAGGACGAGCAAGGAAGACCCGTCACCGGACGCGTCAGGTGGCGCCGGTTCGCCGTACTGGCCGTACCGGGGTTCGCGGCCACGGCCGCGCTGGCCGTGGCGCTCGCGCAGGGGGCGCTGGCCGCCTCGTTCGCGGTGTCCGGGCAGCAGTTCAAGGTCGCGGCCGACCAGCTGGAGGGCGAGGGCTTCGCCCAGTACGGCAGCTTCGACGTGAACAAGCGCGACCAGCTGATGCCCGTCGTCGTCACCGGCATCAAGAAGGCCACCCTGCACAGCCTGTGCCAGTCCGTGGTGACCGAACTGCCCGTCATCGGCGCGGTGTCGCTCAACATCAGCGCGGGCCAGGACCCCAGCAACCCGGTCAAGGCCGAGGACCTGTTCGTCGACGCGACCCAGATGTCCGGCAACGCCTCGTTCCAGGACATCGAGATCGGCCGCGACGCCTCCACGCTGGACAAGGGCCCGCGCAAGGCCAAGGGCATGCAGGACATGTTCTCCCAGCAGGCCCAGAAGGTCACGGTCGACAATCTCCACCAGACCGCCTGGGCCACCACCGCGGGCACCTTCAAGCTCGCCGGCCTGAACCTCCAGCTGCACAAGGGCAAGCAGGAGTGCTTCTGACGTGGCGGCCGGCACCGAGCCCGTGACCGGCCGGCGCCGGCCGTGGCAGGCATGGCGGCAGTGGCGCAAGGGACGTCCGTTCTGGGGCGGCCTGTTCGCCGTCGCCGCCGGCGCGGAGATCAGCGCGATCCCGCTGGCCCCGCTGAAGGTCATGCTCGTCCAGGGCATCGCGGGCGTCCCCGCCGTCCTGATGGGCCTCGTGATGATCGTGATGGGCCTGAGCGCCTGGTTCGCGCCGTACTACCGCACGCTCGCCGGCATCGTCACCGTCATGTGCGCGGCGGCCGCGCTGGTCATCTCCAACCTCGGCGGCTTCCTGCTCGGCACGGTGCTCGGCGTGGTCGGCGGCAGCATGATCTTCGCCTGGCAACCCAGGGCGCCTTCGGCGCCGGAGGCCGATTCCCCGGGGGAGCCGGACCCGCGGGTACCACCCGCCCCGGAAACACCCCCGGGCCCAGCCGCCCCGGACGCCGGGCCCGACGGCCCCACGCCCGCCCCAGCCCCGGGAACCAACCGGAACGACGGCCCCACAGCCGGCCCGCACGCCTCCGCACGGCTCCGGTGACGCCAGGCCCTCGGTCGTACGCCCGGGAGACCGGCCGGCGCCCCACGGGCGGTTCCGGGCCGGCGTCCCGATGACCATCACCTCGCTCGATTCCGCAACTCCACCAACCCCCGAAGGAGTTCGCATGACCGTCCGGAGAGTCCGTACGCGTGCCCTCGTCGCCTCGGGCGCCGCTCTCGCCGCTACCGCGGCGCTGACCCTCACCGCCACCGGCAGCGCCGACGCGCGTACCCTCGACGCCGGTTCGACCACCGTCGGCCCGGCGGGGCACTCGTTCGCGGCCACGCTCAACGGCAGCGCGAGCTTCCAGGCCGGATCCGTGACCGTGACGTGTTCGGTCTCCAGCAGCCAGCCCGGGAACGGCAACAACCAGATACCGGCCGCGCCCGGCAACACCAACCCCTCGGGCCCGGTCGCCAGCCCCATCAACCCGCCGACCTACTCCAACTGCTCCACGAGCATGCCGGGCGTGAGCGCGAGCATCGCCACCTCGGGCACGTGGGGTGTCTCGATGCAGAACGGCTCGCCCGTCACCGCCACCCTCACCGTGCCCACCGGCGGCCTTGTCCTGCAGACCTCCGGCATCGCCACCTGCACGGTGACGGCCGCGCCGAGCGGGCCGGCGAGCTTCGCCGCGACGTTCACCAACGGCGCGCCGTCGCAGATCACCGTCACCGACGCGGTGGTTCCCGTGACCGTCACCGGCGGCATGGGCTGCCCGACGTCCGCCACGTCCTCGACGTTCAACGCGGTCTACGACGTCACGGACACCACGGACTCCTCGCAGCAGATCACGGTCGGCAGCTGACGCCGCCCGGCCTCAGGCCGGGGTCTGCTCCCGTTCCCGTACCACCGGCCCGGCGTCGAGCGGCCCCTCGGCGCCGGGCCGGCCGCCTTCCGCGGGCGGTGCGGCCGTGCCGCGTCCCGGTCCGGCCAGCGCGTACTGGATCGCGAAGCCGAGGGTGACGACGAGGGCGCCGCCGAGGGCGTCGAGCACGTAGTGGTTGGCGGTGCCGAGGATGACCAGGAAGGTCATCAGCGGGTAGAGCATGCCGAGCCACTTCATCCACGCTCTGGGGGCGACGGCGGCGATGACGACGCCGCACCACAGCGACCAGCCGATGTGCAGCGAGGGCATGGCGGCGTACTGGTTGGACAGCTCGGTCAACGCCCCGAAGTCCGGATTGTCCAGGTCCTGGGGGCCGTTGGCGGTGTCGATGAAGCCGCGGCCGGGCATGAGCCGCGGCGGCGCCAGCGGATATACCCAGAAGCCGACGAGCGCGAGGAGCGTGGCCAGGGAGAGGGCGGTGCGGGCCCAGCGGTAGGTGCCGGGGCGGCGCACGTACAGGTAGACGAGGAGGGAGACGGGCACCAGGAAGTGGAAGGTGCCGTAGTAGTAGTTCATGGCGCCGGTGAGCCAGTCCACGCTTGCCACGAACCGGTTGAAGCCGTGCTCGACGTCGAGGTGCAGGAACTCCTCGATGCCGAGGATCTGCCGGCCGTGGCCCTCGGCGAGGGCACGCTCGTCGGGCGCGCTCGCGCGGATGTAGGAGTAGAACCAGTAGCCGACCCGTATCAGCATCAGCTCCAGGAGCACGTTGGGCCGGGTCAGCGGCCGCTTCCAGAAGCGGAACAGCGGCACCCAGGAGAGCCGGCCCGGGCGCGGCGCGCTGACGGGCGTGGGCACGGGGCGGTCCCAGTGCTCGCGGTCGCGGGTGAGGAAGGGCACGGCGCAGGCGGCCAGGAGGGCGGCGAGCAGCGGCGCGTTGTCGCCGATGGGGCGCAGCACCGGGTTCTTGTCGGGCATCAGCACGGTGCTGGTGAGCGTCATGACGAGGACGACCATGACGGGCCACACCAGGCGGTCGGCGCGGCGCCTGCCGACCCGGCCGACGACGGCGAGCAGGATCCACAGCGTCTGGTGCTGCCAGGCGGTGGGCGAGACGGCGACGGTGACGCAGCCGGTGACGGCGGTGGCGAGCAGCAGCTGCCCGTCGCGGGCGTAGGCGGCGGCGCGGCGCAGGCCGAGGACGGCGACGGCGGCGGACAGCAGCCCGTACAGGGCGAGTTCGGCGGGTCCGCCGAGGCCGAGGCGCAGCAGCAGTCCGTGCAGGGACTGGTTGGCGAGCCCGTCGGGTGCCTGGCCGAGGCCGGCGCCGGCGATGTGGTGCACCCAGTAGGCGGCGGAGTCGGCGGGCATCAGCGCCCACGCGAGGGCGGTGCAGGCGGCGAAGGTGCCGCCTGCGGTGAGGGCGGCTCTGCGCCGTCCGGTGAGCCACTGCAGGACGGCGAAGAGCAGGACGGCCGGTTGCAGCGCGGCGGCGAGGCCGACGAGCACGCCGCCCGCCCGGCCGGTGCCGCCGGCGAGGCGGGGCAGCGCGCAGCCGAGGAGGACCAGCAGCACGGGAAGGATGCTGGTCTGGCCGAGGGTGAAGGTGTTGCGTACGGGCAGGGAGAGCACCGTCAGACAGAGCGCGGCGGGCGCGGCGAACTGCGCGGTGCGGCGGGAGACGGGGCGGGGCAGCGAGCGGGCGGCGACGAGGGCGACGGCGGCGACGAGCAGCAGGGTGCCGAAGGTCCAGCCGAGGCCGAGGCTGTTCTCGGCGGCGCGGGTGAGGGGTTTGAGGACGAGTCCGCCGAAGGGGGTGCCGGTGAACTTCTCGCCGGCGCTGTCGTAGAGGGAGCCGCGGACGTGCAGTACGCCGTTCTCGCCGATCCACCGCTCCAGTTCGGTGAACCGCCGCTCGGGGGGCAGCCGCAGCACCGCGGCGGCCTGACGCACGGCCAGCAGCCCGGCGAGCAGCCACAGGGCCGCCGGCGCGAGGCCGGTCCGCTGCCCCGCTCCCGGTGGACCGGCCGGTCCACCCGTCTGTGCATTCGCCACGCCCTGCCGCTCCTCCGGTCGCCCAAGTTCGGTCACCCTCGTCGGGCTGTGGATGACCTTACTGAGTCCTGGGCCACACCCGCAGGTCGCCCTCCGGCCACCTGGGCGTTGCCACGGGGACGGGGGTACGCGCGGGTGACGGGGGCGGTGGTCAGCGCGGGTGGTCGTGGTCGCCGCGGGGCCCGTCGTGGGGTTGTTCGGCGTCGGATCCGCACAGTTCGCCGGAGAGTTCCTGGACGAGTTGGCGCAGGTCGGTGGGGCGGTCCTTGGTCCACCAGTCGCCCAGCAGTTCGGCGAGTGACTCCTCGCGGGCGCGGAAGAGCAGTTCGGCCTGCCGGCGGCCCTCGTCGGTGAGGACGAGCGGCAGCCCCTGGCGTACGGCCAGGCCGCGGGTCTCCAACTGCCGGGTGGCGTCGGTGATGACGCGCAGGGGGATGTCGACGCGTTCGGCGAGGAGGGCGGGCTCGGCGGATCCGTGGCGTTTGATGCGCAGCAGCAGCCAGCTGGCGGCGGGCAGCAGGTCGAGCCCGGCCCGTGCGGTGAGCTTGGCGTAGATGTGGCGCTGTCCCTCGCGGCTGCCGAGCAGGGAGAGGATGCGGGCGGCCTCGTCGTGGGAGGAGCGGTGGACGGGGTTGGAGGAGACGACCTCGCCGGCGTCGGGGACGGTGCAGCCGCCGCGCAGCGGCTGTTCCCTGACGAGGAAGGCCAGGGCGAAGGCGAGCAGCATCACGGGCACCGCGTAGAGGAAGACCTCGGTGATGGACTGCGAGTAGGCGGCGATGACGGCGGTGCGGGTGCCGGGCGGCAGCAGGGCCATGGCGCGGGGGTCGGACGTCAGGGACTTGGGGGTGACGCCGGGCGGGAGCGGGGTGCCGGCGAGGGCGGTGGCGACGCGGGGGCCGAGCCGGTTGGAGAAGATCGTGCCGAAGACGGCGACGCCGAAGGAGGCGCCGATGGAGCGGAAGAAGGTGGCGCCGGAGGTGGCGACGCCGAGGTCCTGGTAGCCGACCGAGTTCTGCACGATGAGCACGAGGACCTGCATGACGAGGCCGAGTCCGAAGCCGAAGACGAAGAAGTAGACGCTCATCTCGGCGACGCCGCTGGAGGGCTGGAGCCGGTGCAGCAGGAGCAGGCCGACGGCGGTGACGCCGGTGCCGGCGATGGGGAAGATCCGGTAGTGGCCGGTGCGGCTGACGAGCTGGCCGGAGCCGGTGGAGGCGATGAGCATGCCGAAGACCATCGGCAGCATGTGCACGCCGGACAGGGTGGGTGTCACGCCCTGGACGACCTGGAGGAAGGTCGGCAGATAGGTCATGGAGCCGAACATGGCGAAGCCGATGACGAAGCCGATGACCGAGCAGAGCGTGAAGGTGCGCATGCGGAACAGGCCCAGCGGCAGTACGGGTTCGGCGGCGCGCAGTTCGGTCAGGACGAAGGGGACGAGCAGCAGGAGGCCCAGGACGCCGAGGCCGACGATCTGCCAGGACGTCCACGGGAAGCTGACGCCGCCGAGCGAGGTCATCAGCACCAGGCAGGTGGCGACGGCGGCGATGAGGAAGGTGCCCAGGTAGTCGATGCGGTGCGGGGTGCGGTGGACGGGGATGTGCAGCACGGCGGCGATGACGGCGAGCGCGACGAGGCCGACGGGCAGGTTGATGTAGAACACCCAGCGCCAGCTGAGGTTGTCGACGAACAGCCCGCCCAGCAGCGGTCCGAGCACGCTGGACGCGCCGAAGACCGCCCCGAACAGGCCCTGGTAGCGGCCGCGTTCGCGGGGGGCGACGATGTCGCCGACGATCGCCATCGACAGGGCGATGAGCCCGCCGCCGCCCAGTCCCTGCAGCGCGCGGAAGCCGATGAGCTCGCCCATGTTCCGTGACTGGCCGCACAGCGCGGAGCCGACGAGGAAGATGACGATGGCCGTCTGGAACAGTTTCTTGCGGCCGTACTGGTCACCGAGCTTGCCCCACAGGGGAGTCGCGGCGGTGGAGGCGAGCAGGTAGGCGGTGACGACCCACGACAGGTGCTCCAGGCCGCCGAGGTCGCTGACAATGGTGGGCAGGGCGGTGGAGACAATGGTCTGGTCGAGGGCCGCGAGCAGCATGCCCATGAGCAGGGCGCCGATGGAGACCATGACCGCGCGCCGCGACCGGCTCCGGCCGGGCTCCGGCCCGGCCACGGCGCCGGGCGGCCGGCCGGGTGCGGGGTCGGCGGCCCCGGCGGGCTCCGGGGTCTGGTCCGCCATGGTCGCTCCTGTCGCTGCGGGGACGCGGCCGGGGTGCGGCTCTCGTGCGGCTCGACGGCTTCCGGCCGGGCCGCGGGTGCCGTCACGCTCCATCGTGGGCCGGATCGGCGCGCGGGGCCCGCCGGGCTAGGCCATTGGGCAGGGCGGGCGCGCGGTCCCGGAGGCGGGTGCCGGGGGGCCGACCTGGGGCGTTGGCGTTTCGCCCCGGTCTTTTTGTATCGTTGAGGAACAAAGTGGCCCCGCCCGTATTCCCTGACCGGCGGGCGGGGCCGCTTGTCTGTCTCCCGCGCCTTGGAGTACGCCGATGCAGCCGGCCCACCACGCCCCCGCCACCAGCACCACGCTGACCGCCCGCGCTCTCCTGTTGGACATGGACGGGACGATCGTCAACTCCGATGCCGTGGTGGAGCGCTGCTGGCGCCACTGGGCCGCGGAGCAGGGACTCGACGGCGACGAGGTCATGAAGGTCGTGCACGGCCGGCAGGGCTGGGCCACGATGGCGGCGCTGCTGCCGGACCGGCCGATGGAGCTCAACCACGCCGACAACGCGCGCATGCTGGCCGCCGAGACCGCCGACGTCGACGGCGTCGTCCCGGTCGGTGGCGCCCCCGCCTTCATGGCCGCCCTCGCGGAGCTGCCGCACGCCCTGGTCACCTCCGCCGACCTCGCCCTGGCCACGGCCCGCATGGGCGCGGCCGGACTGCCGATGCCGCACGTGCGGGTGACGGCGGAGTCCGTGGGCGCGAGCAAGCCGGACCCGGAGGGCTTCCTCAAGGGCGCGGCCGCGCTCGGCTTCGCACCCGAGGACTGCGTCGTCTTCGAGGACTCGGAGGCGGGGATCGCGGCGGGCCGGGCCGCGGGCATGCGCGTGGTGGGCGTGGGCCCCCGCGCGGCGGCCTACGCGCCGGACCCGCACGTCACCGACCTCACGCGGGTACGGGTGACGGCCCTGCCGGACGGCGGCATCACGCTGAGCATCACGGGCTGAACGCCCGTACGGGCCGTACGGCCGGGACAGGTGCCCGGTTCCGTACGGCCCGTACGCGTACCCGGGACGCGACCCGGACACCCCGGCGACCATGTGAGCCGGAACCGGCCCCGCGGCACGGCCGCACCGGCCCCGTACCCGCGCGGCACCGCCGCACAGGCGCGGGCCCCCGCACACGACACGGAACCCCGCACGGCAGTGCACCCGCAGCCGGAACCGGCCCAGCGGCACCGGCCCGGTACCCGCGCGCACGGCAGCCCAGGACCACGCCCCGGCGGAACGCCGAACCGCGCGGCAGCGCACCCCGTCCCCGTCGGCGTCAGCCGACCGCCGCCCCGTAGAGGCTGAAGCCCGCCAGCACCAGCATCACCAGCGCCGCGACTTTCGTGATCAGCGCGAGCGGCACCCGCTTCATCAGGGCGCGGCCGCCCACGATGCCCAGGCCCGCGACGGCCCACAGGCCGAGCGTGGCGCCGACGCCGACGGAGAGCGGATCGCCGTAGCGGGCGGCCAGGTTTGCGGTCATGATCTGGGTGAGGTCGCCGAACTCGGCGACGAGGATCAGCGTGAAGCCGGCCCCGGAGACCTTCCAGAAGGACTGGTCGGCCGGCCGGGCCACTTCCTCCTCCCCGTCGTCCTTCTTCAGCAGCAGCATCGCCGCGCCGACGACGAACGCCAGGCCCACGATCACCTCCAGCAGCCGGTGCGGCAGCAGCGTGAGCAGGCTGCCGGCGGCGATGGCGAGGGCGACGTGCACGGCGAAGGCGGCGGCGACGCCGGCGAAGACGTACGAGGCCCGGTAGCGGGTGCCGAGCATCAGCGAGGCGAGGGCGGTCTTGTCGGGCAGTTCGGCGAGGAAGATGACGCCGAAGACGAGCGCGGCGACGGTGAGGCTGAACACGGAGGCGGTTTCCCCTGTCGGTGGGGCTGCCGCGCCGAGAGGGACCGAAAGGCTTTCCGGGGTCGCTTCGGCACGGCAGCGTCGTGGACACTGCGGCCGAAGGTCTCGCTGGCCCGCGAGCGGTGCGCGGGCCTCCGGGCGCCGGCCGGGCTGGGCCCAGCAGTGTGTCGACGGTCCGGCGAAGAGCTACTCCCCTTCTGCTCCCCTCAGGGTACGCGACCGCCGCCGGGCGCGTCCGCCCCCGTCCGCGCGGTGCAGCCGCCCGCGCGCGACGAGTTCGAGGACGACGGCGACCGCCACGGCCTGCACGGCCAGCAGCGCGACCAGCACGAACAGCTGCACCGCGCCCGCGAGGAGCGGCGAGGCGCCGCCGAGCAGCATGCCGACGAACGCGCCGGGCAGCGTGACGAGGCCCACGGTGCGGGTCTGGTCCAGGCCGGGGACGAGCGCTTCGGAGGCGGCGGGGCGGGCGACGAGCAGCCGGGCGTCGCGGTCGGGCAGCCCGAGGGCCATGCCCGCCTCGACCTCGCCGTGCCGGGTGCGCAGTTCGTCGAGGGCGCGCCGTCCGCCGAGCACGGTCGCGGTGAGGCCGCCGCCGATGAGGATGCCGGTGATCGGTACGAGCGCGACGCCCTTGAGGGGGACGAGCCCGGTCAACAGCAGCACGGCGACGACGGGGGCGACGCCGGCGGCGATGGGCACGGCGGCCCACCACCACGTGCGGTTGTCGGTGATACGGCGCCCGGCGGTCCGTACGGCCACGGCGAACATCAGGAACAGGAAGCACAGCAGCAGCGGTACTTCCCGCACCACCCAGCCGATCAGCGCGGAGACGGCGGCCAGTTGGACGGCCGCGCGGATCCCGGCGAGTGCGATGGCCCGGTGGTAGCCGCGTTCGCGGAAGTCGGCGAGGCGCGCGAGCGCGGCGACGCCCACGGCGGCGACGAGCAGGACGGCGAGGACCACCCCGAGGGTGGTGTTCACGGGCAGCAGGGCCGCGGCGGCGAGCACGCCCACACCCTAGGCCGGATGATCGCCGCCGGACCCTCTCCCGGACCTCCTTATAAAAACTTGAACTTGCAAACATTGAAAGCTCAACCTAATGTGGAATCCTCGCATCCGTCCCCCCGATACGAGGAGCACTGCCATGCCCCCCACCCCCGCCACGGCGAGCCCCGCCCGCCCGGCCGGCGCGACCCCCACCGCGCCCGCCTCCCTCGCGGAGCGGCTCGACGCCGCCCGCCCCTACGCCCTGTCCGCCTTCCGCGTCGTCGTCGGCCTGCTCTTCGCCTGCCACGGCGCGGCCTCGCTCCTCGGTGTCCTCGGCGGCGCCGCGGGCAGCAACGGCGGCACGATCCCCTTCGGCACCTGGCCGGGCTGGTACGCGGCGGCGATCCAGCTCGTCGGCGGCGTCCTGGTGCTGCTCGGCACCGGCACCCGCACCGCCGCGTTCGTCTCCTCCGGCTCGATGGCCTACGCGTACTTCACCGTCCACCAGCCCGAGGGCCTGTGGCCGATGCAGAACGGCGGCGAGTCCTCGGCGATGTTCGCCTGGGCGATGCTGCTGCTGGTCTTCACCGGGCCCGGCGCCGTCACGCTCGACCGGCTCCTGCGGCGCGGCCGCTGACGCTCGCGCGAGCACCTCACGACGTACGGCGGGGCCCGGCACGGACGGGCCCCGCCGTCGCGCGCGCCGGGCCGTCCGCCGGAGCGTCCGTACGGCAGTCCGTACGCCCGTCCGTAGGGTCGTGAACCGCCCCGTGACACGGGCAACACCCGCCCGCGAACCCGCGCCCCGCCCTCATGTCCCACCAGCCTCAGGCGTAGGCTGTGCGGTTGTGAAGGCCGCCCCTGCCGCTCCCCTGCGACGTCGCGGCGGGGGTCCCTACCAGGAGATCAGGACGTGCTGGAGCAGTTGGGGGTTTGGGCGGATACGCCCTGGATGTACGCCATCGTCAGCGTCTCGATCGTGCTCGACGTCTTCGTCCCGGTGCTGCCCAGCGGCGTACTGGTGATCACCGCCGCGACGGCCGCGGCCGGCACCGCCGCCGACGCGGTGGGCGACGCGGCCGGCCGCCACCCCCACGTCTCGCAGATGCTCACGCTGGTGATGTGCGCGGCGACCGCCTCCGTCCTGGGCGACCTGGCCGCCTACCGGCTCGCCTGGCGCGGCGGTGACCGCCTCGACCGCGCCATCTCCCGCTCCCGCCGGCTGACCGCCGCCCAGGAACGCCTGGGCACGGCCCTGCTGCGCGGCGGCGGCCCGCTCGTGGTCCTCGCCCGGTTCGCGCCCGCCGGGCGCAGCGTCGTCAGCCTCGGCGCGGGCGCGATGCACCGCCGGGTCGCCGAGTTCCTGCCGTGGTCGGCGCTGGCGGGTCTCGCGTGGGCGGCGTACAGCGTGAGCCTGGGCTGGTTCGGCGGCCAGTGGCTGGGCGCCGGCTGGATCGGCACCGCCGTCTCCGTCCTCGCCCTGTTCGCGGCGGGCGCGGGCGCGGCGTATGTGATGCGCCGCCCCGAGGAGGGGGAAACGCAGGCGCCGTAGCGGCCGTTACCGCGCGGGCCGTACGCCGGGGGCGCGCCGGGGCACGGGCGGGCGCGACAGCGGTACGAGCGCGCGTACGCGGAGGGTCCGCTTCCCGTACGGCCCGTACCGCACTCCTTCTCGTACGGCACGGGGACGGCCCGGCTCCGTGGGGGGAGCCGGGCCGCCGTTGTCCACCGTGCGGGCCGGGGGTGGCGTGGCCGGCGACCGGTGGACGGGGTGGGTGGATCAGTGGACCTCGCGGAACGCGCCGGTGATCAGCGGACCTTGGTGAGCCCGTCCTTGGCGAACGCGGAGAGCCCGTTGGCCCACAGCTCGTCGACGCGGGCGCGCTCGTTGGCGTTCGGGTAGACGTTCTGACAGGACGGGCCGGGGCCGCCGCCGGACATCAGCTCGCTGCACGGCCCCGAGTAGTGGTCCGGCAGGCCGAGCACGTGCCCGGTCTCGTGCGCGGCGACCCGGGTGGAGTTGTACTGCTGGTTCTGCTGGTAGTCGAGGAAGACGTAGCCGCGCCCGTGCCCGTCGGTGGAGGCGTACGAGCCGCGCGGGTCGTTGCCCTCGTAGTAGCTGAAGTCCGCGTTGCCGCCCTGCTGCAGCCGGACATTGCGCACCGAACTGTTCCATATCTGTGCGCTGTTGGCGATCTCTCTGGAGAACGAGGGTGCGTTGCTCGCGTCGTAGGTGACCGTGACCGTCCGCAGGCCCGGCGAGGCCGCCTGCTTGGCGAGCGCGGACTTCACGACCGCCTCGAAGAACGCCTTGTTGTTCGCCTTCTCCTGGGCGGAACCGGCGTACGAGGACGCCGTGTAGCCCTGGGAGGAGGACGGGGCGGGAGCCGATGCGGCGGTCGCGGGCACGGCGGTTACGACCGCCGCCGCGAGCCCGAGACCGAGAGCTGCCGACAGCACCGTGGTGGAGCGTTTCATGTGGGGGACTCCATTCGTGCCGAGAACCCCTCGCACCGCACGGGGTGGGGCCGTGCGACCGGGGTCCGCGGATGAACTGTTGGTCCCGCCGAGTCTCTGACGAGTAATCAACGGTGCGGATGATGCCAGTTGGCCATAACACCATCGAATCGCCTACCCTGCGCCCAGCACCCGGCCGGAACGATTCCGCTTCCGGCCGACATGTTCCTGACATGTGTCTGGTGTGACATAGGAGGCCGCAGTTATGCTCCCGACGTGGAGCTAGAGGTCAGACACCTCCGTGCGCTTTGCGCCATCGCGGACGCGGGAAGTGTCCGCAAAGCCGCGCTGCAACTGGGCATGACCCAGCCCTCGCTCACGACCCAACTCCGCCGTATCGAGGCCGCGATCGGCGGACTCCTCTTCACCCGCGGCCAGACCGGCAGCCGCCCCACACCCCTGGGCCACGCGGTCCTCTCCCGCGCCCGCCCCATCGTCGCCGAGATGGCGGCCCTCGTCGCCGCCGCCCGCGACGCCGCCGCCGGCATCGGCGGCGCACGGCTGCGCCTCGGCAGCGTGGGCGGCCGCGTCGTCACGGAGTGGCTGCGCCGCATACACCGCCGCCTGCCGGAGACCGACGTGACCATCCACATCGAGGTCTCCTCCACCACCCTGCTCCAACTCCTGGCCACCCAGCAGCTCGACGTCGCCTTCGTCCACGAGACCGAGGGCTTCCCCCTGCACGTCCCGCCCGGCATACAACGCCGCGTCCTGGCCACCGGCGAACCCCGCTTCGTCGCCGTCGCCGCCGCCCACCCGGCCGCGCGGCAGCACGTGGTCAGCCTCACCGACCTCGCCGCCGACTCCTGGATCGTCGACCCGACCGCCGACCACGAATGGGCCGCGATGCGGCGGGCGTTCACCGCCGCCGGCCTCAACCCGCGCCTGGTGCACGTACGCGACAACGCCACGGCCGCCGACCTGGTCGCCTCCGGCGAGGCCGTACGCCCCTGCCAGCCGACCGCCGAACCGACCGCGGGAACGGTCATCCGCCCGCTCCACGGCGATCCGCTCACGGCGGAGCTGTCACTGGCGATACGCCCGGGAGCGCTTTCCGCCTGCGAACACGATGCGCTCTTCACGGACTTGGAGGACGCCTACATCGCGCTGGCACGCGGGAACCCGACGTACCGGGCGTGGCTGGAGGGACAGGGACATCCCTTACTGATGCCGGGGCCGACGGGCCCGGTACCGCTCACGACGCGGGCTGCGGCGTCCTTTCGGGAGGACACGGCGCAGCGGTCCGCTGCGGGCGGCTGACTTCGCGGGTGGGCCCGCTACGGGCGGCGCTCTCCGTACGGTTGGCTCCCGCCGTACGGGACCCGCTACGGGCAGCTCTCCCCGTACTTGACCGCCCGCACCACGACCTTCTCGCCCAGCTTCTCCCCCGCCCGCGGACTCTGCGAGCACACCTGCCAGTTGGAGCCCACCAGCACGTGCCGCCCACGCCCACTGGCGTCCTGCGCGTCCACCTTCCGCGCGCCCACCGACTCGTACGCGGACTTCACCGACTTCCCCTTCAGGTCGGGAACGGTGTCGCCGGCCTTCTCCGGGGCGCCGCTGTCCTTGGCGGGGCAGGACTCGGAGACCTTGACGACCCCGAGCGCGACCTCCTGGCTCTTGTCCTGCTTGCCCGCTTCGGGCTTCTGCGTGCACACCTTCCAGTTGGAGGTCATCACCTGCGCCCGGTCGCGCCCGCTGGCGTCGTGCGGGGTGATGCGCCGGAACCCGGCGGCCTCGACGGCCTTGCGGGCCTCGGGGAGGCGTTTGCCGATGACGTCGGGGAGGTGGGCGGTGTCGGCCTTGCCGTCGGCGGAGGCCGGGGGTGGTGCGCTCGCAGGGGGCGTACCGGCGGCGCCGGAGGGGCTCGACACCGTCCCGGCGGCCCCGTTCTTCCCGTCGCACCCGACGAGCAGGGCGCCCGTCACGAGCACCCCCAGCCCGACAGCTACCGTCTTGCGCATGTTGCCCCCTGTGTCCGCTTGCCCTGTGTCACGGGTTCGTCGCGGACAGTCTGCCACCCGTACCCGTCGGTCAGGAGCTGGACAGACCGAGCAGGAGGCCGAAGCACACCAGGACGGCTCCGGTGGCCCTGTCCATGCCCAGCTGGACAGAGCGGCGCTGCAGCCACTTGCGGGCCAGATCCGTCGCCTGGATGAGCAGGCCGAACCAGAGCACACCAAGGAGCACATGGATCAGGGAGAGCAGGAGGCCCATCGCGAGATGCGACGCGCCGTCCGGCACGAATTGCGGCAGCATCGCGACATAGAAGACGCCGACCTTGGGATTCAGCAGATTGGTGGTGATTCCGCGCCGCCACGCCCGCATCGGCGTCTCGGCGCCCGTGACGGCCGTCGACCAGTCGGTCTCCTCGCCGGAGTTGTCCGCGGTGACCCGCCGCAGCGTCTTCCACAGCATGCTCACGCCCATCCACACGAGATAGGCGGCGCCGGCGATCCGCAGGGTGTTGTAGGCCACTTCGGAAGCCGTGACGAGCGCGGAGATGCCGAGCGCGGCCGAGATTCCCCAGGTGGCCGCTCCGCTGCTGATGCCCAGGACCGTGGCGAACGCGTGACGTTTGCCGTGGACGACCGAGGCCCGCAGGACCAGGGCGGTGTCGGGGCCGGGTGCCACCATCAGTGTGGTGGCGACCACCAGGAACGAGCCTATGGCGGAAAGCGTGTTCACGATGCAGCCCTTTCGGTGCCGCGACCTGGGGAGATCGAAGTGTCGGGATGGACAGTGCAGGCGTGTTGCAAGAAGTGGATCATAGATCCAGCACCAGCTTCTCGGACCGCGATCGCCCCACACAGATCATCATCGTCTCGGAAGCTTCCCGCTCCTCGTCGGTCAGCAGCGTGTCGCGGTGCAGAGGCGTGCCCGCCAGGACGGCCGTCTCGCAGGTTCCGCAGTGACCCTGCTCGCAGGAGGACGGCACACTGACCCCGGCCTCCCGCACTGCCTGCAAAATGCTTTTGCAAGGGGGCACTTCCACCGTTGTGCCGGTGCGCCGCAGCTCCACCTCGAAAGCGTTCTCCTCGGCAGCGTTCTCCCCGACAGCGTTCTTCTCGGCAAGCGCGGCGTCCTCGGCGCCCTGGGAGGGCCGGGCGGGCGGGGTGAAACGCTCGACGTGCAAAGTGCTGTCCGGCAACAGAAGGTCACAGGCGTCTTCCACGGCACGCAACAGACCCTCCGGGCCGCAGCAGTACACCACCGTGTCGGACGGCATCCCCGCGAGTGCGGCTTCGATGTCCGGCAGCCCCATGACGTCCTGGGGAACAAAGCTGACCAAGTCGCCGCAGAGATGGCGGAGTTCGTCCCGGAATGCCATGCTGTTCAGCGACCTCCCGCCGTACAGCAGCGAGAAGCCGGCGCGGATGTCACGGGCGCGCAGTTCTCGCAGCATCGCGAGAACGGGTGTGATGCCGATGCCGCCGGCGATGAACACATAGTGGCCCGCCTCGACCAGCGGGAACCTGTTCCGCGGGCCGCGGACCCGGAGAACCATGCCCACCAGCGGCGTCGTGTGGATCTCCTCCGAGCCGCCTCTCCCCTCCCTCTCCCGCAGCACAGCGATGCGATAGGAACCGCGCTCCTGCGGGTCACCGCACAGCGAGTACTGGCGGATCAGGCCCGAGGGCAGTACCAGCTCGATGTGCGCTCCGGGATCCCACTCGGGGAGGTCCTTGCCGGAGGGGGAAACGAGTTCCAGGCCGAGGACGCCTTCTGCTTCCAGGGTGGCCTGACGGACGAGCAGTTCTTGTGTGTGTCCCTCGGGGGCCATGGCTGATGACTCATCTCTGTGCTGACGAGAATGCGGTGGAGGGTGAGGCATGGCTCGACCGGGCAGCGGAGCAGCGGTCAGGCCGCGACGGTTTCGACGACCCGGGTGAGTGCGAGCACATAGCCACGGTCCGGGGCCGGTGCGGAGACAGGGGCACCGGGGCTCCGGAGCCATCCCCGGGCCTCGAAGAGACTCACGGCCTCCTGGCAGAACGGGCGGACCGTGACGGTCATTTCCGTGAAACCGGCGCCCTGCGCAGTACGTGCGGCCTCTTCGAGGAGAGCGGTGCCGATGCCCTTCCGGCGGTGACCGGCCCGGACCATGACCTTCGAGAGCCGCATGAGCCCCTGGCCCTGCCCTTCGGGCGCGGCGAGAAGCGCACCGACGATGATGCCGTCCTCCTCCGCGACAAGGTGCACAACGCTGTCGTCCGGCCTGTCGCCGAACGACATGAGGTCGGCGTCGGTCCCGTCCGGGTCGGCCGGGATGCCGTACTCGCAGAGGACGGGAAAGGCGATGCGCCGGACGGTCTCGCCGTCACTTCGCGTCGCATGACGGATGGTTGCCACGGTGTTCTCCTGTGCTGACTTTTACGAGCGGCTTGATCAGAGGTCGGCGGCGAGACCGGAAGCGAGGAACGCGTCCCGGGTCCCCGGGTCGTCCATGACGCCGATCATCCTGAAGTAGTGGATCGTGGCCTGGGCCGCTTCACCGATGGTCTTGTTCACATCGTCGCGAAGGTAGGACTCGTGAATGATCCGGTCGATCTCCGGGGCGGTGAATCCCGTCTCGTGGAGCCCATAGCTCATCGACCGGTAATCGGGCTCAAGAAAGGTGAAGATCAGCTCCGGGATCAGCGGGCCGATACGCCGCCGCTGGTCCCGGCTGAGCGCCGGCCACAGGTACTCAAGGAGGCTGCTGAAGTACGCGTGGTGCTTGCCTTCGTCCTCCGCGTGGTCGGCGACGAGTTCGCGCACCGCCACGGGCAGACGCTCGTCACGGGGGATCTCGCCCAGCATGTTGGAGATCAGGGTCTCGCTGACGACCGCGAAGACGAGCTCGTCGAGACCCTTGAGGTCCGGGTCGATACGGCGGTGGATCCGGTCGAGGCTCTCGACGAACTGCGGTGTCTCGGGCATGTGCGCCGGAACGCCGGTGCGCCGTTCGACCTGCTTGAGCATGTCGTAGGTGAACTGGGCGTGCCACGCCTCATCCGTGGTGATCTTGAAGGCGTCTTCCTTCATCTTCTCCGGCAGGTGAAGTCCGGCCCGCCCACGGCTGATCTTCGAGCTGATCGGGATGACCGCGACCTGTTCCAGTTCCACGGTGAAGTACAGGTAGTGATGCAGACGGTGCACGAGGATGCGCTCCGCG
This sequence comes from Streptomyces gamaensis, assembly GCF_042656465.1. Classification (NCBI taxonomy): domain Bacteria; kingdom Bacillati; phylum Actinomycetota; class Actinomycetes; order Kitasatosporales; family Streptomycetaceae; genus Streptomyces; species Streptomyces gamaensis. Next base: position 90,812 of record NZ_JBHSPB010000004.1, read on the forward strand.
CATTCCTGGCCCCGTTCCCGGACCAGCGGGTGCGAGACAACGGGGACGAATTCGGGCGGGAAGTAGAGCCTGCCCTCGTCCTCCTCACGGAGTGCCCGCTGAGGCTTGGCCCGGACACTCGCCCGTTCTTCCCACCGTCCGAACCTGCTCCGGTACGAATCCGAACGGACCGACTGGACACCGGCCTGCAGAAGGTTATGGGCATTCGCGAAGCGTGCCAGGTCTTGTCGTGCGGTGCTGAACAGAGGCACGGAATTCCTTGGAGTGTGACTGACGCTGGTATGCCGTCGGCCGGGCGAGGCTCAGGTCCGCTCATACCCCCGACGACCTGCACGAAGATCTTTGATGCAGGCAGCACGAAGTGTCAACAGGCAATAATCTGCCGGTACTTGGGCGCACTGCCCGAAAAGATCCCCGCGAGTGGACCGGCAGATATCTGCCGGTGCGATCCGCCCGGCGCCCCGGGACGGATGAGGTAGGTTGGCGGCCCTTGGCCAAGTCGAGCCGCCATTCCACGGGCGGCCCGGCGCGGCATCGGGCAATTCGGAGGCAGGGGCAATGCCTGGGGCGGACACGCTGTCGTACGTCGTGGGGACGGTCGCGCAGGTCTGGCGATATCCGGTGAAGTCGATGGGCGGCGAGCGCCTGCCCGCGGTGACGCTGACCGACCGGGGACTGGAGGGGGACCGCGGCTTCGCGGTCCTCGACGTCGCGTCGGGGAAGATCCTCTCCGCGAAGAAGGAGAGACGGCTGCTGCTGGCCTCCGCCAGAACCTGCCCCGACAACGGCGTCCTTGTGCGCCTGCCCGGCGGGACGGAGCTCGAAGCCGGCGACCCGCGACTGGACCAGTGCCTCTCCGGCTGGCTGGGACGCGCGTCCCGTCTCGTCCGCCCGCTCCCCGGCCAACGCGCCCTGTTCGAGAAGGTCCTGGACGACGAGGACGAAGAGGCGAACGGAGCGACGAAGGAACTGGCCACCCAGCCAGGGGTCTTCTTCGACACCAAGTCGGCCCTGCACGTACTGACCACAGCGAGTCTCCGCGCCGCTCACCGGCTCTACCCGGAGGGGGACTGGGACGTCCGCAGGTTCCGCCCCAACCTCCTGGTGGACACGGCCGGTACGGGCACCGGGGACGAAGGGTTTCCGGAGGAGGCCTGGCCGGGAGGAACGCTCACGCTGGGCGAGGCCACCGCGTGGGTACGCAAGGCCACCCCTCGCTGTTCGATGACAACTCGGCCGCAGGGCACGCTTCCTGAGGACCGGGGGATCCACCGGACGCTGGCCCGCCTGCACCACAACATATTGGGCGCCCTCGCCCACCCCGCAGGCCGCACCGTGGTGCACGTCGGGGACACGCTGCGCCTGACCCCCGGGCAGCCGTCCCGTCCGGAGGCCGGCAGGGCCAACTTGTCCGACAGCACCTATTTTTGACGCAATGCAGGAAGGATCACTTCCGTTTTCACAAAACGGTCATCGACCCTTCGGTTACCCAGTGAAAACGCTCACAGCGTAGGTGAGAGTACGGCAGGTTAGACTGCCCCCGTCGGCCGGCGCCAGGGCGCTGGGGGGGAACGTTCTGCGTGAGTGTCTATGTCTGCCGCACAGCAAATCACAACACTTGGGTACTTTCCTTCCAGGAAATCGACCCGTCTTCCAGCAGCTCCTGCCCCTGCGGCATTTCCTGAGCTCTTACGCTCGTGGCGGGCGGAAGCCGGCCGCACTCGGGGCCATGAGCGCCCGATGTCCCAGGCGGAAGTGGCGAGGTCGCTGGATGTCAGCGAGCGCTGGTTCCGTGATCTCGAACGGGGCGTCATACCGCCGCGCCTCTCCCGGAAGCTGATCGACCGGCTCGCGGAAGTCCTGTCCCTCGGACCGGACGAGCACTGGGCACTCTGCCAGTACGCGGCCGGAACCACTCCGCTGACCAAAGAAGCCAGCCAGACCGACCTGAACACTGTGCGGCTGCTGCTCGACCGGCAGTCCCCGGCCCCTGCCTATTGCACCGACTCACTGTGGAACATCGTCGCGTTGAACCAGGAAATGCACGCGTGGTTCCCATGGGCGAAGCTCCCGCAGGCGAATCTCATGCACTGGATCCTCACCGACCCCGAAGCGCGTGAGATCCTGGTCGACTGGATCGACCACGTACCGGTTTTCCTCGCACAGATCCGTTTCGCCCTGGCATGCCGGCCGGATGACAGCGAATTGGCCATGCTGGTCGAAGACGTCCTCCGGGAGCCCGAGTGCTTCCGCATATGGACCGAAGACCGGAGTGTGACCGCGTACGCGGACGGCCGGGTTTTCCGGTTGAGACTGCCGGGGCGCGAACGCGAGGAAGTGGAAGTCGTGTCCCACGTGCTGATTCCCGCGTACTCCCAGGATCTCCGCCTCGTCATCCTGGCACCGCGCGAGCCGGCCTGCGGGCCCGGGCCCGGACGCGCGTGAACCGCACCCCGGCCGCGTGCGCGGTGCCGGGTCGAGGTCCCCGGGACCCGGTGGACCGGGACCCGGTGGGTCCTGCCGCCTTCTTGTAAAGAACGTGGGGTAAGTACCAAGCCCTTCCAGCCCTGTTGGAACCTCAGGTGACGGGGGACGTCGCCTTTGGGGCTGGTCTCACTCCATCGGGTGAGGCGGCGAAGTACGGGGGATGCGGGGTGAGTTGCGTGTGTACGTTCGCGGCAAGAACCCAGACACGCAGACGGCCCCCGACGGGACCTAGCCATCCCGGTCGAGGGCCTGATCATCAAGGAAGTCGGCCTTCCCAATGACTGAGACCCAGCCTATCGCCCAGGCCCCCTGTCACTCCACCTCATCGGTTGTCCCGCTGCGCGGGGTCACCCACGTCCGTCACCGCCACACCGATCGCTTCACGGTCATCGGCAATCACCTGGCGTTGCACGCTTCGCTGTCGCTGGTCGCGCGCGGCCTGGCGGTGTACATCCAGGCCCTCCCGGACGGCGCGAGGATCGGTATCAAGCAGCTGGCGGAGGTCTTCCCGGAGGGCGCGACCGTGATCGGCCGCGCGCTCAACGAGCTGGAGGCGGCCGGGTACTTGCTGCGGAAGCGGGTGCGGGGGAAGGACGGGCGGGTACGGACGCGGACGACGTGGTACGAGCACCCGGGGGCACGGTGGGGGAAGGTGCCGGGCGGTACGGCGGTTCCGGCCGGTACGGGCCGTACCCCTGCGGACGGGACCGGGCACCCGGAACCGCAGCTGCCGACGCGTACGGACCGTACGCCCGCGAACGTACCGGCGGCGGCCCCCACCCCCACCCGGGCGACCCCCGAACTCCCGCCCGTGGACCAGGAACCCGTGGACCAGGAGGCGGCCGACATCCTGGCCTCCCTCCGCCGCCGCGACCCGCGCCTGCTGCTCTCCGGGCGGGACATCCGGCACATGGCCCCGCTCGTCCGGACCTGGCTGGACCGGGGCATCGGCCCGCACCAGCTCAGGCACACCCTGACCCGCGAACTCCCGGCGGAGGGCCTGAAGTGGCCCGCCAGGATCCTCACCCACCGCCTCACCGACTGGCTCCCGCCCGCCCTGCCCACATCCGTACCGGCGGCCGCACCGAAGCCGGAACCCGTACGCCCCCACCCCCTGCGCAACTGCGACGGCTGCGACCGCGCGTTCCGGGCACCCCACCCGGGCCTGTGCCGGGACTGCCGCGAAGCGGCGGCGTGAGCCGGCCCGGGCATCACGTACGGGCGTACGCGGCCCAGTTACGGCAGACGGCCGCCCGGTCCCGTACGTCAGCGGGCCGCCCGCACTCGGTACGCGAATCCACTTCACTGCGGGCGATGACCGCAGCCCCGCCCGAGTGCGGCACCGGAACGCTCACGGGCACACCTCCCGTACGTGCTGCTGGCGCTCGTCCTCGATCGCGAACGCGTCCCGCATCCGCCCGTCCCGGATCGCCATGGTCCGCGCCATGCTCAGCCGCGCACACCGCAGGCACCAGTGCGTCTCCTCCTCCTTCCGCTCCGTCACCGGCCGCTCCGCCGGCTCCCGGCATTGGCCTCCGCCACCCGGGCACTCAGCAACTCCCGCTCGGTGAGCGGTTCGAGCGCGGACGGCTGAGCGGTCCACTCAATGCCGCCACGCACGGGGCGGAGGGCGTAGCCGTTGCTTTCTCTGGCCATCACCTGGCCGAGGCGATTGGCCTCCGTGTCGCGCACGATCTCACCGATTTCCGGGGTGTGCATCGAACCTCCATCGAACGTGTCCCGCTCATGCGGAACGGGCAACTACCGTGTGTGCCAGCTCACTTTGGCGTCGGAGCGGTGCACTCGGGAGTGCCTGTGGTCCAGCCAATGACATAGTCAGATGCCGCGTACACGGAGTTGCCCGATGCCCCCTGCCAAGGAACTCGACCCGTCCGCGTCTCCGCAGGCCCTGTACGGGGCGGAACTGCGGCACCTGCGGGAGGCGGCGGGGCTGTCACAGGCGGATCTGGGTAAACGGGTCATTTGCAGTGGGGCGTTCATCGGTCAGCTGGAGGCCGGGACACGGCGGATGCCACCGGATCTGGCGCATCGGATCGATGTTGCGCTGGAGACCAACGGGTTCTTCGAACGGCACTGTGGTGCGGTGCGGAAGTCCAAGCACGCGGACTACTTCGCACAGGCAGCGGAACTGGAGCCGTACGCAGCGTCCATCTGCGAGTTCTCCCCGATCCTGGTCCCTGGCGTCCTGCAGACCGAGGCGTACGCACGCGCCGTGATCCGCGCCCATGACCCGTTGCAACCGGAGTCACTCGCCGAGAAGCGCCTGTCGGCACGGCTGGAACGCGCCTCCATTCTTGAAGGACCGGCGAAGCCGAAGTTCTGGGCCATCTTGCACGAGTCGGTGATCCGGTTGCCTGTCGGTGGTCGGCGGCCCATGGCCGAACAGCTCAACCACATCGGTACGTTGGCACAGCGCGACCGGATCCTGATCCAGGTGCTGCCCATCGCGACCGGAGCACACCCGCTCATGAGTTGCGGCCTGACATCCATCATGACCTTCGCCGATGCGGCACCCGTGGTCTACACGGAGAGTGAACACACAGGCCGACTGTTGGATGACCCTTCCCTAGTCGCCATGTACACGGCGTCCTACGATCTCGCACGGGCCGTCGCGTTGCCACCAGAGGCGTCCCTGGCACTGATCCGGTCGGTGGCGGAGGAACACGCACATGCAGACACCATCTGAACTGCGCACCAGGACTTGGCGCAAGAGCAGCTACAGCGCCGGTGGTGGCGGCAACTGCCTGGAGGTCGCCGACCACATACCCGGAACCGCCCCTGCCCCCACCACCGTCCCCGTCCGCGACAGCAAACGCACCCCCCACGGCCCCGTACTCATACCCAGGGCGCCGGCCTGGACCGCCTTCGTCACCGCGATCCGGACCGGCGCCCTCTGAACCACTCTCGCCCCAAGCCCGCATCGAAGCCGGATGGCGCCAGAACCACGAAGCCTGAGGGGCCCCGCGTTCGCGAAGTGGCGTCAGATCGCCGAGGACATCAGCACCGCCGCAGTGCGTGGTCGCGAGCTGGCTCGCATCGAAGCCGAGACCGGCGAGATCCCCGGAGAATGGATCGACGTTACGGACCGGATGCAGGCAGAAGCTGCCGCAGCTCGATCCCGGGGTGCGGCTTGACGACGTTCCGGCTCAAGTACGGCTTTGTAAGCGCATTCAGAGCACCTTCGTGACCAGCGGAAACGGTTGCGGCAACGCTCTGACCTGCCGAAACAGGTAACCGACTTTCACTCGTGATCACGGGGTGTCCCGGGGTCGTGTGTACGGAATGTGTACCGCGTACAGGGTCCCCGGCGGACGGCCGATGCCCCGCCCCGCGCGCCTTCACAGAGGCGCCCAGGGCGGGGCATCCGCTGCTACCGGTGTGCGGGGACGCTCGTCACCGCGAGCCACACGGCAGCGCACACCGCAGCGACGATGAGCGCGGCCGTGAGCGCGCCGAGCCCGGTTGCCGCGTGCTCGCGGTACGCCGACGCCCGGCGTTGGCGGGCGCGCCGTCTCACTGGCGCCCCTTGCTGCGGCAGATCGAGCACGGGAAGCGGCAGGGCCTGTCTGCCTCCTCGGGCGGGATCTCGCGAGTGCCGGCGGGGACCGGGGTGGGAGACGGCGCGGGTACGTCGCGCGCCTGGCGCTCTTCGCCGTGGCCGGTCGCCTGGGGAGTCGTCATGCGCGGCTCCGTCCGGGCAGGGGCCGCCGCCGTTCTTCCGGCGACCGTGCCGACACCGGCCGGTGGGCCCGCTGCCAGTGACGGGCGCGGTCCGCCGCGCTCCGCGCTTCGGCTTCGGTGTCCCTGCGGCGTACCGCTTCGGCGAGAGCAGCGTCCACGGTGGCGCACCCGGGGCAGGTGTCCCCGGGGCGTACCGGGGTGGGGTGCTCGGCGTGTGACGGGCCGCTGGTGTGCGGCACCGTGACCACGTAGCGGTGCATCTGGTCCAAGTCCGGCCGGTCGACTCTCACCTATAACTGCCTTCCTGTTCAGGGGGGTTGAAGGTTGCTCGGTGACGATGAGGTCACCACCAGGAGTGCGGTTCACGGTCCCCGCCCGCGCAGCGAGGGCACGGGAGCTTGCCCGTGCTGCGACAGGTGGCGCACCCTTCAGCCGTGATGTCGCCGAAGCCGGCGCAGTCGGGGCAGTGGACCAGGCGGTGCCCGATGCACACCCCGCAGTACGAGAGGGGCACGGGCGCTGTCTGCGACGCGGGAGCCTGCCGACGACGAGTCCGCCGCTGGGGGCGGCCGCTGTCCGCCCCTGTTGTGCTCTCCCGGTCGGCCTCGCCCCTCAGCCGCTGTCCATGGTTCGCCATGCACGACACCATCGACCTGAACGGGCAGGCGCTGTAGTGGCACGAGTAGTGGCAAGTCCCTTGCCGGTACCCTCCGTTGCCCGGACCAGGTGCACGCACAGTGGCAGTCTTGGCCTATGGCCATTGGGCAACTGATCAGGGACCTACGCAAGGCACGCGGCTGGAGTCAGAGCCGCTTGGCATCGGAGATCAACAAAATCTTCGGCACCGGCCTCACCCGGGAGTACGTGAGCAACTGGGAATGTTGCAAGGTGACGCCGGGGCCGTTCTACCTCCGGTGCCTGTCCGCCGTGCTCGACGTACCCCTAGCAGTCCTTGAGGCCGAGGTGAAGCGACGTACGTTCATCAGTGATGTAGCGGCGGCCGCCATAGCTCCCGTGGTGGCTTCCGACCTGCTGACCGTGGGATTCAGCGCCCGTCTCGCCGGCGGCCCGTCCGTCGACGACTGGGAGGGGAAGCTGGCCGCTTACGGGACGGACTACATGTCGTTGGGCGCGGCGGACATCCAGCGTCGCGTCTCGGGCGAACTCATGGTCGTCCAGCAGCAGCTCGACAACCCCCGGCTGTGGTCCGTCGCGTCCCGGCTGATGACCCTGTACGCCAAGACGTTCCCGGGAGCGGACGGCTCCAAGGCAGTGAGCTGGTACCGCATGGCGGCCCGAGCGGCGGACGAGTCGGGCGACGAGGCGGCGCGGGTATGGGTGCGCGGGCGGGCGGCCATCGCACTCGGTTACGAGGGCGCGTCCCTGGGTGTGGCGGACGTACTGGCCGATCAGGCCATGGCCATCAGCGACAAGCCGTCCTTGGGGCTCCTGAACGCCATCATGGGCAAGGCACACGCGGCCGCGCTCCGGGGCGACACGGCCACAGCCCGGAAGCTCCTGGAGCAGGGGCGCCGGGTCTTCGATGCCACCGGATCCCATGAGCAGACCAGCGACTACGCGGTGCCCTGGTGGCGCATGAACGTCTTCACATCCTTGCTGGCCGCAAGGCTCGGCGACGAGAACAGCGCCGTAGCGGCCCAGGACGCGGCCCGGCGTGAACTGCCCGCCTCGCTCCCCCGTTTCGCCACGCACTTGGAAATGCACCGTGGTCTCATGCTGGCGCGGTCCGGTGACCATGCCGGCGGTGTCGCCTATGCCCGCACGGCCATGGATGAACTGCCGCCCGAGAAGCACTCGCTGACTCTCCGGCTGCTGATGAAGGAAGTCGAGGACAGCTAGGCCGACTCTTGCGGCGACGGCAGAAGCGTCCGGAGTAGGGACTGCCGTCAAAATCTACCGTCAGCGCCCCCGTGGAGGACTTCTGCGGGGGCGTTCTTACTGGTGGGCACAACAGGATTCGAACCTGTGACATCTGCTTTGTAAGAGCAGCGCTCTACCGCTGAGCTATGCGCCCTGGCACGAAGTGACAGCCTACAGGGCGGGCCCCGGGTCCTCGCAAACCCGGGCGGTGGTCGGGTGCGCGAACGGGGGCGGGCGGGCCCGTGGGGGCGGGGGACCGGGGGACAACCCCACCCCCGAAGCGGCAGTGAGCTGTATTCCCGCCCGGCCCGCGCCTCCCTAGCCTCGTTACCGAAGCCGAAACGCCCGACCGCATCGCCACCGCACCGCCCCCCTACGGAGCCCCCATGACCGTCCGCACCCGTACCCGCACCGCCCTCGCCCTCGGCGTGATCACTGTCATCGGGATGACGGCGACCGGATGCGGTGCGGCCACCGCGGACGCCGAGGACGCGAGCCCCGAGCACAAGGCGTTCCCGGTCGCGGGGAAGCGGCTGGGCATCGAGACGGACAACGCGCCCGTCGAACTCGTCCCGGCGAAGGACGGCAGGGCCGACGTCGGCGTCACCCGGTGGTTCTCCTCGTGGACCCTCGGCGGGTCGGCCAGGGCGAGCTGGGAGATGGAGGACGGCACGCTCAAGCTGCGCTCCCACTGCTCCGGCATCGCGAACTGTTCCGCGAAGTACAGGATCGAGGTGCCGCGCGGGGTCGAGCTGTCCGTACGGGACGGCAACGGCGCGGTCACCGCGAAGGGCTTCGAGACCGCGCTCCGTATCCGTTCGCAGAACGGGCGCGTCGAGGTGACGGACTCCACCGGTGACCTGGACCTGCGCAGCGCCAACGGTGAGGTGATCGCCACGGGCACCGGCTCCCGCCGGGTGAAGGCGGGTTCCGGCAACGGTACGGTCCGGCTCGCGTTCGCGCGCGTTCCCGAGCGGGTGGAGACCGACAACGACAACGGGGCGACGCGGATCACCGTCCCGAAGGGCACGTACAAGGTGGACGTACGCAGCGGCAACGGCAGTACGCAGGTCGATGTCCCGCGTGACAGCGCGAGCCCCCACTCGATCACGGCGCGCAGCGACAACGGTTCGGTGCGGGTCTCCCCCGCCGACTGAGCGCCCCTGCCCCCGGGGGCACCCCCGTACCGGATGGGACAATGGCCCCCGGACCAGGGGTGATCCACGCGATCCATGCGATCCGCCGGGAGCGGGAGAGGGCAGGGGCACGTGACGGCGATCTTCGGCGGAGGCGGAAGCGGAAGCGGCGGCCGGGACGGCGGCGGAAGCGGCGGGGGCGCCCGCCGCTGGGGCGGTCTCTTCCGTTCGGAAGCGGCCGCGCGGGCGGACGCGCAGGCCGCGAAGGACGCCGCGGCCGCCGCGTTCTACGAGCTGGACACCGCCCAGCGCGGGCTGCGGCTCTCCATCGAGACGATCACCGCCGCCGATCCCTCGCCCGCCGCCCGCGAGGCGGCCGCCGGCTTCGAGGCGTTCGGGCAGCGCGTCGACCAGGCGTCGACCGCCTACATCAACACCGTCGACGCGTACGACCTGGACCGGGACGACCTGGACTCCTCGGCCGCCGCCCGCGCCCGCGACGGGCTGACGCGGGCCAAGGGCGAGCTGGAACGCGTCCGGGCCGACCTGGAGCGGTTCGCGCAGGGCATCGGCCCGCTCCTGGCCCGGGCCGAGAGCCGGCTCGCGGAGGTCGCCCCGGCCGTGGAACGGGCCCGGCAGGGGCTGCTGGCCGCGAGCGGGGCGCTGGACGCGGTACGGGCGTCGGGGCTGCGCGCGGACGGGCTCGCCGCCCGGCTGGCCGCGCTCTCCCCCGAGCTGACCCGGCTCAACCAGGGCGCGGCGCAGCACGGGGTGCGGGAGACCGTCGAGCGCGCGGAACGCGTCCTGCGCGAGGCGCAGGCGATCCGCTCCGACGCCGAGGGGCTGCCGCGGCAGGTCGCGGACATCGACAAACGGCTCGTCTCGCTGCGGACCCGCGCCGAGGCGATCACCACACGGGCGGCCGGGGTCGGGCCCGTCCTCAGCGAACTGCGCCGCCGGTACAGCGCCGCCTGCTGGCAGGACCTCCAGGAGGTACCGGACCGGGCGGCCGGGGCAGTCGCCCGCGCGGAGGCCGGGCTGCGGGAGGTACGGGCCGCGCGCGACGAGCAGCGGTGGGAGGACGCGCTGGCCGGGCTGGCGACGGTACGGACGCTGCTGGCCGAGGTCGACGAGGCGGTCTCGGCGGCCGGTGACCGGCTGCGCCGTCTCGACGAGGTGTCCGCCGACCACAGCGGCGAGGTCGAACGCACGCGTTTCGCGATCCGTGACGCGCAGGTACTGGCGATGGCCGGGCGCAGTGTCCCGGACCCCCGGCACGCGCAGCCGCTGGACGAGGCCGTGGCCCGGCTCGACCGGGCGGTGTCCGGTCTTCAGGGGCGGCATCCGGACTGGTGGCGATTCCTGACGGAGACGGAGGCGGTGCGTGTGGTGGTGGCCGGGGTTGTTCGGGCGATTCGCGAGGAGCGGGGCGGTCGGGCGGGCCGCTGAGCCTTCCCCGGGGTGCGGGTCGATGGTGCCTGCGGCGGGCTTGTTCCCCACCCCGCCCCTTCCCGAAACTGGGGCTCCGCCCCAGACCCCGGTCCTCAATCGCCGGACGGGCTTGAATTCGCGGCTCGGCCGCACAATCAAGCCCGTCCGGCGATTGAGGACGAGCGGCGCAGCCGCGATCGGGGGTCCAGGGGGCGCAGCCCCCGGTGGGGAAGGACTCGTTTCCGGGTGCCGGGCGGGTGGGTGGGTGGGCAAAGGTAGCCTGCCCTCATGCCTCGTTACGACTACCGCTGCCGCACCTGCGGCGACACCTTCGAGCTCAACCGCCCCATGGCCGAGTCCTCGGCGCCCGCTCCCTGTCCCCAAGGGCACGCGGACACCGTGAAGTTGCTGTCGACCGTCGCCGTCACCGGTACCGCAGCCTCCCCGGCACCGTCCGCCGGCGGTGGTGGCGGCTGCTGCGGTGGCGGCTGCTGCCGCTGAGCACAAGCACAGGAGAGAGCGGTACGGGGCCGCGACAGGCCCCGTACCGTCGTCGTCATCCGCGCTTGCGCGCCAGCGTCAGCCCGTCCGCGACCGTGAGCAGGACGGACTCCATGCGCGGGTCCGCGCGCACGTGCTCGTTGAAGTCGCGTACGGCCGCGCCCGACGTGCCGGCCGCCTCCTGGTCGAGGACCTCGCCGGAGAAGAGGACGTTGTCCACGACGAGCAGCCCGCCGGGGCGCAGCCGGGGCACCAACTCCTCCCAGTACGCGACATAGTTCGGCTTGTCGGCGTCGAGGAAGGCGAGGTCGATGTGCGGGTCCGCCGGCATGGCGCGCAGGGAGTCCAGGGCGGGTGCGATCCGCAGGTCGATACGGTCGGCGACGCCGGCCTTGGCCCACGCCTCGCGGGCGTAGGCGGTCCATTCCTCGGAGACGTCGAGGGTGACGATCCGGCCGTCGGCGGGCAGGGCCTGGGCCATGGACAGGGCCGACAGACCGGTGAACGTGCCGACCTCGACGATGTGCCGGGCACCGGTGAGGCGGACGAGGAAGGCGAGCAACGGGCCCTGTTCCGGGGCGACCTGGAGGTGCGCGGTCGGGCCGAGCGCGGTGCGCGTGGTCTCGATCAGGGCCTGCTGTACGGGGTCGAGCGGCGGGTTGTGGGCGAGGACGTACTCGTAGAGCTCGGGAGTGAGCGGCGTTGCCTTCATGTTGGCCATGGGGGGTGCTCCTCGACTCATCGGCTTGCGGGTCACGGGCTGGCGGGTCATGGGCTGGCGGGCTGCTGTGCGTGTCCGTTCGCGGGAATCCTGCCACCGTCGGCGGCCGCCCGCGCGAACGCCCCCACGATCGCCTCGCCGGCCAGCACGCCCCGTTCCTCCAGCACGTTCACGTGCGGCGCGCTCCAGCCGGTCTCCGCGAGTTCGCCGTGGCCGGGCCGCCAGGCCCGGTCGGCGGCGAGCAGCAGGTCCGCGTCGAGCAACGAGTCCCCGGCGGCGAGCACTTCGCGTGCTCCCGTGCGGCGGACGATCTCGGCGACGGCCGCGCTCTTGGTGAGCGGTTTCGGCACGGTGTAGAGCTTGCGGCCCTGCAGGGAGACGCTCCAGCCGCGGGTGTCGGCCCACTCCGTCAGGTCCTCGACCCAGGTCTTCGGCAGGAGTGCGCGGTCGACGACCAGGTACGCGAACAGGTCTTCCGCCGTGCGCTCCTTGAGCAGCCACGCCGGGTCCGCCGTGCGCAGCAGCCGTGCGCGGACCTCGGTGAGCGGCGCGCATCCGTCGGCGAGGGCGCGGTCGACGCGGGCCCGCCACGCCGGGTCGGACTCGCCGTGGACGAGGAGTTCGCCGCCGTTGGCGCAGACCGCGAACCGCGGTGCGGGGCCGGGGAGTCGGACCCGCCGGTACTGCTCGCGGGTGCGCGTGGTGGTGGGGACGAACACGGCCGTACGGACCAGCTCCGCCAGCCCAGCGGCCGCCTGTTCGGTCATGTAGGACAGTGGCTTGTGCTCGTACGTCTCCACGCACAGCAGCCGGGGTGCCTCGGCGTCCGGCATGCGCAGGTCCAGTGCGGCGGCGGAGTAGATGAGCGTACGGTCCAGGTCGCTGGCGACCAGCGCGCGGGGAACGGTGGTCACGACGCCACCGCCGTGCCGTCCGCCCCGGTGGCCCCGCGCGTGTACCGCGGGTGGATCAACCCGACGCAGCTGTAGGGCAGTCCGTCGGTCTCCTCCACCGGTACGCCCCGCTGGTGCGCCAGCAGCCTTATGTGGTCGAGGTCGGCGCCCGCGCCGCGCCGGGTGAGGATCTTCCAGGGGACGCGGCGCAGCAGCACCCGTGTGGTCTCGCCGACGCCGGGCTTGACGAGGTTGATGTCGCCCATGCCGTACTCCTCGCTGATGCGCTCGACGGCCGCCCAGCCGGCCCAGGTGGGGGTGCGGTCGGTGGCGGAGAGGGCCTTGACGTCGAGGGTGACGTCCTCGCCCACGTCGGTGAAGCGGTCGGCGACGGCGTCGAGGAAGGCCCGCGAGACGTCGGCGCGGGCGAGTTCGCGGTAGTGCTTGGCGCCGTGGTAGTCGTGCGGGCCGACGAGGTCGGCGCGCAGGACGGTGCGCGAGACGAGCCCGGAGACGGTGGAGTTCAGGCACGCGGAGGGGATGAGGAAGTCGTCGCGTGTGCCGTAGGTCGCAACGCACTGGCCGGGGTCGGCGAGCACGGCGAGGCGCGGGTCGAAGCCGGCCCGGTCGAAGCCCGATCGGCGCAGGGCGTCGGCGAGTTCGCGGGTGACGGCGCCCTTGCCGGTCCAGCCGTCGACGAAGACGACGTCGGCGGGGTCGTGGCGGTCGGCCAGCCAGCGCAGGGCGTTCTCGTCGATGCCGCGTCCGCGCACGATGGAGATCGCGTAGTGCGGCAGGTCGAGGCCGTGCGCGTGCTGGGCCCAGCGGCGCATGAGGACGCCGACGGGCGTGCCGGCGCGGGCCAGCGACACCAGGACCGGCCGGCGCGTCCGCTCCGCGAGCACGGTCTCTGTGACGGTGCCGACCGCGCGTGCGACGCGGGAGGCCGAGGCGTCGAGTGCGGCGCGGTAGAGCGCCTGGTACTCCTCGCTGGGCTGGTACTCGACCGGCAGGGACTCCGCGTAGTGCGCGCCCCCGCGCTGGATGGCCTCCTCGCGCTCCTCGGTGGGTGCCTCCAGCGTGACGTCGGAGAGGTCCTGCAGCAGCCAGCCGACGTCGTCGGGCGCGTACGAGGAGAACGCGGGCCCGCGCAGCGGCTCCGGCAGACCGGCGCCGGCGACAGCGGAGGCGGGCACGTAGGAGGGGATCACCGCGAGCAGTACGCTCCCCGTGTGCTCCCCCAGCCGCGCCAACAGGCCGTCAGGGGCATGCAGTTCGGGCGTGTCGCCCGTGGAGTCGGTGACGGCGACGACCGCGTCGAAGCCGCCGCCCGCCACGTTGTAGGCGTACCGCTCGCCGGGTCCGTCGGCGGGCGTGTCGTGCGCGGGGAAGACGAGCCGGGTACGGATCGCGTAGCCGGGGTCGTCGACGGCCAGGACGGGCGAGCGCGTCGTCGTCGAGTACCGCACGTCGCTGTCCGGGAGCAGCCGCTCCAGCGCTTCGGCGAGGCGCAGCGGCGCGTACATCAACTCCTCGGTGCCCAGGACGAGGACGCGCCGCCGTACCGCCGGGAGCGCGGCCGCGATCCGGGCCGCCATCCGCGGCAGCGCCGCCTGGAGCACGTCCCGGTGGGCGGGGGTGAAGCCGTGCCGGCCGCCGTCGGGCAGCCCTCGGGGCCAGCCGGGCTCCGCCCGTACGGGCGCGGCGGGGCCGACCCGTACGGGCGCCGGTCCGTCCGTCCCCGCGTGCCGTGCCACGAGTTCCTGCCCGCGCTCCAGCACCCCTTCCGGCAGCCGGACCTCGCCCGCCGCCAGCGTGATCACATCGACGCGGGCGCCGAGGTCCGCGGCGAACTCCCGCAGCCGTTCGCGGTCGGCCGGGCCGCGCATGTCGACGAGGGCGACGACGACGTAGCGTTCACGGGGGAAGCGGGCGTGCACGGCGGCGATGGTGTTGCGGACCGTGCGGCCCGTGGAGAACTCGTCGTCGACGAGCACCAACGGGCCCTCACCGGCGAGCAGTTCCGGCCGTTCGGGCAGCAGCAGGTGCGAGGTGGCGTGGCTGTGCTCCTCCTCGAAGCCGCCGACGGGCGCCACGCCCGACACCGGCCGCCGGGTGGAGTGCAGGTACGGGGCGAGGGCCAGGCCGTCGGCCACCGAGTGGCCCAGGCCCGTGGCGGTCTCGGCGTAGCCGAGGACGACCGCACGGGCCGCGTCCTCCTCTCCCAGCAGCTCCCGGACGCGGCGGCCGAGGCCCAGGCCCGCGCCGTACACGGTCGAGGGGCGCTGCGGGACGTGCTTGCCGAGCACGTTCGAGACGAGCAGATGGGCGCGCCGGGGGTTGCGGCGCAGCGCGAGGCCGAGCAGCTCCGGCAGGGCGGCGTCGCCGTCGAGACCGACTCCGAGCCGGTCCGCGACCCACTGTCCCGACCACACCACCGCGCTGTTCCCCTCGTCCGTACCGTTCGGGCCGTCTGTTTCCTGTTGCACGTTCATGCCGTCCGTACGCTCGCCGCCAGCAGTTCCACGAAACTCACGTCCTCCCTTGCCACACCGAAGACTTCTGCGCGCAGCAGGGTGCGTTCGGCCCAGGCGCGGTGCGGCTTCACCTCGTTCATCTTGTTGGTGTAGGCGGAGCGCAGGACGCCGCCGCCGTCGTGCCCGGGCCGCAGGATGTCGGCCGCGTCGCTGTACTCCTCGTGGCTGACCACCGACAGCGCGTGCACGGGGGCGACGTGGGAGGGGTGGATGCAGGTCTTGCCGAGCAGGCCGTTGGCGCGGTCGAGTTCGATCTCGCGGAGCAGGCCGTCCATGTCGTGGGCGATGAGCGCGCTGCGCAGCGCTTCGGCGGGGCCGGCGAAGGGGCTGCGGCGCAGCTGCGGTTTGAACATCCGCTCGTGCTGGCGGAAGTACTCCCACACCGGGCCGGTGACCGTGAAACCGCTGCCGTCCGCGCGGCCGAGCACGTTGACGACGTCGGCGATGACGGACGCGACGATCTGCACGTCGTAGGCGGTCATGTCGGGGGCACGGCGCAGCCCGTAGGCGGAGCAGAAGTCGGTCACCCCCAGCCGCAGGGCGAGCACCCGGTCGCGGTACTTGCCGACGGCGCGGGCGATGCCGGCGAGGGTGTCGGTACGGGTCTCCAGGTGCAGCAGCTCGGGCGATTCGAGGACGGGCATCGCCAACAGCCGGTGCCCGCAGGCGTTTTCGGCCGCTGTCAGGGCTTCCAGGAACGCGAGGCCGCGCTCCTCGGTGAACTTCGGCAGGACGAAGCCGGTGAGCAGCCGCACGCCGCGGCCGAGCCGGCGCACCAGGCCCGTGATCTGCTCGGGCGTACGGACGCGGACGAACAGCAGCGGCAGCCCTCGCTCCCCGCGCGCCGCGGCCAGGGCGTCGAGCTCGGCGAACTGCCGCACGAGGTTGTCCTCGGCGGCGGCGACATCGGCGTCGTCGATGGAGTCCTCCAGGCACAGCACCATCGAGACCACCCCCCGGTCCGCCTGTTTGACGACGTCGCGGGCGAG
Source organism: Streptomyces gamaensis (assembly GCF_042656465.1). Classification (NCBI taxonomy): domain Bacteria; kingdom Bacillati; phylum Actinomycetota; class Actinomycetes; order Kitasatosporales; family Streptomycetaceae; genus Streptomyces; species Streptomyces gamaensis. The sequence goes on from NZ_JBHSPB010000004.1 coordinate 107,090, forward strand.
GGCGGGGCGGGTCGCGGGGCTGTAGAGCGTGGCGCCGAGGGCGGTGGCGAGGACGGGCAGCGGGGAGCCGGCGTCGAAGGCGCCCGGCTCACGGTGGAACAGAGCGTTCCGCTCCGCGGGCGCAAGATGTGCGAAGTGCCTCATGTCTCTCCCCGTGTGCCACTGCCTCCGGCTCGGCCCGTCCGCCCGGGAAGCGTGGCCGATTATCGTACGCGCGAGGACGGGTCAAGAGTTCCCCAAAGCGCTGGAGAACCATCTGCCCCGTGTGTTCGAGGCGCGCCCGCCCCCTGCGTTGTCCGGCCCGCGAGGAGGAAGGCAGGATGGCGGACATGACGCACGCCATGCTGAAGGGGTCGAACATCCCGCTGGACGTCCGGCACGTACGGGCCGTGCTGCGCTGGACCCCGGGGCCCGGCGTCCCCGACGTGGACGCCTCCGCGCTGCTGCTCGACGCCGGCGGCCGCGTGCGCTGCGACGACGACTTCGTCTTCTACAACCAGCCCCGGCACCCCTCCGGCGCGGTCCGCCACCTGGCGAAGCGGCGGCTGACGGAGGGGCTGACCGACACGATCGAGACAGATCTGGCGGCGCTGGAGGCGGGCGTGGACCGCGTGGTCCTCGCCGCGTCGGCGGACGGCGGCACGTTCGAGCCCGTAGGGGACCTGTGTCTGCTCCTGTACGACGCCGCCGGCGACGGGGCCGCGCCCGTCGCCGTTTTCGAACTGCACCCGGAGACCGGCTCCGAGACCGCGCTGATCTGCGGCGAGCTCTACCGGCGCGGCGACACCTGGAAGTTCCGCGCCATGGGCCAGGGCTACGCCTCCGGACTGCTGGGCCTGGCCACGGAGTTCGGCATCACGGTCGAGGAGGGCGGCGACCCGGCACCCGGACAGCCGGGCCCGCACCCGGAACCGTTCGCGGGCGTGCCGGGCCCGCACCCGGACCCATTGCCCGGGGACACCCCGGCCCCCGCACCCGGGCAACCGGGCCCGCTTCCGGGCACGGGACACCCCACCGCGAGCGGACAGCCGGGCCGGTTCCCGGAACCGCGACCGGGGTCCACCCCGACGGGCTCCGGCCCGGCCCCCACGAGCACGGCGGCATCACTGCCGGACGCGACTCCGGCACACACCGCCGCATCCGGGCAACCGGGCTGGCCCCAGACCCCCGACCAGCCCGCACACCCCGCCACGGCACAGGGCACACCCGCACAGCCCGGCTGGCCCCAGACCCCCGACCAGCCCGCACACCCCGCCACGGCACAGGGCACACCCGCACAGCCCGGCTGGCCCCAGACCCCCGACGACCCGGCGCACCCCGCCACAACCCCGACCGCACCCGCGCCGGCGGACCCCGCACAGCCCCGCTGGTCCCCGGAACCGTTCGCCGCCCCCGGCGGCCCCGGGCAGGCGTCCGCGTACCCCGAGACCGCTCCCGGCGCGCCGTTGCCCGGCTCCGTGGGCATGCCGCTGCCCCCGGCCGTACCGCCGCCCGGCCCGCCGCAGGCGACACCGCAGGCGAAACCGCACGCGGCACCCCACAGCTACGGTTATCCACCGCCGCCGAGCGTGCCCCCGGCCGTCCCGGCGTACCCGGCGACCGCGACCACGCAGCCCGCCTACGGGTATCCGCAGCAGGCTCCGGCCGCCCCGCAGGGAGCCGCGTACCCGGAAGCGGTGGACAACGGGTTCCAGCTGCCCCCGCAGGGCCCGCAGTTCCAGCCGGCCCCGTAGGGGCACCGCGCCCCGTAGGGGCACGGCTCCGTCAGACCTTGGTCTTGTAGCCCCTCCCCCACTGCAGACCCCAGCCGTAGAGCCGGTCGAGCTCGGACTGGAAGCCGTAGACGTACTTCATCTCGCGCCGCAGCGTGATCTCCCCCTTGACGTTCTCGATGAGGACGACGGCGCACGAACGCGCCTCGGGGGCGCGTTCGTGCAGCGAGATCTCGATCCGGGGCCCGTTGCCCGGATACAGCGTGACCGTCGCGTGCGTACGGTCGAACGCCGGTGTCCCGTCGTAGATGTAGACGAAGACCAGCAGGCGCTTGAAGTCGTCGCGGTGGTCCATGTTGATGTAGATCGTCTCGCCCGAGCCCGAGCCGAACCGGTCGTCCCCGCTGAGCTGGATGTACGGCGGGGAGTTGAGGCTGCCCAGTATGTTGCCGAGCGGCTGGACCACTCCCTTCGTGCCGTCCTTGAGCTCATACAGACAGGCGAGGTCGAGGTCGACGTTGACCATGGCGGTGCCCTGCGCCTGCACGATCTCGGGCCGGAACTTGCTGAGCGGACTGCGCAGCCCGCCGCCGCGCGGCCGGTCGGTGAACTCCGAGGTGCGCATCCGCCAGGAGAGGTTGACCCGCAGATTGCCGGTGACCGCGCCCTGCTTGGTGAGCGAGAACGTCGGGTGCCGCTTGGTGAGCTCGACGGCGCCGTTCACACCGCCGAAATGGTCGAGCTGCTGCTCCGCCGCACGCCCCCAGTTGCCGAAGAACTTGTCCCACAGTGCCATTGCCCCCACCCCTTCGTGGCCTCAACTGCCGCGGGGCGGCCGTGAGGTGACCCTCACGACCGCCCCGACCGAAGGCTTCCGCAAATGTGCCGGAGTCACACCCCGGAGGTGATGTGCGGGGAACTTCCCGCGTCCTCGCCGGCGCCCGCCGCGCGCCTGTTGCGCAGCACCGAGGACCAGAACGCGAGCCCGATGAGGACCACGCCGATGAGCCCAGTGATGACCTCGTTGATCTCGTACTTGATGGTGACGAGCAGGATGAGCGCGAGCGCGCCGATCGCGTAGTGGGCGCCGTGTTCGAGATAGACGTAGTCGTCGAGCGTGCCCTTGCGGACGAGGAAGACCGTCAGGGACCGGATGTACATCGCGCCGATACCCAGGCCCAGCGCCATCTCGAAGATGTCGTTGGTGATGGCGAACGCGCCGATGACCCCGTCGAAGGAGAAGGAGGCGTCGATGACCTCCAGGTACAGGAACATGAAGAAGGCGGCCTTGCCGGCCAGTCCGACGACCGAGGCGCCCTTCGCCGCGGGGGCCTTCTCCCCTTGGCCGGTCTCCTCCTCGGCGTCCTCCTCGCCCTCCAGCCGGTCCTCGAAGAAACCGGAGACGCCGCCGACGATGAGATAGGTGATCAGGCCGCCGATGCCCGCGAGCAGTACCGTCGTCGCCTTGTCGACGGTGCCCTCACCGTTGTGGACGGGTACCGCGGTGGCGAACGTGGTGGCGGAAATCAGCAGGACGACAAGGGCGATGACGACCGACAGGGATTCCAGCTTGCCCAGCCGGGCGAGCGGTTTCTCCAGCCAGGCCAGCCACTTGATGTCGCGGTCCTCGAAGATGAAGTCCAGGAAAATCATCAGCAGGAACATGCCGCCGAAGGCCGCGATGGCCGGATGCGCACTGGTGACGAGCGCCTCGTAGCGCTCGTGGTCCTGCAGGGCGACCCGGACCGCCTCGACGGGCGAGAGCTTGGCGGTGATGGCGACGATGACCACCGGGAAGACCAGCCGCATCCCGAACACGGCGATGAGGATGCCCAGGGACAGGAACATCTTCTGCCAGAACGGGTTGAGCTTTCGCAGAATTCCGGCGTTGATGACCGCGTTGTCGAATGAGAGCGAAATTTCCAGGACGGACAGGATCGCGACAATCGCCAGGCCCTGCCACCCCCACAGGAGTCCGGCCAAGGCGAGTCCGGCCGCCGTGATGGCGAACGACCAGCCAAAGGTTTTCAGGAGCACTGGCACCCAATCCTTCGTTAATGGGGTTCCCCCGCGCGCCGAGCGCGGCTTTACAAAACGTTGACCCCGAAGTCTAGGGCGGTACCGCGCGGTCCCGACGCCCGCCCCTGTTCCGTCCGCGTTCCGTCCGCGGGAACAGCGGAAACAGCGGGGAACAGGGAGCCTTCACGCACGTCCGGCGCCGCACCCCGCCGGCTCCCCGGCGGGAGCCGGGGAGCGGGTGTGCGACGCCGGACGCCGTACGGTGTCGGCCGCGCTCACGGCGCGGTCCGGGTTCTGACTCAGACGTTGACGCCGAAGTCCAGCGCGATGCCGCGCAGGCCGGAGGCGTAACCCTGGCCGATGGCGCGGAACTTCCACTCCGCGCCGTGCCGGTAGAGCTCACCGAAGACCATGGCGGTCTCGGTGGAGGCGTCCTCGGTCAGGTCGTAGCGGGCGAGCTCGGAGCCGTCGGCCTGGTTCACCACGCGGATGTAGGCGTTGCGGACCTGGCCGAAGCTCTGCTGCCGGGACTCGGCGTCGTAGATCGACACCGGGAAGACGATCTTCTGCACATCGGCGGGCACGGCGGCCAGATTGACCTTGATGGTCTCGTCGTCGCCCTCGCCCTCACCCGTGAGGTTGTCACCGGTGTGCTCGACCGAACCGCAGGGGCTCTTGAGGTTGTTGAAGAAGACGAAGTTCAGGTCGCCCGCGACCTTGCCCTGGTCGTTCGTCAGCAGGGCGCTGGCGTCCAGGTCGAAGTCCGTACCGGTGGTGGTACGGGCGTCCCAGCCGAGACCGACGGTCACCGCGGTCAGGTTCGGGGCCGCCTTGGTCAGGGAGACGTTGCCGCCCTTGCTGAGACTGACTCCCACGAGTCCTCCATTGGTTATCGGTTGCGGGGGACGCGGCGCCGCTCCGGCGCCCGCGTCTCCGGTGGTGCGATGGCAACCGGTCAACGTCCGGGGACTGCTGACCGGTTCCCACCGGTTGCGTCTTCTTCAGCGGAGTTCGCGGCCTTCGTCGCCGCGGACCCCGGTGCGGCGCGCGGGGCTCAGAGGGCCGCCAGCGCGGAGACGTAGTCGTTCAGGTCACGCGCGTCGGGCAGGCCGTTGACGACGGTCCAGCGCACCACGCCCTCCTTGTCGATGACGAAGGTCCCGCGCACGGCGCAGCCCTTGTCCTCGTCGAAGACGCCGTAGGCGCGGGAGGTCTCGCCGTGCGGCCAGAAGTCCGACAGCAGCGGGTACTCCAGGCCCTCCTGCTCGGCGAAGACGCGCAGCGAGAAGGGGGAGTCGTTGGAGACGGCGAGCAGCTGCACGTCGTCGTTGACGAACTTCGGCAGCTCGTCGCGCAGGGCGCACAGTTCGCCGGTGCACACGCCGGTGAAGGCGAAGGGGTAGAAGAGGACGACGACGTTCTTCTCGCCGCGGAAGTCGGAGAGCCGGACCAGCTCGCCGTGCTGGTTCTTGAGCTGGAAGTCCGGGGCCTTGGTGCCGACCTCGATCGCCATGGGTTCGCATCCCTCTCTCGACGGGGGCCGGCCAGGGGCGCGCCGCCCGGGGACTCCCGGTCGCGGCCCGGTCGCCGGCGAGTGGTGCGGCCAGTGTGTCATCCCGCCCGGAGGGCGCAGCACCGCGCCCCCCGTCGGCCGGTGCCGAGGGGGGCGCGGTAACGAGGTCCGCCTGTGGAGGGGTGCGGCTAGCGCCGGGAGGCGCTGAGCCTGGTGCCGCTCCAGTCCTTGGCGACGCTGATGCTCTTCGCCGGGGACAGACCCGCGGTCTGCGCGGCGTCGTTGACGTCGCTCGGCTCGACGTAGCCGTCGCGGCCGGTCTTGGGAGTGAGCAGCCAGATCATGCCGCCGTCTTCGAGGAAGCCGATGGCATCCACCAGCGCGTCCGTGAGGTCGCCGTCCTCGTCCCGGAACCACAGCAGGACGACGTCGGCGACGTCGTCGTAGTCCTCGTCGACAAGATCCTGGCCGATGACGGACTCGATGCCTTCACGGAGATCCATATCGACGTCGTCGTCGTAACCGATCTCCTGGACCACCTGTCCGGGCTCGAACCCCAGCCGTGCCGCCGGGTTGGTCCGCTCCTCCGCGTGGTCCGCGGTCGCGCTCACGGATTCCTCCTGTCATCTTTCGAAAGCTTCTTTCGCTCCGCGCGTACACGAAGCGATGGGCGTAGTCCACACGTGCCGGGCGGATCGCGCAAGTACCCGGCCATCGAGACCGCCGAAACGGTGACGGATGCGGCTGTCCCGGCGCAACTCCAGCTGTGGGGCGCGGTTGCCGAGTGATTCATGACACAGCATTCTGCCGGGTTTGCGAAGTGCCACCGTACGTTTTCGGGTTTCCCCGCCGAACGGCCGTACGTGAACGACCCCCATAGGGGGCGTATGGTTGCGATTTGGCCGTCGCGAGACGGCCGACCGTCGCTACGTCGTCTCACGAGCGGTGGTTACCGCCCGGTAGAGATGACGTTTCGGCCGTCGCGGTCCACGATGGAGCCGGCGCGACATGAGCACAGACCGTATGTGACCGCGTGCACAGCATCGATTGTGTGCAGAGCACGCCACGACCCGAACAGCGAAGGAACAGCGTGGCTTCCGGATCCGATCGCAACCCGATCATCATTGGCGGCCTTCCCAGCCAGGTCCCGGACTTCGATCCCGAGGAGACCCGGGAATGGCTCGACTCGCTCGACGCAGCCGTCGATGAGCGAGGCCGGGAACGTGCCCGCTACCTCATGCTGCGCCTGATCGAGCGCGCCCGTGAGAAGAACGTGGCCGTGCCCGAGATGCGCAGCACGGACTACGTCAACACCATCGCCACCAAGGACGAGCCGTTCTTCCCCGGCAACGAGGAGATCGAGCGCAAGATCCTCAACGCGACCCGCTGGAACGCGGCCGTCATGGTCTCGCGCGCCCAGCGCCCGGGCATCGGCGTCGGCGGCCACATCGCCACCTTCGCCTCCTCCGCCTCGCTCTACGACGTGGGCTTCAACCACTTCTTCCGGGGCAAGGACGGCGGCGACGGCGGCGACCAGATCTTCTTCCAGGGCCACGCCTCCCCCGGCGTCTACGCCCGCGCCTTCCTGCTGGACCGGCTCTCCGAGCGCCAGCTGGACGCCTTCCGCCAGGAGAAGTCGAAGGCCCCCTACGGCCTGTCGAGCTACCCGCACCCGCGCCTGATGCCGGACTTCTGGGAGTTCCCGACCGTCTCGATGGGCCTCGGCCCGCTCGGCGCGATCTACCAGGCCCGGATGAACCGCTACATGGAGGCCCGCGGCATCGCCGACACCTCCAAGTCGCACGTGTGGGCCTTCCTCGGCGACGGCGAGATGGACGAGCCGGAGTCGCTGGGCCAGCTGTCCCTGGCCGCCCGTGAGGGTCTGGACAACCTGACCTTCGTCGTCAACTGCAACCTGCAGCGCCTCGACGGCCCGGTGCGCGGCAACGGCAAGATCATGCAGGAGCTGGAGTCGCAGTTCCGCGGCGCCGGCTGGAACGTGATCAAGCTGGTGTGGGACCGCTCCTGGGACCCGCTGCTCGCGCAGGACCGCGACGGCATCCTGGTCAACAAGCTCAACAGCACCCCCGACGGCCAGTTCCAGACGTACGCGACCGAGACCGGCGCGTACATCCGTGAGCACTTCTTCGGCGACGACCACCGTCTCCGCAAGATGGTCGAGAACATGACCGACGACCAGATCCTGCACCTGGGCCGCGGCGGTCACGACCACAAGAAGATCTACGCGGCCTACGCGGCGGCCAAGGCCCACAAGGGCCAGCCGACCGTGATCCTCGCGCAGACCGTCAAGGGCTGGACGCTGGGCCCGAACTTCGAGGGCCGCAACGCGACCCACCAGATGAAGAAGCTGACGGTCGACGACCTCAAGCGCTTCCGTGACCGGCTGCACCTGCCGATCGCCGACAAGGAGCTGGAGTCCGGCCTGCCGCCGTACTACCACCCGGGCCGGAACTCGGAAGAGATCCAGTACATGCACGACCGGCGCAACTCGCTGGGCGGTTACGTGCCCACCCGCGTCAACCGCTCCAAGCCGCTGCAGCTGCCGGGCGACAAGGCCTACGCGCCGACCCTGAAGGGCTCCGGCCAGCAGCAGATCGCCACCACCATGGCGTTCGTCCGCCTGCTGAAGGACCTCATGCGGGACAAGGAGATCGGCAAGCGCTTCGTGCCGATCGCGCCCGACGAGTACCGCACCTTCGGCATGGACTCGCTCTTCCCGTCGGCGAAGATCTACAACCCGCTGGGCCAGCAGTACGAGGCCGTGGACCGCGAGCTGCTGCTCGCCTACAAGGAGTCCCCGACCGGTCAGATGCTGCACGACGGCATCTCCGAGGCGGGCTGCACCGCCTCGCTGATCGCCGCCGGTTCCGCCTACGCCACGCACGGCGAGCCGCTGATCCCGGTGTACGTCTTCTACTCGATGTTCGGGTTCCAGCGCACCGGTGACCAGTTCTGGCAGATGGCCGACCAGCTGGCGCGCGGTTTCGTCCTGGGCGCCACCGCCGGCCGTACCACCCTGACGGGTGAGGGCCTGCAGCACGCCGACGGCCACTCGCACCTGCTGGCCTCGACGAACCCGGCCGTCGTCGCCTACGACCCGGCGTTCGGCTTCGAGATCGCGCACATCGTCAAGGACGGTCTGCGCCGGATGTACGGCGAGCAGGCGGAGGACATCTTCTACTACCTCACCGTCTACAACGAGCCGATCCAGCACCCGGCCGAGCCGGAGAACGTGGACGCCGAGGGCATCCTCAAGGGTCTGTACCGCTTCAAGGAGGGCGAGAAGGGCGCGATCCCCGCGCATATCCTCGCCTCCGGTGTGGCGGTGCCGTGGGCCCTGGAGGCGCAGAAGATCCTCGCCGAGGAGTGGAACGTCAAGGCCGACGTCTGGTCCGCGACCTCCTGGAACGAGCTGCGCAAGGACGCCGTCGAGGCGGAGGAGCACAACCTGCTCCACCCGGAGGAGGAGCAGCGCGTCCCGTACGTGACGAAGAAGCTCGCCGGTGCCGAGGGCCCGAAGGTGGCCGTGTCCGACTGGATGCGCGCCGTCCCGGACCAGATCGCGCGCTGGGTGCCCGGCACGTACCAGTCGCTGGGCGCGGACGGCTTCGGCTTCGCCGACACCCGTGGCGCGGCCCGTCGCTTCTTCCACATCGACGCGCAGTCGATCGTCCTGGGCGTGCTCACCGAGCTGGCCAAGGAGGGCAAGGTCGACCGCTCCGCGCTGAAGCAGGCGATCGACCGCTACCAGCTCCTCGACGTGGCGGCGGCCGACCCGGGCACGGCGGGCGGCGACGCCTGACCGCTGCGCTCGGCCTGAGCGTGTGAACGGTGCCCCCGGACAGCGAATGCGCTGTCCGGGGGCACCGGCTTTTCGGGGACTTCGGCAGTCGGCCGTGACGTGCGGGGCGCACGAGCCGTGTACGGCATTCATGCGCCGACGCGCCGCCCCTCGGCAGAGCCGGTCAACGCCGCGCCGGGCAGGACCGGTTGACCGCCTCGTCGGGCCCCGCCCCGAGCGACGGCTGGGCGCCGCGCGGCCCACAGCCCCGGTCGCCGGGCTCGTGGCGCGCCGGCCACTCACCGCCGAGCGGGGTGTCCGGCGCCGGGCCGGCAGTCGGCGCCACGGCGCGGGCCGGACCGTGTCCGGCGGCTCTCACACGTGGAGTGCCACGGGCGCAGCCCGTTCCGTACCCCTCACACGTGGGCCACGCCTCCCCCCGCGGCGGCGTTCTTGCCGCGTTTGGTGAACAGGGCCACGGCGGCGGCGAGGAGGGCGACGGCGCCCGCCACCGTGAAGGACAGGCTCATGCCGGAGACGAACGTGTCGTGCGCGACGTCCGCGATCTTCGCGGCGAGCTGCGGCGGGGCCTGGGGCGGCACGGGGGCGACGCCGACCGCGACCGCGTCGGAGGCCTGGGACATCTGCTCGGGGGTGCCGGGCGGCAGCCCGGCGCCGGCCCATGCGCCGGGCAGCAGGTGGTCGACGCGGGCCGCCATCACCGCGCCCAGGACGGCCGTCCCGAGCGAGCCGCCGACCTGCATCCCGGCCTGCTGCAGTCCGCCGGCGACCCCGGCGTGCTGCAACGGCGCGTTGCCGACGATGACTTCGGTGGCGCCCACCATGACCGGCGCGAGGCCGAGACCGAACAGCGCGAACCACACCGACATCAGGCCCGTCCCGGAGCCGGGCTCCAGACCGCTCATGCCGAAGCAGGCGGCGGCGGTCAGCAGCATGCCGGTCACGAGCGGGATGCGCGGCCCGACCCGGGTGATGAGGGCCCCGGCGAGCGGGGAGGAGACGATCATCATGCCGGTGAGCGGCAGCAGATGCAGGCCCGCGCTCACGGGCGACATGCCGTGCACGTTCTGCAGATAGAAGGTGACGAAGAACAGGCCGCCCATGAAGGCGAAGGCCATCAGCACCATCAGGGCGGTGCCGGCGCTCAGCGGCACGGAGCGGAACAGCCCCAGGGGCAGCAGCGGTTCGCGCGCCCGGGCCTCCCAGAAGGTGAACGCGAGGAAGGCCAGCAGCGCAACGCCCAGGAATATCAGGGTCCTTGTGTCGCCCCACCCCCAGTCGCGTGCCTTGATCAGCGCCCAGATGAGGCAGAACATCGCGGCGGACAGCAGCAGGATGCCGGGGAAGTCGAAGGACCTCGGGGCGTGTTCGGCCCGGTGGTCCTTGAGGATGACGAGCCCGAGCGCGAGCGCGAGCACCCCGACGGGCACGTTGATGAAGAAGACGGACTGCCAGTTGACGTGCTCGACGAGGACGCCGCCGAGGATCGGGCCGCCGGCGGTGGAGGCGCCGATGACCATGCCCCAGATGCCGATGGCCATGTTCAGCCGCTCGGCCGGGAAGGAGGCGCGCAGCAGCCCGAGCGCGGCCGGCATCAGCAACGCGCCGCACAGCCCCTGCAGCACGCGGAAGCCGACGACGAGGGAGACGCTGGAGGACAGGGCGATGGCGCCGGAGGAGACGGCGAAACCGACGGTGCCGATGAGGAAGGTCTGCCGGTGGCCGAAGCGGTCACCGAGCTTGCCCGCGGTGATCAGGGCGACGGCGAGGGCGAGGAGATAGGCGTTGGTTATCCATTGGACGTCGGCGAGCGAGGCACCCAGGTCCTTCTGGATCGCGGGGTTCGCGATGGCGACGATCGTGCCGTCGAGCGCGACCATCATCACGCCGATCGCGACGGAGAGAAGGGTCAGCCAGGGGTGGCCTCGAAGTCCTCTGCGGGGCCCGAGGTCCGGCGTCGCGGCGGCGACGGTGGTCTGAGCATTCATATCGGGAGATTATGGCAGCGTCTGACAATTGACAAACACCAGCAGGAGTGGGTATCTGTCAACTTCGCCGCGACTATCCTGAGCAGCGGAAACGCGGCCTGGCTCGCCCGGGGTCCCGTCGGGTCGAGGTCCCGTCGGGTCGAGAACGAGGAGAGGCGACCATGCACACGGCCGAGGACGTGGTGGAGCACAGGGCACCCGCCGGACTGCGCGAGCGCAAGAAGCGCCGCACCCGGGAGGCCCTCATCCGCTGCGCGCTGGAGCTGTTCGCGCTCAAGGGCTACGAGCGCACGACCGTCGACGAGATCGCCGAGGCCGCCGAGGTCTCGCAGCGCACCTTCTTCCGGTACTTCGCGAACAAGGAGGAAGTCGCCCTGGCCATGCAGCAGCTGGGCCAGGCGCACTTCCTCGCGGCGCTGGAGCGGCGCCCGGCCGCGGAGCCGCCGCTCGCCGCGCTGCGCGGCGCGACCCTGGACGGCTGGGACAGCGTGCGGGACGCCATCGCCGCCGTCGTCCCCGTCGACCTGCACCTGCGCACGACCCGGATGATCGAGTCGACACCGGCGCTGCTCGCCGCGCATCTGCGCCGGCTCGCCGAGCTGGAGGAGCGGATCGTCGAGGAGATCGCCCGCCGGGAGGGACTGGACCCCGCGACCGACCCCCGGCCGCACGTGCTCGTCGCCGCCTTCGGCGGGGTGACCCGTGTCACCGGCAAGCTCTGGGGCGAGCGCGGCGAGGGCGGTCTGGAGGAGCTGCGCCGGCTCACCTCCACCTACCTCGACCAGCTCGGACCCGCGTTGGCGGAAAACTGGCGCACTTGATCGCAACGCGCCCGAACACGCCCAATTACCCTGAGCCAAACGTGAGATAGCTCACTGATTTCGCGGACGCCCGCCGGTTTCTCCTAGGGTGGCCCGCGGTGACTTCCTTTCCGGAGCTCGGCTCCCCCTCCTCCGTCCCGTGGACGAACGCCACCACGGTCTGGCGCGCACTGCTCGCCCTGGCCGTGGTGTTCGTCATGCTCGCCACCACCGGCTGGACGGCCGTACGAGGACACCAGGGGGCAGGCGACGCGCGGGCGGCCTCGCTGCGCGCGTGGCTGCACGGCTCCATAGCGGGACAGCCGCTGCCCGACCCCGGCGCGGGACCCTCCGTGCTGGGCCGCTTCTTCGGCTCGCTGACCGGCTTCCAGCGCGAGCGGCTGGCCGAGCGCTATCCGCTCGTCGTCGGCAATCTCAACGGCGCCCCCGTCGCGCTGCGCTACCGGGCCAACAGCATCGCCCTGGGCCAGGCCCGTACCGCCGAGGAGAAACGGCTGCGCGAGGGCGGCCTCACCGCCGCCGGCCGCCAGGACGCGCAACGGCGCATGCACCGCTTCGACTCCCTGCGCCGGGACGGCCGGCAGATCCTCGCCTTCGATCCGCTCGGCGGCGGCCGCGTCGCCGAGGTCGTCGGCGACCTCGACCGGGCCGAGCGCGTCTCGGTCGTGGTCCCCGGGGTCGACACCAACCTGCTCACCTTCGAGAAGTCGCAGCGCGCCTACAGCGCGCCCGTGGGCATGGCCGAGTCGCTCCACGACGCGGAGAGCGAGGCGGCCCCCGGGGTGCGCACGGCCGTCATCGCCTGGGCCGACTACACCTCCCCCGCCGGGGTGGGGATGGACGCCGCGACCGGCAAGCTCGCCACCGACGGGGCGCTGCGGCTGCGCTCCCTGCTGCGGGCGCTGCCCGGCAACGGGCCCGTCGCGCTGTTCTGCCACAGCTACGGCTCCGTGGTGTGCGGGGTCGCCGCCCGCGAGCTGCCCCCGCGGGTGACGGACGTGGCGGTGGCCGGCAGCCCCGGCATGCGCGCCGACCGGGTCTCCGACCTCGGCACCAGCGCCCGGATATGGGCGATGCGCGATCCGGACGACTGGATCCAGAGCGTGCCGCACCTGGAGCTCGGCGGTCTCGGCCACGGCGCCGACCCGGTCTCGGCCGGCTTCGGCGCGCGGGTGCTCTCCGCGAACGGGGCGGACGGGCACGCCGGTTACTTCAAGCCCGGCACCACCAGCCTCGCCAACTTCGCGGCCATCGGCGCCGGTTCGCCCGCCGCGGTGCGCTGCGCCAAGGACGGGAGCGGCTGCGCGGCCGACCTCGCCTGAGCGGCCCCCGGCCGGGCAGCGCCCCGCCGCGCCGTCGCCCGGGCCCCGCGCCGCTTTGACGCGCGTAGCTCCGGGAGGGGGACGGGCGGGCGGGCGCCGCATACGATGAGCCGCATGGGTGATGTGCTGGCGGGTTTCCACACCGCCTGGGAGTTCGAGACCGACTCCGTGCTCATCCGCTTCGAACGGGGGATTCGCACACCGAGGCTGCTCCAGGTGCTCGGCGAGCGGCGCGTCCCCTACGAGGCGCTCGCGGCCGTCGAGACGGCCCCGGGGCGGCGCGGAACGGTGGTGCTGCGCGCGCGGCCCAGACCGGGCGCCGATCCGCTGATGGACGTGGCCGACGGTCAGCTCAAGGAGGGCAGCGACCCCTACCGGCTGGTCCTGCCCGCCGAGCGCGAGACCCTGGCCGCCTACTACGCCGACGAGGTACGGGCCGCGCTGGGCCCGGCCGCCGGCGCACCCGCCGAACGGCACCTGGTGGCGGCGCCCGCGCCGCCGCTGTCGTTCAAGGCCTACGACGGGAAGGCGTCCTTCGACGGCCGCTCGGTCGCCTTCCGCTGGTTCTGGACGGGCGCGTCCTCCGCGAAGTGGAAGGCCGGAGACCAGCGCTTCGAGGTCTCCGCGCTGAGCGGCGTCGAGTGGCGCTCGCCCGAGATCGCGGGCGGCTACCTGCGGCTCGTCGGGCGCGGCGCCGAGGGGCTGACACGGCCCGGAGACGTCGACCACGACCCGGCGGCGGTCGTCTTCGGCATGGGCTACGGGCTCATCCACGAGTCGCTCCCCTTCGCGGCGGCGGTCCTGCAGGCCGTACGGGCCGAGCGTCCTACGGCGGACGGCGAGGACGGGTGCCCGCCGCACCCCGCCCCCGCGGCCCGCCCCGATCCCGGCGGCATCGCCGACCGCATCCGCCACCTGGGAGCCCTGCACGCGGCGGGGCTGCTGACCGACGCCGAGTTCAGCGCGAAGAAGGCCGAACTGCTGGCGGAGCTGTAGCCGGGCGCTCATACCCCGGTATGACTCCGGATCCGGCACCGTGGTGCGACGCGGCGGGCACGGCCGCACGCCTAGGCTGAAGCCCTCATGTCCTCCCGTGTTCTTCCCGCCCTGCGCGATCTGTTCACCCCCGCCGGGCCGCCCGTACCGCTGCTCGGCCAGGCGCGCCGGTGGTGGGTGCGGCGCCTGCCGTACGCCGTCGCCCTCGTCCTCGTCGCGGTCCTCCTGCCGGTCACGACCGTCGTGCTCAGCCATCCGTACGGGCTGCATCTGGGCCTGGCGTTCGGGCTCGCGCTGGTGCAGACCGGCCCGTTCCTCATGGCGGTGCAGCGGCCGCTCGCGGCCTGGATGATCGTGCTGGCCGCCGATGTGGCGGGCGCGCTCGTCCAGCTGGCCGCTCCGCCCGCGCCCGACCTGCCCTGGCCCTGGCCGCCGATGGAGATCATCGGGCTGCTGGTGCTGCTGTTCGCGGTCGGGCTGCGCGAGCGGTGGCGCACGCTCATGGCCGTATGGCTGCTCACGACCGTGGCGGGCGTCGTGCTGCGGTCCGCCGTCGAGCGCGGCTCGGGGGCCTGGGTGACGGTGCCCGCCGTGGGCGCCGCGCTCATGGTGCTGGGGGCCGCGCTGCGCGAGCGCGGCGACGCGCGGCGGGCGCTGGCCGAGCAGGAGACCATCAGCGAGGCCGAGCGGGCCCGCCGCACCCTGCTGGAGGAGCGCGCCCGGATCGCCCGCGAGCTGCACGACGTGGTCGCCCACCACATGTCGGTGATCACGGTGCAGGCGGACAGCGCCCCGTACCGCATCGGTGAACTGTCGGAGGCGGCGCGGGAGGAGTTCACCTCGATCGCCGCGACGGCCCGCGAGTCGCTGACGGAGATGCGCCGGCTGCTGGGCGTACTGCGCAGCGAGGAGGGCGGCGGGCCGCGCGGCGCGGAGAAGGCCCCGCAGCCCGGCGTGGCCCGGCTGCCGCAGCTGGTCGAGGCGACCGTACGGGCCGGGGTGCCCGTCGGGCTCGCCCCCCTGCCGGAGCCGGAGACGCTGCCGCAGGCGGTGGACCTGTCCGCGTACCGCATCGTGCAGGAGGCGCTCGCGAATGTCGTACGGCACGCGCCGGGCGCCGCGACCCGGGTGTCGGTGACCGCCGACGGCCCGGCCCTGACCGTCGTGGTCGTCAACTCCCCCGCGCCGCACCCGCATTCACCGCTGGAGAGCTCCGGCACCGGGCACGGACTGGTGGGCATGCGCGAGCGGGTGCGGCTGCTCGGCGGCACGCTGGACACCGGCCCGCTGCCGGACGGCGGCTACCGGGTGGCGGCCCGGCTGCCGCTGACCGCGCCGGCCGGCCGCAGCGAGCAAGCGGACGAGCACGTCGACAAGAAGGCGGACAAGAACGCCGACACAAACGCGGCCGAGAACGTGAACGAAGAGGACTCCCCCCGCCCATGACCATCAAGGTGATCATCGTCGACGACCAGGCCATGGTGCGGGCGGGCTTCGCCGCCCTGCTCGCCGCCCAGCCCGACATCGACGTCGTCGGGGACGCCCCCGACGGGGTGCGGGGCGTCGAGCTGAGCCGCCGCGCGCACCCCGACGTGGTGCTGATGGACGTGCGGATGCCGGAGATGGACGGCCTGGAGGCCGCCCGCCGCCTGCTCGACCCGCCGGCGGGGGTGACCCACCGTCCGAAGGTGCTGATGCTCACCACCTTCGACGTCGACGACTACGTCTACGAGGCACTGCGGGCGGGCGCCTCGGGCTTCCTGCTGAAGGACGCGCCGCCCGCCGACCTGATCTCGGCGGTCCGGGTGGTGGCCGCCGGGGAGGCGCTGCTGGCGCCCTCGGTGACCCGCCGGCTCATCGCGGACTTCGCCCGGCAGCGCCCCGCCCCGAACCGGACGCCGGGCCTGCGCCTCAAGGCGCTGACGCCCCGGGAGACGGAAGTCCTCGAACTCATCGCGCGCGGCCTGTCGAACCAGGAGATCGCCGCCGCCCTGGTGCTGGCCGAGCAGACCGTCAAGACCCACATCGGCCGCATCCTGGCCAAGCTGGGCCTGCGCGACCGCGCCCAGGCGGTGATCTTCGCGTACGAGTCGGGGCTGGTGACCCCGGGCGAGAGCTGAACCCCCCTGCCGCGTACGGTGGTTGGAGCGGGCTCAGTCCCGGCCGACGGCCGTGAAGGACATGTCCGGGTAGCGGGTGCCCGCGACCTTGCCGGCGATCGGCTCCAGCTCCGCGAGCTCGGCGTCGGTCAGGACCAGGCGGGTGGCGGCCAGGTTCTCCTCGATCCGGTGGCGCTTGGTGGTGCCGGGGATCGGGACGACCGTCATGCCGTGCACCCGCGCCCGCTGCTGCACCCACGCCAGCGCGAGCTGCGCGGGCGTGACGCCGCGCCGCTCGGCGAAGCGCCGGAGCGGCTCCAGCAGGGCGGCGTTGGCGGCCGCGTTGTCGCCGGTGAAGCGCGGCTGCGTACGCCGCCAGTCGTCCGCGCCGAGGTCCTTGTCCGCGTCGGCGAACGAGCCGGTGAGGAAGCCGCGGCCGAGCGGGGAGTACGGCACGAAGGCCACCCCCAGCTCCTTGGCCGCGGGCACGACGCCGTCCTCGACGTCGCGGCTGAACAGCGACCACTCCGACTGCACGGCCGCGATCGGGTGCACGGCGTGCGCGGCCCGCAGCTCGTTCGGGGAGACCTCGCTCAGGCCGAGGTGGCGCACCTTGCCCTCGGCGACCAGCTCGGCCATCGCGGCGACGGTCTCCTCGATCGGCACGCGCAGGTCGCGGCGGTGCATGTAGTACAGGTCGATGTGCCCGACGCCGAGGCGGCGCAGGCTGCCCTCGACGGACTGCCGTATGTAGGCCCGGTCGCCGCGGATCTCCTGGAACGAGGGGTCGTCCTCGCGGCGGACGATGGCGAACTTGGTGGCGAGGGTGATCTCCTCGCGGTGGGCGCGGACGAAGGGGGAGAGGAACTCCTCGTTGCGCCCGTGGCCGTAGACGTCGGCGGTGTCGAAGAGGGTGACGCCCAGCTCCAGGGCGCGCTCCAGGGTGGCGCGGGACCCGGCGGCGTCGGCCGTCCCGTAGGCGTGGCTCATGCCCATGCAGCCCAGGCCCTGCACGCCCACTTCGGGGCCGCCGGTGCCGAGGCGGGCCGTGGCGATCGTGTTGCTGCTGTCGGTGCTCATGCTGTGGTCAGGCCCTTTCGGAGGCCGCGCGGCGGGCGGCGGCATAGTTGTCGATCTTGTAGTCGAGGACGTCGAGGGTGCTCTGCAGCTCGGCCAGGCGGCGGCGTACGTCGTCGCGGTGCGCGCTCAGCAGCTCCTCCCGCTCGGCGAGGGTGTGCTCGCCCTCGCGGACGAGCTGGGCGTAGCGGACCATGTCGGCGACCGGCATCCCGGTCAGCCGCAGCCGGCCCACGAGGTCCAGCCAGTCCAGGTCGCGGTCGGTGTAGCGGCGCTGGCCGGTGTGCGAGCGGTCCACGTGGGGCATCAGCCCGATCCGCTCGTACCAGCGCAGGGTGTGCGCGGACAGCCCGGTGACGGCGGCCACTTCACTGATCGTGTAGCGGTCGCGGCCCGCCGGGCGGGGCCGGCGCCGCTCCTCGTGCGCGGCGCAGGCCGGTGCCTGCGCGAGTGCCGCCGCGGTGTCGAGAACGGTCATGTGAATTCCCCCTCGCGGCCCTTCACGGGCCGTTCACAGTCGTGGAGTGCTGTGATGTCGTCAACGCTAGAGAGCTGGAGTGCACTCCAAGCAAGCGCGGACTTGAGGGAATCTTGGCCGGGATAGGCTCGGGGCCATGGAGAGCCTGCGCTTGATCGAGAACTGGCCGGTGAGCACCGCCGCCGCGGCCGTCGTCCGGGCCGACGGCACCGTCGCGGGGTCGTACGGGCCGCTCACGCACCGCTTCCCGCTGGCCTCGGTGACCAAACCGCTCGCCGCCTACGCGGCGCTGATCGCCGTCGAGGAGGGCGCGGTCGAGCTGGACGAGCCCGCGGGCCCGGCGGGTTCGACGGTCCGCCACCTGCTCGCGCACACCTCGGGGCTGGCCTTCGACGAGCCGCGGGTGATGGCGGAGCCGGGCACGCGGCGGCTGTACTCCAACGCGGGTTTCGAGGCCCTGGGCGACCATCTGGCGAAGGCCACGGACATCCCCTTCGCCGAGTATCTGCGGCAGGCGGTGCTGGAGCCGCTGGGCATGACGGACACCGCTCTTCCCGGCTCCCCCGCCAAGGACGGCGTCTCCACCGTCGCGGACCTGGCCCGCTTCGCGGCCGAGCTCCAGGCGCCGCGGCTGCTGGCGCGCGCGACGCTGGACGAGGCGACGTCGGTGGCCTTCCCCGGCCTGTCGGGCGTCCTGCCCGGCTACGGCCACCAGCGGCCCAACGACTGGGGCCTGGGCTTCGAGCTGCGCGACGCCAAGTCCCCGCACTGGACGGGCGGTTCGTCCTCGCCCCGCACGTTCGGGCACTTCGGGCAGTCGGGTACGTTCCTGTGGGTCGACCCGGACGCGGGCGCGGCCTGCGTGGCCCTGGCCGACCGCGCCTTCGGCCCGTGGGCGGTCGAGGCCTGGCCACCGCTGACGGACGCGATCCTCGGCGAACTGGCGGGACCGCGCGCGGCGTAGGCCCTGCGGGCGGCCGCACGGCCGGCGAACCCGCCCTGCCCGAACCGCGGTTCCGCGGGCATCTCCCGGACCAGCGGCTCGGCGCCGCCGGACAACGCCTCGGCGGTCGGCCCCGCCGGGCGCGGCGCCCGCGCTCTACCCGAAGCGCGGTTCCGCGAACATCTCCCACACCAGCAACTCGGCGCCGCCGGCAGCCGCTTCGGCGGTCAGTCCCGCCGCGTCCTGGATGCGGGCCGCGTCCCCCTCGCCGAGTTCTTCGCCGGCGAGGCGGACGCGGCCGCGCACCACGTGGACGTACAGGAACGGCGCGTCCGGCAGCTCCGGCCGGTCGCCGCCGTGCGGCCTGCGCACGTGCAGGACCGCGTCCGCGCCGGAGAGCCGGTAGGGGCGCTCGGGCAGGGCGCGCACGACCTCGTACGACGGCGTGCCGCCGAAGTCGCGCGGGGTGAGCCACATCTGGACGAACCGCAGCGGTCCGGCCCCCTCGTTGCGTTCGCTGTGCCGTACGCCCGCGCCGGCGCTGAGCCGTTGCAGGTCCCCGGGGCGGATCACCGTGCGGTGCCCGGCGGAGTCCTCGTGGGTGAGCTCGCCCTCGACGACCCAGGTGACGATCTCCACGTCGCGGTGCGGGTGCTCGGCGAAGCCCGCGCCGGGTGCGAGGCGCTCCTCGTTGCAGGCCGCGAGCGGCCCGAAGCGCACGTTGTCGGGGTCGTAGAAGCCGGAGAAGGAGAAGGCGTGCCGGGTGTCGATCCCGGCGTCGGGGTCCCCGCCGGTGAAGCGCTGCGCGGCCCGCTGCAGGGCCACTCGTCCGTGCGTCATCGGGCCACGGTAGCCCGGCGGCCCCGCGGGGCACCCGGATAAGGCAGGCTTGTCCCCGTGCCTGAACCAGCAGCCAACACCCCTCACCCGCACGCCGCCACCCTGCGCCGCCTGGAGAAGTCCTCCGGCACGCTGGCCGCCGCCGCGATCGCCCGCATGGACGCCCAGCTGCCGTGGTACCGGGCGATGCCCCCGGAGAACCGGTCCTGGATCGGTCTGGTCGCCCAGGCCGGTATCGCGGCGTTCACCGAGTGGTTCCGGCACCCGGAGACCCCGCAGGCGATCAGTACGGACGTCTTCGGCACGGCCCCCCGGGAGCTGACGCGGGCGATCACGCTGCGGCAGACGGTGGAGATGGTCCGCACGACCATCGAGGTCATGGAGTCGGCGATCGACGAGGTGGCGGCGCCGGGCGACGAGGCGGTGCTGCGCGAGGCGCTGCTGGTGTACGCGCGGGAGATCGCCTTCGCGACGGCGCAGGTCTACGCGCAGGCGGCCGAGGCCCGTGGCGCGTGGGACGCCCGTCTGGAGTCGCTGGTGGTCAACGCGGTGCTCTCGGGCGAGGCGGACGAGGGGGCCCTGTCGCGGGCGGCGGCGCTCGGCTGGAGCGCGCCCGCGCATGTGTCGGTGGTGCTGGGCACGGCCCCCAACGGCGACAGCGAGCTGACGGTGGAGGCGATCCGGCGGGCCGCACGCCACGCCAAGCTCCAGGTGCTCACGGGGGTGCTGGGCGACCGGCTGGTGGTCATCGCGGGCGGCTCGGACCAGCCGCTGCAGACGGCGAAGGCGCTGATCGGGCCGTTCGCTCCGGGCCCGGTGGTGGCCGGTCCGGTGGTGGCGGACCTGCTGTCGGCGACGCGTTCGGCGCAGGCCGCGGCGGCGGGCCTGAAGGCGTGCGCGGCCTGGCCGGACGCCCCGCGCCCGGTCCTCGCCGACGATCTGCTGCCGGAGCGGGCGATGGCCGGTGACGCCTCGGCGCGCGAGCAGCTGGTGGAGGAGATCTACAGACCGCTGGAAGAGGCGGGCTCGGCGCTGCTGGAGACCCTGAGTGTCTATCTGGAGCAGGCGAGTAGCCTGGAAGGCGCGGCACGGATGCTCTTCGTCCACCCGAACACCGTCAGATACCGGCTCCGACGTGTGACGGACGTCACCGGATGGTCCCCGTCGGATGTGCGCTCGGCGTTCACGCTGCGGATCGCGCTGATCCTGGGCCGTCTGGCGGAGGCCGAGCCGCAGCCGTAGTTTTTGTCGAACGTCAACAATTCCCCTGATGGTTCTTGGTCCCTGTCCCCACGGGTGGGGCCTGCTGTCCACGAGAGAGAGTGTGAGGGTGCTCGTACTCGTCGCTCCCGGCCAGGGCGCTCAGACGCCCGGCTTCCTGACCCCCTGGCTCGACCTCCCCGGTGCCGCCGACCGGCTCCGTGAGTGGTCGGCCGCCATCGACCTGGACCTGGTCCACTACGGCACGAACGCGGACGCGGACGAGATCCGTGACACGGCCGTCGCCCAGCCGCTGCTGGTGGCCTCCGCGCTGCTCTCCGCGCGGCAGCTCCTCGCGCCGGAGGTGCTCTCCGCCCGCGTCGGCGCCATCGGCGGCCACAGCGTCGGCGAGCTGGCCGCCGCGGCCCTCTCGGGCGTGATCTCCGACACCGACGCGCTGCGCCTGGTGCGCCGGCGCGGGCTGGCCATGGCCGAGGCCGCCGCCGTCACCGAGACCGGCATGGCGGCCCTGCTGGGCGGCGACGCCGAGGTCGTCGTGCCGCACCTGGAGAAGCTGGGCCTGACCCCGGCGAACGTCAACGGCGCCGGCCAGATCGTGGCCGCCGGTACGGCCGCGCAACTGGCCGCGCTCGCCGAGGACAAGCCGGAGGGCACCCGCAAGGTCGTCCCGCTGAAGGTCGCGGGAGCCTTCCACACGCACCACATGGCTCCGGCCGTCGCGGCCCTGGAGGCCGCCGTCGACGGTCTGGTGCCCGCCGACCCGCACAC
This sequence comes from Streptomyces gamaensis, assembly GCF_042656465.1. Taxonomy (NCBI): domain Bacteria; kingdom Bacillati; phylum Actinomycetota; class Actinomycetes; order Kitasatosporales; family Streptomycetaceae; genus Streptomyces; species Streptomyces gamaensis. Next base: position 128,710 of record NZ_JBHSPB010000004.1, read on the forward strand.
GCGCTGCGTCTCCAACAAGGACGGCGCCGTCGTCGACAGCGGCAAGGACGTCGTGGCCCGCCTGGTGGGCCAGGTGGCCAACCCGGTGCGCTGGGACCTGTGCATGGAGACCTTCCAGCGGCTCGGTGCCACGGCGCTGATCGAGCTGGCTCCCGGCGGCACCCTGACGGGCCTCGCCAAGCGGGCCATGCCGGGCGTAAAGACGCTCGCCCTGAAGACCCCGGCCGACCTCGACGCGGCTCGCGAGCTGATCGCCGAGCACTCCGCCGACGCCGCCGCGAACCCGGCCGAATAAGGAGCCCGAGAGCATGACCGCGAAGATCCGGCCCGCCAAGGGCGCCCCCTACGCGCGCATCCTCGGTGTGGGCGGCTACCGCCCCACCCGGGTGGTCCCCAACGAGGAGATCCTCAAGTACATCGACTCGTCCGACGAGTGGATCCGCTCCCGCTCCGGCATCGCCACCCGGCACTGGGCCGGCCCGGAGGAGACGGTGGCGGCCATGTCGGTGGAGGCGTCCGGCAAGGCGATCGCCGACGCGGGCATCGACCCCGCGCAGATCGATGCCGTGATCGTCTCGACGGTGTCGCACTTCCAGCAGACCCCGGCCGTCGCGACCGAGATCGCGCACCTGGTCGGGGCGGGCAAGCCGGCCGCCTTCGACATCTCGGCGGGCTGCGCGGGCTTCGGCTACGCGCTGACCCTGGCCAAGGGCCTGATCGTCGAGGGTTCGGCGGAGCACGTCCTGGTCATCGGGGTCGAGCGGCTCTCGGACCTGACCGATCTGGAGGACCGCGCGACGGCCTTCCTGTTCGGCGACGGCGCCGGCGCCGTGATCGTCGGCCCCTCCGACGTGCCGGCCATCGGCCCCACGGTGTGGGGTTCGGAGGGCGACAAGGCGCACGCCATCAAGCAGACCCTGCCGTGGGACGTCTACCGGACCACGCCCGCCCCGGGCGGTGCCGCCGGGGACCGTCCGGCCGCCGAGGAGATCCGCTACCCGGCCATCACGCAGGAGGGCCAGGCGGTCTTCCGCTGGGCCGTCTTCGAGATGGCGAAGGTCGCCCAGCAGGCGCTGGACGACGCCGGGGTCAGCCCCGAGGACCTGGACGTCTTCATCCCGCACCAGGCGAACATGCGGATCATCGACTCGATGGTCAAGACCCTGAAGCTGCCCGAGAACGTCGTGGTCGCCCGCGACGTGGAGACCACGGGCAACACCTCCGCCGCCTCGATCCCCCTCGCCATGGAACGGCTCCTGGCGACCGGGGCGGCCAAGAGCGGCGACACCGCGCTCGTCATCGGTTACGGGGCGGGTCTGGCGTACGCGGCGACGGTCGTTACCCTCCCCTAGGCGAGATCCACAGGTCTCACCCCCAGCAGTACCCATCAACACAGAAGTTCCACCGCACAGAAGGAGCGCCGCCATGGCCGCCACCAAGGAAGAGATCCTCGCGGGTCTCGCCGAGATCGTGAACGAGATCGCCGGTATCCCGACCGAGGACGTCAAGGAGGACAAGTCCTTCACCGACGACCTGGACGTCGACTCGCTGTCCATGGTCGAGGTCGTCGTCGCCGCCGAGGAGCGCTTCGACGTGAAGATCCCGGACGACGAGGTCAAGGGCCTCAAGACGGTCGGCGACGCCACCGACTACATCCTCAAGCACCAGGCCTGACCTGAGCGTTCGTCGCCACCCCGGCGGTGGCGGTGCCCGTACCTCAACAGTGGAGACGAAAATTCCTGTGAACCCGACCAATCGCACCGTGGTCGTCACCGGTATCGGCGCAACCACACCGCTGGGTGGCGACAGCGCATCGACCTGGGAAGGCCTGCTCGCCGGACGCTCCGGCGTGAAGGCCCTGGAGGGCGAGCGGTTCGCCGACCTCCCGGTCCGTATCGCCGCCCCGGCGGCCGTGGACCCGGAGGACGTCCTGCCGCGCCCCCTGACCCGCAAGCTGGACCGCTCGGCGCAGCTCGCGCTGATCGCGGCCCGTGAGGCGTGGGCCGACGCCGGCTACACCGCCCGGGCGGGCGAGGACCCGGCGATCTCGCCGGAGCGCCTCGGCACGGTCATCGCCTCCGGCATCGGCGGCGTGACCACCCTGCTCGACCAGTACGACGTGCTCAAGGACAAGGGCGTCCGCCGGGTGTCCCCGCACACCGTGCCGATGCTGATGCCCAACAGCCCGTCCGCCAACGTCGGCCTGGAGGTGGGCGCCCAGGCGGGCGTGCACACCCCGGTCAGCGCGTGCGCGTCGGGCGCGGAGGCCATCGGCTACGCGGTCGAGATGATCCGTACGGGCCGCGCCGACGTCGTCGTCGCGGGCGGTACGGAGGCGGCGATCCACCCGCTGCCCATCGTGGCCTTCGCCAACATGATGGCGATGTCGAAGAACAACGACGAGCCGGAGAAGGCCTCCCGCCCCTACGACAAGGCCCGGGACGGCTTCGTGCTGGGCGAGGGCGCGGGCGTCGTGGTGCTGGAGTCGGCCGAGCACGCCGCCCGGCGCGGCGCGCGCGTGTACTGCGAGGTGCTGGGCCAGGGCCTGTCCGCGGACAGCCACCACATCGCGCAGCCCGAGCCGACCGGCCGCGGCATCGCCGCCGCCCTGCAGCACCTGCTGGACGGCACCGACCTCAAGCCCTCGGAGATCGTGCACGTCAACGCGCACGCCACCTCCACCCCGCAGGGCGATGCGGCCGAGATCAAGGCACTGCGCAAGGTCCTCGGCGACGACCTGGACCACGTCGCGATCTCCGCGACGAAGTCGATGACGGGTCATCTGCTGGGCGGTGCCGGCGGTATCGAGACGGTCGCGACCGTGCTCGCCCTGTACCACCGCACGGCCCCGCCGACGATCAATGTCGACGATCCGGACGAGGACATCGACGCGGACATCGTGCGCGACGAGCCCCGCCCGCTGCCGGAGGGCCCGATCGCGGCGGTCAACAACTCCTTCGGTTTCGGCGGCCACAACGTGGTCCTCGCGTTCCGCAGCGTCTGATCACGCGGCCTGATCGCTTCCGCGCGTACGAAGCGGCCCGCCCCCCGAAAGACTTCGGGGGGCGGGCCGCTTCACATCTCCCAGGACAGTCAGACGACTTGGTGCAGCCAGCGCACCGGCGCACCCTCACCGGCATAGCGGAAGGGCTCCAGTTCGTCGTCCCAGGGCTTGCCGAGCAGTTTGGCGATCTCCGCCTCCAGCTCGCTCTCGCCGCGGGCGGCGCGGGCGAGCGCGGCGCGCAGCCGGTCCTCGGGGACGAGGATGTCGCCGTGGATGCCGGTGACGGCGTGGAAGATGCCGAGGTCGGGGGTGGAGCTGTAGCGCTCGCCCTCGGCGGTGGCGCAGGGCTCCGCGGTCACCTCGAAGCGCAGCAGGTGCCAGCCGCGCAGGGCCGAGGCGAGTTTGGAGGCGGTGCCGACCTGGCCCTGCCAGGAGAATTCGCAGCGCCAGGTGCCCTGGGCGGCGGGCTGGCGGATCCAGTCGAGTGTGACGCGCACACCGAGTACGCCCGCGACGGCCCATTCGACGTGCGGGCACAGCGCGCGCGGCGCGGAGTGCACGTAGAGAACTCCACGTGTCGTCACCGGGACCTCCCGTGCGGTTCGAGGTTCGCCTTCCCCAGCGGCCTCGCATCCGTACCGGTCCCGCCTGGGACAGCAGCAGACATTCTGCCCCAATGGCTACTCCCGCACCAGCTCACGAGGTAACCAACAGTAAACACCATCGGGAGCAATTCTCCTGAAAAGGGACAGGAAGTGACGTGTTGTCTTTCGCTTTTTTTCGCGCGGGTTCCCGCCGCACGACGCTACCGCGCCCCTCACTGTCGCGGTGACGTACCGTCGAACGGGTACCGACGATTGCCACCGGGCGGGAGGGAACGCACGATGCGCGCCGTGAACGGCAGTACGGACCACAGGCCGCGCGCCCGGCTGCGGGCCGCCGTGGCCACCACGGCGGCACTGGCCGCCGTCGCCGCCGTCGCGGGCTGTGACAGCCTGCGCGACACCACCCACGACGGCCGCGCGGGAGCGGGCCCCAGCGCGAGCGCCGGGCCCCGCTGGAACCCCAGACCCGCCTCGATCGCCTCCCTAGGCGACTCCATCTCCCGTGGTTTCGACGCCTGTTCCGCGCTGAGCGACTGCCCCGAGGTGTCCTGGGCCACCGGCAGCCAGCCGCAGAGCCTCGCCGGCCGGCTCCTCTCCGACCCCCTCGACAACAGCTGGAACTACGCGCGCACCGGCGCCCGCATCGCCGACCTGCCGGACCAGGTACGCTCCGCCGCCGCCCGGAAGCCGGAACTGGTGACCGTCCTCATCGGCGCCAACGACGCGTGCCGCCCCAGCGTGGACGCGATGACCTCCGCCGAGGACTTCCGCGCCGGCTTCGCGGCCTCCGTACGGGAGCTGCGCGGTGCCCTGCCGAAGGCCCAGCTGTACGTGGCCTCCGTCCCCGACCTCAAACGCCTGTGGTCGCAGGGGCGCGAAAGCCCGTACGCCAAGACCGTGTGGAAACTGGGCATTTGCCAGTCCATGCTCCGCGACGCGGACGCCGTGGACACGGCGGCACGGCAGCGGCGCGAGCAGGTCTCCCAGCGGGTGGCGGCGTACAACGACGCGCTGCGGGACGTGTGCGGCAAGGACGCGTTGTGCCGCTTCGACGACGCGGTGCACGGCTATGAGTTCACGGGTGAGCAGTTGAGCAAGTGGGACTGGTTCCACCCGAACAAGGAGGGCCAGAACGCGCTGGCGGAACTGGCGTATCGGCGGATCACGACGGGGTGACCTTCCCGGTTCCGGGGGGTGCGGTTCCGGGTTGCGGTTCGGGGTGCCCCCGGCGGGGGCCTGCTCGGACTGACGGTGGCGCGGTGCGCCGTCAGAGCAGGTGGTCGGCCTGGCCGGCCTTGATGGCCCGGATGAGAGCCCGAAGGGCTTCGCGGGTGTCGGTGAGGTAAGCATCCTCAGCACCGCTGACGGCGATGTAGGCATTGCCCAGCGAGTCGGTTCCTATACGGAAGCAGGCGCTGGCCTCCGCGCAGTACGGGTCTTCCCAATGGATATGCGGCATCACGCGCTCCTCAGAGCTGTCGAAGGATGTCCTGGACAAAGTTGCGCGAGTCTCCCGGATCCAACGACATCCGTTCCATCCATTCCAGTTGCATACGGTACTTGGACAACTGCGCCTCGCCATGGAGGAATTCGGGACCATGCGTACTGTCCATCTGCACGGTGTCGAGCTGTGGCACCGGGCCCTCGGCATACACCACCGTCTGCCCGGCCCCCGGGAAGGCCCCACCCGAGACCGGCACCACGCGCAGACTTACATGACTCAGCTCCGACATGTGCAGAAGGTGCTCAAGCTGAGCACGAGCAACGCTCCGACCACCGAACTGCATACGGAGCGCAGCTTCATGCACGATGCCGAAGTATTCAGGGGCATGGTCTCTCGTGAGGACTTGCTGACGTTCCATCCTGTGCACCATCCGAAGCTCGAACTCCCGCTCAGGCAGAGGGGGAACAGCCGCGCCGAAGATCGCGCGAGCGTGGTCAACGGTCTGGAGCAGGCCCGGGATATGCACAATATGCGCCGCACGCAGTCGCACCGCATAGGCCTCCATCTCCGCGATGTCCAAGAGCCCACCCGGGAGACTCCCTCTGTAGCGCTCCCACCAGCCCCGGCCGGACTGGGCCATGACGGCGAGCGCATCCACGTATGCCTCGTCAGCGCATGCACAGTGACAAGCCCAACTCCGCAGCCGCTCCGGGCTGATGGGCCTCAGCCCCCTCTCGATGTTCGAGATCTTGCTGCGGTCGACACCAAGCAGTGAGGCGATGGCCTCAGCACTCACCTCGGCAGCCAGGCGCATCTTGTGCAGTTCCGAACCGAGCCTCCTCTGACGCTCGGTGGGCGACGTCCTCTGTGCCATGGCTCCCCTTCAGCTCGCGGATGGGCAGCAGTCTGCCGCCTCACGGAGAGAGCCATCCACCGAAGGGGCTAATTTTTCAGCGAGGGGGCCAATTGGCCCCACGATCCGCTACCTTCAGTAGCGCACAGCGCACGCACGGCGCGAACCGGAAGCGCATCCCCCGGCATGCCCGCCAGGGCGACAGGCCACCGGCACGCCGTCACACGTACACAACCCGCACGCGCAGCAGCGTGCGCACCCAACACCCCACCCCGAACCGGGAGTTCGCATGCCCGACGAGCCCTGCCCGTTCATCACCCCCGGCCGCCCCCGGCACCCGCACCCCACCCCGTACCGCACCGCCACCCCCACCCCCGAGGGCCTCGCGTACAGCTTCACGGTCCCGGGCGAAGCCCGATACGCCCCCGTCGTACGGGCGAACGTACTGGCCGCGCTCCGCGTCCACAGCATCCGCTACCTCGCGGAACCGGTACTGCACGTGGTCACCGAACTCCTCGCGTGCGGCGTCGCGTTCGCGCCGGGACACGACCTGTACCAGTCCCTGCGGTGGTCACGCGAAACGCTCCGCATCGTCAACTGGGACCCGCACGGCGCGCACCCCTCGAACCCCGACGCGGAGCGCACGTGCGAAGCGGGCCGCAGGCGGCAACTGCTCTTCCTGTCCTGCCTGGTGCGGGAGTGCAAGGGGGAATGGGGCATCACGGCGGCGTCGCCGTCGCACGAGGGGACGAAGGTGTGGGTGGAGCTCCCGGAGTCCGGCGCGATGGCGTACATCGCGCGACACGGCTGAAGACGCGCCTGGCGGGCAGTGAGGGTGCAGCCGCTGAGGACGACGGGGCCTGGTCGCCTCACCACACAGGTCTATATCCAGGTGTCGAGCCGCATCCGGTTGCGCCACGCGTCGATCGGGACCGGATGGCCCGTGTACAGGGGCCAGAGGCAGCGCCAGGGCCGACGGCGCCCCGAGCCGCCCCCACAGCCGGGTGCCGGGCCCGGGGTACGGCGGCACCAGGCGCTCCCGCACGTCCGGCTGCGGCCGCCCCGCACAGCCGAAGCGGCGAAGTTTGCGCTGCCACGGGGATTGCCGGGTCACAATGTCCTGGCTCATGTGGTGGGGCGTTGTTCGAGGGTGACGTCGATGCCGCGGGCGCTGTGGTGGCAGGCGGGGGAGAAGCCGGCGCGGGTGAGGGCTTCTTCCTGGGCTTCGGCGGTGCGGGCGGCGGCCTGGCGGGCGCCGCCGGAGAGGTAGTTGCAGTCGACGCGCCAGACGCGGGACGTGCGGGCCAGGCGCTGTTGCAGTAGGGCCGGGTCGGCGGGCAGGTTGTCCAGGGCGCCGAGTGTGGCGGCCGTCTGGCCCCTGCCCAGGTCGGGGCGGTTCATGAAGGCCTCTTTGAAAGCGCTGGCGATCAGGCCGCACCGGGCGCCGCTGAAGATGACGGCGTCGCCGGGCGCGTCGTGGATGCTCAGGGTTCTGATGACGGCGCTGGTGTCCCACGGACGGCTGTCCTCCTGGCGTATGGCCAGGTGGGACGAGGCGAGGGGGATGGCCACCAGGAGCACGAACAGCAGTTGCAGGCGCCAGGTGGCGACGGTGGCGGCCGTCGCGAGCAGCAGGGCCAGGGCCGGCAGGCAGAACAGCAGGTAGCGGTAGGCGAAGAGGGGGTGATCGAGCGAGACGGCCGCCAGGAGCAGCGGGGGGACGATCATCCAGGGCACGCCCACCGCGAGGGCCAGAGGCGGGGCCTTGTGCCGGCGCACCACCAGGAAGGTCAGGGCGGCGAGGGCGGTGCCGGTGAGCAGGAGCTTCAGCGCGGTGGGGAGGGTGTCCTGGCCGGGGGTGAGGAGCCAGGTGAAGTAATTGAACGGGGTTCCGGCGGTGACCGGTACGGCGTCGCCCACGGCGGAGCTCTGGGCGTAAGCGAGGATCAGCAGCGGGACGACGGCGGCGATGCCCGCGGCCTGGGCCAGCAGCAGGCGGACGACGACGCGGCGGCTCGGGCGCCGGAGGGCCACGGTGACCGCGTGGGCGGCCACCAGCAGCAGCCCCAGCAGGTTGAACCAGCCCAGCAGGGCGAGCAGCACGGCATAGCCGGCCGGCCACCGGCCCCGGGCCTGGCTGTACAGGGCTTTCACCAGGGCGCACGTGGCCAGGACTGCTACCGCCATGACGAAGGCGAACGAGCGGGCTTCCTGCGCGTAGCGCGACGCGGTCGGCAGAACGGCGAGCAGCAGCCCGGCGCACAGCCCGAGACGCGGACCGCCGAGCAGCCGTCCCAGCCAGGTGAGGCCGGCCGCCGCGACGGCCACCGCCACCGCGGAGGGCGCCCGCGTCAGGAATTCGTTGAGCCCCCCGTTCCACTGCCCGACCAGGTACATCAGCGCGTAGTGCAGGCCGTGCACCGCATCGACCTGCCCCAGCAGGTCCATCAACTGCGGCCAGGACCGGCGTGCCACGTCGATCGTGACGATCTCGTCGGTCCACGCGGAGGGGTTCGTGTTCCCCCAAACCCCGAGACCGAGGGCAAGGATCGGTGGCACCCACCCGGCCGGCCGCGTCCAGCGGGCACGGCCGGTGGACGCACCGGGCATAGTGGCGCACCGCATCGTGCGTGACGACTTGAAGCTCACGCGGTCGTGTCCGGCGGGCCGGGGAGGGTCAGGATGAAGGTGGTGCCGGGACGGGGGTGGTCGGAGCGGGCGGTGAGGGTGCCGTGGTGGCGCTCGGCGATATCGCGGGCGATCGCGAGCCCGAGGCCGCTGCCGCCCGTGTCGCGGGCGCGGGCCTCGTCGAGACGGGTGAACCGCTCGAAGACGCGCTCGCATTCGTCCGGGGTCAGAGGGGTGCCGTCGTTGTGGATGCTGAGTGTGTGTGTCGGACCGTCGTCGGTGACGTCCAGGACGACGGCGGTGCGTGCGTGCCGTACGGCGTTGTCGAGGAGGTTGCGCAGCAGTCGGTGGAGCTGTGCGCCGTCGCCGCGGACGGGGGCCTGGTCGGGGCTGCTGCGCAGCGAGACGGGGTGCCCGCGGTGCTGGTACTCGTGGACGAGTTCCGCGGCGAGGCCGGCCAGGTCGATCAGGGAGTGGCCGCCGGGCTGGTCGGGGCGGGCCAGCAGGAGCAGGTCTTCGGTGAGACTGTGGATGCGCCGGGTGGCGGCGAGGGCCTCGTGGAGGGTCCGGCGGGGGTCGACGGTGTCGGGGTGGGCGAGAGCGGTTTCGAGTTCGTAGCGCAGGGCGGCGACCGGGGAGCGCAGTTCGTGCGAGGCGTCCGCGACGAAGCGGCGTTGGCGTTCTACGGCGGTCTCCAGCCGGTCCAGAGTGGTGTTGGTGGTCAGTGCCAGGTGGCGGACGGGGTCGCGGGCGTCGGGGACGGGGACCCGGCGGTCGAGGCTGGTGTCGGTGATCACGGCGACCTCCTGCCGGATGGCCTCGACCGGGCGCAGGGAGCGGCGTGCGGTGGTCCAGGCGAGGGCGGCGACCAGCAGCGCGGCGAGAGGGACACCTGTCATGAGCGGGGTGCGCAAGGGGGCGGTGGCCAGCTCGGCGTAGGAGGGGGGTACGAGGACATAGAGGGTGGAGCGGCACGATCCGTCGGCTTCGGTGGGCAGGCGACATGCCTTCGCGGGGGTGTGCACGGCGGTGGCCCAGACGGTGATGGTGCGGTGCGCGAAAGTGTGAGCTTGCCGGTGGGCGAGGAGAGCCTGCTGCTCGGCCGTGGTGTCGTGGCTGGGGGGCGGCTTCAGCGTTCCGTCGGGACGGTGGAAGCGGGCCCGGTCGTGTTCGTCGACCGCGCCGACGTGGACCGTGCCCCGTTGCGGGCTGCTGGTCGTCCCGTGTGGAGGCTGGGCGGGGGGCGGGGGGAGCAGCGCTTTCAGACCGGTGAGGTCCTGGGTGCCGCCGACTGCGGCGATGATGCGGCCTGTCCGGTCGACCTCGATGAGGGGCCAGCTGAGCACGGGGTCCTTGAGATCTTCTCTGCCGGCGGCCGCCTGGGCGGCGAGTTGAACGGACAGCTCGTACGCCCGGTTGTCCGTCGTCCGATACGCGTCCGCGCGGACATGCTCGAACAGCCACCACGCCCCGCTGCCGAACAGCACCAGGGCGGCGGCCCCTGACGCGAGTGCGATGCGCGCCTGTCCGGACAGGACACGGAACAGGGCCGGTGCGCGGCGTGAGGAACGCTGCTGTGCGGTCATGACGGCTGTTCGCAGGGCGTGAGGCGGTAACCGTATCCGCGGACGGTCTCGATGCTGTGGGTGGCGAAGGGGGCGTCGATCTTCTTGCGCAGCGCGGAGATGTACACCTCCACGATGGCGGTGCCCCCGCTGTAGGCCGGGTCCCAGACCTCGTCGAGGATCGCCTCCTTCGACACCGGGCCGTCCGGTGCGTGCAGCAGACAAGTGAGGATGGCGAACTCTTTCGGTGTCAGGGCGAATTCGGTGGCACCCCGGCCCGCGCGGCGGGAGGTCAGGTCCGCCCACAGGTCGCCGGCGCGCAGCACGGACCGGCCGGTCGCGGCGGTGCTGCCCCGGCGCAGCAGGGCCCGCAGCCGCGCGAGCAGGACCACCGAGGAGAACGGCTTGACCAGGTAGTCGTCGGCGCCGGTGTCCAGGCCCTCCGCCTCGTCGTACTCGCCGTCCTTCGCGGTCAGCATCAGCACGGGCGTACTGAGGCCCGCGGCGCGCAGAGCGGAGCAGACGCGGTAGCCGTTCAGGCCGGGGAGCATGATGTCCAGCACGATGACCGCGTGATCACCGGTCAGGGCCCGTTCCAGTGCGGTGGTGCCGTCACGGACGAGTTCGACGCGGTAGCCCTCCGCTGTCAGGCCGCGCTGCAGGGCGGGCCCGAGCTGCGGATCGTCCTCGACGACCAGGATGCCTTTCACGCTGTCGAGCCTTGCATACCGCGTGCCCTTTTTCCCAAAGATGATCTTTGGGTTCTTTAGATCATCTTTGGGTCGGTTCTGCACGCTGTGTCTCCACCACACCAGGCAGGGGTGCCCGCCCGTCCAGCCAGTCCGCCGGAGATGCAGACAGATGCGTATTTCCTTCCTGCTCCACAACGCCTACACCGTCGGCGGCACGATCAGGTCGACGTTCAACCTCGCCGCCGCACTGGCCGCCCACCACGACGTGGAGATCATCTCGGTGCTCCGCTACCGCACGACACCGGCCATGGGGGCACCACCGCAGGTGCGGTTGACGCCTCTGGTGGACCTGCGCCGCGGTTCCGCGCACTACGACGGCGACGATCCCCGCCACGCACAGCCCGCCCGAGTCTTTCCCCGCGCGGACGGCCGTCACCGGCAGTACAGCCGCCTCACGGACGAACGGATCGGCCGCTGTCTGTCCCGTCCGGACACAGACGTGATCGTCGGCACCAGACCGGGACTGAACGTGCACATCGCCCGGCAGGCTCACCCCGCCGCCATCAGAGTGGGCCAGGAACACCTCTCCCTCTCCGGCCACGGATGGCGCATGCGCCATGAGATACGTCACCGCTACCCCCTGCTGGACGCGCTCACCACCGTGACCGAAGCCGACGCGGACGCCTACCGGCAACTGGGCCTGCCCGACGTACGGGTGCAGGCGATCGCGAACAGCGTCCCCGCCATGACCGCAAGGCCGACCGGTCACGCCGGCAAGGTCGTCGTGGCCGCGGGACGGCTCATCCCCGTAAAGCGCTACGACCTCCTCGTCAAGGCCTTCGCCCACGTCGTCGCCGCCCACCCGGACTGGCAACTGCGGATCTTCGGCAGAGGCGACACCACCGGCAACGAGAGGAACACCCTGGCCACCCTCATCGACGACCTCGGGCTGAACGGCCACGTCTTCCTCAACGACCATGTCGGCTCCCTGGAAGCAGAGTTGGCGGAAGCGTCCATCGCTGTCTCCGCCTCCGACCGGGAGTCCTTCGGCATGACCATCGCCGAGGCCATGCGCTGCGGCCTTCCTGTGGTCGCAGCCGACTGCCCCCACGGGCCGCGCGAGATCATCACCCACGGCGTCGACGGACTCCTGGTCCGCCCCGGCGACACCGAAGGCCTCGCCGCCGCGCTGTGCGACCTCATCCGCGACGACACCCTGCGTCGGCGCATGGGCGAAGCAGCCCGGCACAACTCGGCCCGCTACGCCCCGGACCGTATCGCCGAACAACACCTCGGCCTCTACCAGGACCTGCTCAAGCGAGGCCCGGGCCGACGCTCACTCAGCCCACTGCGGGAAGCCGCCCACCGGACACGGACCACCGCCATCGACACCGCGCACCGCCTGCGATCCACCGCGCGCCGCGCGGTCGCGCGGCGTGGCTGAAGACGCGCCAGGACGGCGAGTCCGGAACGGGCGCGCCTGGCCGGGGCGGTTGTACGGACCGTCACCCACAGGGAACGCATGGAGCAACTCCGCGCGTTCCTCGCCCCGTTGACTGGGGCAGCGTCGGCACAGTCCGGCCGGAATCCCCGGCTCCCCCACCGGATCGAGACAGCGATTTCGGCCCTGACGTGGCCGACAGGCGTGCGGCTACCGTCGTGGGCGGTCCGGGGAGAGGCCCCGGGCCCGCGACAGGGGGCAAGGGCATGGCGGACGCCGTATTCCCGACGGGCACCAGCATCGTTCGCAACCAGGCACTGACCAACGGCAGGGGCGACTCGGTCCTCCGCCTGCAGGACGACGGGAACTTCGTCCTGTACCAGGACGACAAGCCGACGTGGCAGGCGGAAGGCGTCTATCCGAACGGGCGCGCGGCCGTGTTCGCGTACGACGGCAACCTCGTGGTCCTCGACGAGAACCGTCGCGTGATCTGGGAGTCGAGGACGGGGGCGCACGAGAACCAGGGCTCGACGCTGGCCGTCCAGGACGACCACAACGTGGTCATCTACAACCCGGAGGGCCGCCCGATCTGGGCGACCGGCACCAACAACTGAGGCAGCAGGCCCACTCACGGGGCGGAACGGGCTTCCGCCCCGTCCCACCTCACTCCGTACTGTCCCGCTGCGACCGCAGCCCCACCCCCACGATCCCGTCCCAGTGGGCGAGTTCCTCCACGAGCGGGTGCGCGGAGCCCTTGCCCTCCAGGCTCAGGACGACGTCGGCGGAGGGGCCCTCGCCGTTCGGTGCGGAGTCGATGTGGACGTCGGTGACGCGGAAGCCGCGCTTCGTGCACAGCTCCAGCACCCGGCCCAGCAGACCCCGGTGCGTACGGTAGGACAGCCGCAGCTCGACGCGCTCGACGGCCGGTACGGTCGCCAGGTGCCGGGTGACGACGGGGAAGCCGCGTACGACCAGGAAGTGCACGGCGGCCACGGCCGCGCCCAGCAGCGGCAGCCCGCCGCCGCAGGCCATGCCCACGGCGCAGGTGAGCCAGATGGTCGCGGCCGTGGTCAGGCCGCGTACCGCGTCCCGGCGGACGAAGATCAGGCCACCGCCGATGAAACCGATGCCGGAGACGATCTGCGCGGCGACCCGGGAGGGGTCGAAGGACACGCTCGGCAGGCCGACGGCGGCGCCGAAGCCGTGCACCGAGATCTCCATGATGAGCGCGCTGCCCACACCGACGAGGGTGTGCGTGCGCAGCCCGGCGCTCTTCTGCTGGATCTCGCGCTCCAGGCCGATGAGGGAGGACAGCAGGAGCGCTATCCCCAACTCGGCCAGCTGACGGGCGCCTTGACCGGCCCGGGGGTCGAACAGGCCGGCAGGCGAGGCGGATATGTGCGCGGAGGTGACGAGTTCGGCGAGTTGCATGTCGGCATTGTGGCGCGAAATCGACGGTGGGAAGAGGGAGTTGACACTCCCCTTGCGCCCTACGGGCCCCGGTGACAACGTCCTGCCCCAGGGGGCACTGTCCGGGCGTCGGGACGGCCCCGTATCCCCGTCACCTCCTCCCCCGCCCGTCGGCAATCATGTGCACATGATCATCGCAGCAGCTCAATTCACCTCCGAGCCTCGCGACGTGACGGCGAACGCCGCCCGCGCCGCGGAGCTGATCAGTGAGGCGGGCCGGCTCGGAGCCGCGCTCGTCGTCTTCCCCGAACTGGCCCTGCCCGGCTACGAGCTCGACGCGATAGCCGCCGGCCCGGACCGGCTCGCGCTCGCGCTCGCGCCGGACGACCCGCGACTGGACCCGGTCCGCGACGCCTGCCGCACGGCGCGGGTCGCCGCCGTGACAAGTTGCGCCGGGCGGCTGCCGGGCGGTCCGTCGATCAGCGCCTTCGTGTACGGGCCGGACGGCGCGCTCCTGACCCGCTACGACAAGCTGCACGTGACGGACCCCGAGCGCACCGCCGGCTTCGTCCCCGGCGCGGCGGACGGCCGGTTCACGCTCGACGGGACCGCCTTCGGCCTGGCCATCTGCTACGACGCGCACTTCCCGGACCTCGCCCGGCGCGCAGCCGCCGACGGCTGCCGGGTGCTGCTGGCCAGTTCGCTCTACGGGCGTGGTGGCGGCGCGGAGGAGCGGCGGCGGATCTTCCCGGCCCTGGCCCGCGACAACGGCCTGCACGTGCTGCTCGCCAACCACGCGGGCCCGGCCGGTCCGTACGACGCCTGCGGGCTGAGCGCGGCCTGGGCGCCGGACGGCGGCCTCCTCGCGGAGGGCTCGACGACGGAGCCCGGGCTCGTCCTGGCGGAGGTGGGCTGACATCCCGGACACGGCGACGGGCCGCGCTCCGGCGGGAGCGCGGCCCGTCCGACGCCCAGGGGACGTCAGGCGTCCAGCGTCACGATCATCTTGCCGATGTTCTCGCCGCGCAGCATGCCGAGGAAGGCGTCGCGCATGGAGTCGATGCCGTGCTCGACGGTCTCGCGGTAGATGAGCTCACCGGAGCGGATCCACTGCGAGACCTCCTTGACGAACTGCGGCTGCAGGTCGTAGTGGTCGCGCACGATCATGCCCTGGATGCGCAGCCGCTTGCCGATGACGGAGACGAGGTTGCGCGGGCCGGGGCTCGGCTCGGTCGCGTTGTACTGCGAGATCATGCCGCAGACGGTGATCCGGCCGTGCTGCTTGAGGGCGTCGATGGCGGCTTCGAGGTGCTCGCCGCCCACGTTGTCGAAGTAGACGTCGATGCCGTCGGGGGCCGCCTCGCGCAGCTGCTCGGCGACCGGGCCCTTCTTGTAGTTGAAGGCGGCGTCGAAGCCGTACTCCTCGACGAGCAGGCGCACCTTCTCGTCGGAGCCCGCGCTGCCGATGACCCGCGAGGCACCCTTCAGCTTGGCGATCTGGCCGACCTGGCTGCCGACCGCGCCCGCCGCGCCGGAGACGAAGACGGCGTCGCCCTCCTGGAAGGAGGCCACGCGCAGCAGACCGGCGTAGGCGGTCAGGCCCGGCATGCCGAGGACGCCGAGGTAGGTCGACAGGGGGGCGAGCTCCGGGTCGACCTTGGCGGCGGCGCCGGCGTCGACCAGCGCGTACTCGCGCCAGCCCAGCCCGTGCAGGACATGGTCGCCGACGGCGAAGGCCTCGGAGCGGGAGGCGACGACCTCGCCGACCGCGCCGCCCTCCATCGGGCGGTCCAGCTGGTAGGCGGGCACATACGAGGCGGCATCGTTCATGCGGCCACGCATGTACGGGTCGACCGAGAGGTGGATGTTGCGCACGAGGATCTGGCCCTCGCCGGGCTCGGGGACCGCGACCTCGCGCAGCGCGAAGTTCTCCGGCTCCGGCCAGCCGTGGGGACGGCTGACGAGGTGCCACTCGCGGGCCGTCGCGGGCACGGGGGATGCGGACGCTGCGGTCATGGGGGACGCGCCTCCTCAAGGGTTCAGCAATGAAACTTCAGCAACTGAAACAACCATGCTCCTTGATATTTCATGTTGTCAAGCAAAGCGCTATCCTGGGGGCATGGCCACTCGAAACGACGCCCTGACCTGCGAGGTGGTCGACCTCATCGCGACCGTCGTGGCGCGCTACCACGAGGAGTACGAGGAGGCGGCCGGGAAGCACTCCCTGACCGGGGCGCAGGCGAAGGTGCTCGCCCTGCTCGCGCGCGAGCCGCTGCCCATGCGGCGCATAGCGCAGCAGCTCAAGTGCGAGCCGTCGAACATCACGGGGATCATCGACCGCCTGGAGTCGCGCGGCCTGGTCGAGCGCCACCCGGATCCGGACGACCGCCGCGTCAAGCTCGCGGCGGTCACCCCGGAGGGCAGGGTGACGGCCGCGCGGCTGCGGCAGTCGCTGGACTTCGCCCGCGAGCCGCTGGGGAGCCTGTCCGCCGAGGAGCGCGGCACCCTGCGGGACCTGCTGCGGCGGATGCTGGGCGAGACCGGCTGATCGGCGGCGCCCCTCGCCGGGGCCGCCGGAGCCCGGTCCCGCCCGCCGGGCGGCCGGTCACGATGAGGGCGGCCGCCGCGTGCGGCCACGACGCTTGCGGAGCCGGCGGCGCGCGGAGCCGGCGGCGCGCCGTACCCGCCAGTACGAGTCCCCCGCCACGCGGAACAGCCGCTCAGCGCCGCACCAGCCGACCCGCCGCACGCCCCGCCGCGTACAGCAGTACGGCCGTCAACACGGCCGTCACAGCCGCCGCGTTGCCCACGGCCGCCGCGTCCAGCCCCCGCGTCAGGGCCGGGCCGAGCGCGAGCAGCAGACCCCCGACCGTCAGCAGCGGCCCCGCCGCGTACCAGGCGAAGAAGACGAGTACCCCCGGATCCCCGACGGGCGTCGTGACGCCCGTGAACAGCAGGTGCGTCCGCATCGGCCCCCGGCAGGCCGCGAACACGGCGGCCGCCGCGCACGGCACCGCGCACACCGGCATCAGCAGCAGCGCCCACGGCGCGCCCGCGACGGCGAACGGCACCCCCGCGAGCAGCCCCAGCAGCGCGCCCACCCCGGCCGGGACGATCGCGTGCTGGAGCATCAGCGTGCGGAAGCGGTACGGCGCCCACGCCGCCCGCCGTACGTCGTCCGTCTCCAGCCGCGCCGGCTCGGCGAGCGCGCCCACGGCGACGTAGCCCAGGAACAGGGCGAGCGCGAGGACGAACATCCGCTTCCCGCCGTCGAGTTGCACCCCCAGGGCGGCCGTGCCGGCGGCGCACACCGTCCACATCAGGGCCTTGGCGAGCCGGCCGGGCGCACGCAGCAGCGCCTGCGCGTCGCGCCAGACGACCACCAGGCGGCGGCTGCGCGGCACGGGAAGCCGCACCCGGCGGATGCGGCCGTCGCCGACGGCGTCCAGCAACGCGAGCCTGGCGGCCCGCAGTTCGACCGTCCACAGCACGGAGGTGACGGTCTGCGCGGTCGCGGCCCTGCGGCGCAGCTGCGCGTTCGGCACGTGCGCCGCGTCGCGGTGCCCGAGCACCAGTCCGGCGGCGGTCAGCAGGCCGAGCAGCGCGAGGGCGAGCGGCCAGGCGGGCGCGGCGGCGCCCGTCGCGGCGAGTACGGGCTGGGCCGCCCAGCCCCACGGCCCGGACCACAACTCGACGGTCTCCAGCGGCGCGAGCCGCCGCCCGGAGGCGGCCGCCGCGAACTGCGCGGTGAGCAGCATCAGGGCGACCACGACGGCCGGGGTCCAGCGGCGCACGGCCCGCGCGAGAGCGGGCCGCCGCTCGACGGCCATGGCCAGGCAGACGGCCTGCAGGGGCAGGCACACCGCCGCCGGCAGCAGGGCGAGCAGCGCCGTCGGGGCCGGGGCCAGGCCCACCACGCGCAGGGCGACCGCCCCGCCGAGGGCCGGCAGCAGCGCGGAGGCGACGGCGAGCCCGGCCGACAGCCAGAACCACGGCCGCAGCACCCGCGCACGGCGCACCGGCTGCGCGAGCAGCCACCCGACGGACGGCCCCGGTACGACGACCGGGCCGCGCCACAGCGCGTCCCGCGCGGCGGCCAGAGCGAGACCGCAGGTCAGCAGCGCGAACAGGGCGGGCAGTACGCGCTGCGCGCCGTCGGCGAAGCCGCTGTAGTCGGCGCCCAGTTCGACGTTCCGCAGGAAGTGGAAGGCGTAGCCGCCGCCGTAGCCGAGGGCGGCGACGAGCAGGGTGTAGACGACGACGGCGACCTCGCGGCCCTTCTGCCGACGGTGCGCGCGGCGCTTGTCACGCAGCCACCGCAGAGTCTCGCCGGTGCGGTCGTCGTCGGCCTCGTTCCAGGAGGCGTCGTCGGGGGTGCCGTCGGGGGCATCGTCGAGGGTGCCGTCGGAGGCGCCCTCGGACGGCGCGTCGGCGCCGACGGAGGCATCCTCGGGTGCCGCATCGGCCCCGGCGAGGGCTCCCCCGGAAACCGCGCCGACACCACCGGAAGCACCCCCCGGTGCCGCATCGGCCCTGGCGAAGGCACCCCCGGAAACCGCGCCGACACCACCGGAGGCTCCCCCGGGCACCGCATCCGCCCCGGCGAAGGCACCCCCGGAAGCCGCGGCCCCGCCGCGCGCGGTTGCCGGGCCCTGCCGCCCGGCCCCCGGCGCCTCCGCCGCGAGCGGACCCCGGGCCGGGCCGGCCTCCGTCACCCCGGACGCCTCCGCACCCCGCTCGCGCGGCTCCCCCCGCCGCTCCGGCGCGCTCATGCCCGTATCCCCAGTTCCCGCAGGACGTCCGCCGGTGTCCCTTCGGCGACGAGCCGGCCGTCCTCCAGCGCGATCATCCGGTCGGCGACGGCTTCGGCGAGCTCGGCCTGGTGCGTGGCGAGCAGCACGGCGACGCCGTCCGCCTTTTCGGCGGCGAGCAGTTCGGCGAGGCGCCGGCGGGCGCCGGGGTCGAGGCGCTGTTCGGGTTCGTCGAGGACGAGCAGGTCCCGCGGGCGTACGAGCGCGGCCGCGAGCAGCAGTGATTGGAGCTGGCCGGAGGAGAGCGAGCCGGGCAGGGCGTGCGCGTGGTCGGCGAGTCTGCGGTCGGCGAGCACGTGGTCGATCCACGCGTGCGCGTCGTCCACGGCGTGGGCGACGGCGACGAGTTCGAGGTGCTCGCGCACGGTCAGGTCGGGGTAGGTGGCCACGGTGTCGCCGACGACCGCGACCCTGGCCCGTACCTCCGGGTCGTCCTCGGCGACGGGGCGGCCGTCGAAGAGGGCGCTGCCGCCGGTGGGGACGTCCCGGCCGCTCGCGATGCGCAGCAGCGTGGACTTCCCGGAGCCGTTGTGCCCGAACAGGGCGGTGCAGGAGCCCCGTTGGAGGTCGAGGTCGAGCGGGTGCAGTGCCTTGCGCTCCCCGTAGCTGCGGCTGACGCCCCGCAGCCGCAGGAGCGGGGGCGGGGCGGTGTCGCCCTGCGCGGCCATCTGGCCTCCGTGTGACGGTCGGTGTCGGGTGATCGGTGATCGTGATCGGTCGTTCGACCCTAACCCGGCCCCTTTCGCCACAGTGGCCTCCCAGGGCACCGGTTGTGCGTCACGATGGCTTCATGAGTGCTGCCACTGATCAGGCCCCGGGGGCCGCCTCCGGCCCGGCCTTCGGCCCGCGCCAGTTCCAGCTCGTCCTGCTGTGGCGGATGGCCGATCACCAGCCCGGGCTGGTCGAGGACGCCCTGCGCGAACTGGACGCCTCGCGCGCGGAGTTGCGCGAGGCCAACCGGCGCTGGCAGGCCATGCTGCGCTCCCCCAGGAGCCGCTCCGCCCTCTCCCGCTACCGCTCGGTGCTCGGGGAGCCCGAGGCCACCGGCGTGCGCCGGGTCGGCGAGCTCGCCTTCGACGCGCTGCGGTGGCGGCTGCCGCTCTGGCCGGACCTGCGTTTCGAGGTACTGGCCGCGCCCGGCGGCGCGGTGTGGAACGAGTGGCTGGTACGGGCCCCGGGCACGCCCGGCCCCGCGCTGCGTACGGTCGAGGACCTGCGCCCGTGGTCGTGCACCGTGGACGAGGTGGCCCGGGCCTTCGCGCCCGCCCGCCCCATGGAGGGCACGGCGCCGACCCGCTGGCAGCTGGCCTTCGACGCCCCGGACGCGGCCGGGCGGCGTACGGGCCATGTCGCGGAGTTCACCTGGGGGCTGCTGCAGCGGATGATGCCGTAGGCGGCGCATTCTGGACCGTGGGCGGTCAGGATCATTCTTTAGGGGGAGGCGGGCGGCGCAGAACTGGCCGTTTACCCGAAGCGGCGGCCCCGGCCCGGCCCCTAGCGTGGTGCGCGCCCGCCATCCCGGCCGGCTCCCCGCCCCGGACGGAATCCCCCCGAATGTCCCGCTCTCGCCCCTCACTCTCCGTGCTCGCCCTGCCCGCCCTGCTCGCCTCCGTGCTCGGCGCCGTGCTGGCCGGCTGCTCCCTGGGCGGCGAGCGTCCGGCGGCCAGCGCGACCCCGGCCTCGCCGGAGGAGCCGGCGGGGGTGTCCATTCCGTCCATCGGCGTGCGGAGCCAACTGCTGCGCCTGGGGCTGAACAAGGACGCCACGGTGCAGGTGCCGCCGCCGGAGAAGGGCAAGACCGCCGGCTGGTACACGGGCGGTGCCGTCCCCGGCGAGCGCGGCCCGGCGGTGATCATCGGCCACGACGACGGCCCCGACGGGCAGGCCGTCTTCCACGAGCTGCACCGGCTCGGCAAGGGCGACGTCGTCGACGTCGAGCGCGGCGACGGCACGGTGCTGCACTTCACGGTCACCGGCACGGAGAAGGTCGCCAAGAACTCCTTCCCGGCGAAGAAGGTCTACGGCGACACCACCGAGCGGGCACTGCGCCTGGTCACCTGTGCCTGCGAGCTCGACGCGAACGGGCACCCGGTGCGCAGCCTGATCGTCTACGCGACGCTCAAGTCCTGAGCGATGCTGAAGTCCTCAGCGTGAAGTCCTGAGCGGCGCCGCCGCACCCGGCGAAGGCCGGCGGGAAGCCTCCCGCCGGCCCTCTCCCCGTACGGGGCGCGCGTCAGGCAATCTCGGCGCTCAGCGTGATCGTCGTTCCGGTGAGCGCCTGGCTGACCGGGCAGTTCTTCTTGGCGTCCTCCGCGGCCGCCGCGAAGCCCTCCTCGTCCAGGCCCGGGACCTCGCCGCGCACCCACAGGTGGATGCCGGTGATGCCCTCGCCGGGCTGGAAGGTGACGTCGGCCTTGGTCTCCAGGCGGGTCGGCGGGGTGCCGTCGCCGGTCAGCTTGTGCGAGAGCGCCATCGAGAAGCAGCTGGAGTGGGCGGCGGCGATGAGCTCCTCGGGGCTGGTCTTCCCGTTGGCCTTCTCGGCGCGCGAGGGCCAGGAGACCGGCTGCGAGCCGATGCCGGAGGAGTCGAAGGTGACGGTGCCGCTGCCGGTGAGCAGCTCGCCCTCCCAGACGGTGTGCGCGGTGCGGGTGGTGGCCATGGGCCCTCCAGGGTGCGTGACGGCGTGGGGAATCGGTCCGTACGACGGCCGGAGGCGCCCGGCCGTCCCCCCGATCATCGCGCGTGACCGGCCGCCGGTGGCGTACCCGCCGCGCGTGCTGGTGCGCCCGGTGGGTCAGCCGGGGCCGGCGGAGCCCTCGGCGGGCAGGTTCCAGGCGAGCAGCGCGGGGCGCCCGTGCTCCGTACCGATCCGGCTGACCGCCGCGGTGTCCAGCCGGAACAGCGCCCCGGCCGCCGGCGGCAGCCCGAGTCTGCGGGCCGTGAGCACCCGCAGGAAGTGCCCGTGCGCGACGAGCACGACCTCTCCGGCGGCCGGGTCGTCCAGCCAGGGGGCGAGCCGGGCGAGCACCCGGTCGGCGCGGGCGCCGACCTGCTCGGGTGTCTCCCCCGGGTGGCCGGCGGGCCCGGGGACGACGCCGTCGTCCCACAGGCTCCAGCCGGGGCGCTCGCGCTGGATCTCCTCGGTGGTCACGCCCTCGTAGCCGCCGTAGTCCCACTCGTGCAGGTCCGGTTCCTTCTCGCCGTCCAGACCGGCGAGTTCGGCGGTGCGTACCGCCCGCCGGAAGGGGCTGACGAGGACGGGGCCGAGCTTGCGCTCCGCGAACAGCGGCCGCAGCGCGGCCGCCTGGGTCTCGCCGTGCGCGGTCAGCGGGACGTCGGTGAGCCCGGTGTGCCGTCCGGCGCGGCTCCACTCGGTCTCGCCGTGCCGGACGAGCAGCAGGTCACTCACCGGTGGTCCTGCCCTGGCCGTTGCCGGAGGCCTCGGCGGCCGCCTGCTGCCGGGACTGCTCCTCGGCGACGGCGGACCGCACCTCGTCCATGTCCAGGGCGCGGGCCTGGCTGATGACGTCCTCCAGCGCGGCCTCGGGCAGTGCGCCGGGCTGGGCGAAGACCGCGATGTTGTCGCGGACGATCATGAGGGTGGGGATCGAGCTGATCTGGAAGGCGGCGGCGAGCTCGGGCTGGGCCTCGGTGTCGACCTTGCCGAAGACCAGGTCGTCGTGGCGCTCCGCGGCCTTCTCGTAGACCGGAGCGAACTGCCGGCAGGGGCCGCACCAGGACGCCCAGAAGTCGATGAGGACGAATTCGCCTCCGGAGACGACCTCGTCGAAGTTGTCCTTGGTGAGCTCGACGGTGCTGCTGGTCATACGTCGCTACCTCTTCCGGTATCGCGGCCTGGGCACTCAGCTTGCCCAACGGCCGAGCGGCGGACCGTATTCCGCCGTGCGCGGATCCGGTGCCCCCGATGTGCGGACGGCCTGCTCAGGAGGCCGGGGTCGGGCCCTCCAGCTGCCGGCTGATCCACTCGATCGGGCCCTCGCCCATGCTCGGCACGTACGTCGCGGCGTCGTGCTTGCCGCCGGGGATCTCCCGCAGCGTCGTGTGCACCGGCCCGTGCCCGTAACTGTCGATGAAGCGCTTGACGTTGCGCATCGTCGGGAACTCCTCCTTGGTGCCGACCTGGAAGGCGAGGTAGACGTCCGGGCCCTTGCGGTCGATGAGCTGCTTGGCGAGCACCTCGGGGTTGTTCTCGGCCTTCTCCTTGTCGTGGCCCTTCCACATCGGGGAGTCCGGGACGATGTCCGGGCCGGAGGCGATCACGGCCTTGAACCTGTCCGGGTGCTTGAGCACCGCTTTGAGCCCGGCGAAGCCGCCGGAGGAGGAGCCCATGAAGGCCCAGCCGTCACGGGACTTGACAGTGCGGAAGTTGGCCTTCATCAGGTCCGGCACGTCCTCGGTGAGCCAGGTGCCCATCTTCGGCTGGCCGGGGATGTCACTGCCGTCGTAGTAGCGCTTGGCGTCCGGGTTGAGCACCGGCATGGCCAGCAGGAACGGCTTGCTCCTGCCCTCGCTGTACCACTTGGCGATCGACTGCTGGAGCTTGAGGTTCCGGCCGATCCAGTAGTTCTTGGGGTAGCCGGGGCCGCCGGGCAGGGCGATGAGCACGGGGAAGCCGGCGTTCGCGTACTTGGGGTCCGCGTACTCCTTGGGCGCCCACACCCACACCTTGCCCGTGAACCCGGACTTCCTGCCCTCCAGGGTCGTCTCGGCGATGTGCGTGCCGTCGCCGAGGGTGTCGGTGTTGGTGAACTCGGCCTGCGGGCCGGTGGGCATGAGCACCTTGGAGTCCGCTGGCTGCGCGCCGTTGTTGCCGCCCGCCTGTCCCTCGGGTGCGGGCGGGGGCTGGGGCTGCCCGAAGCTGACCGGGTCGCCCTTGTCGGTGAACGGCGGGATCTCGAAGTGGCTCATGACCGGCCAGGCGATCAGCGCGAGGACGGTGACGGACGCGACGGCCACGAGCCAGTGCCTGGCGCGGGCTGTCGGGCGGCTGTCCTCGGGGCCGTAGGTGCCGGCGCCGGCGGGTGTGTGCGTCATCACGTCGCTCCGGACGATGCTGCTGCCCCGAAGGACATGGCGGACTCTTCCGATCTTGCTGATGGGCGAACCGGGTCTCCGGGTTCCGGATCCCGGCGGAAAACCGCGGCACTCCCGCACCCGGCCGCCCCTCACGGGCCTCCTCACCACCGGCCGGCAGCGGTTCCGCCCGTCCTCACCCTGTCCGCGCGGAGGGCCCGTGAAGCCTCGACGACCGCCGCGATTGCCGCGGCATCCTGGGACGTTGCCGTGCCCACAGGTCAGAACGTTTCTGCGTGCGGCAGGCCGATGTGCCGGCCGGGCGCGGTCCCGACGGGCGCGCGCCGCTCGCGTCGAGGGCCCCACAGCCTGTGGCAGCGGGGCCCGTCACGTGCCACCGTGGGCTGCGGACACCGCACTTGGGGACTTCGGGGGCTTCGGAGGTCCGATGTCCTCGACAGGCCCGCGGCCGTGACGCTTCGGAGGCACCGATGGGAACCGACCGCCTGACGATCCCTCTGGCCGAGCCGGGCAGGGTGCCGGAGGCGGAGCGCCGCGCACTGGCCGAAGCCGTCAGCCGGGACGGGTACGCGGTGGCGGAGGTCCGCCCGCCGGGCCGGGACACCCGGGACCCGGACCCCCTGGTGGTCCTCGCCGACGCCCTGGGACGCAGACAACTGCATCCCAGGGGCGACAGATTCGGCATCATCGGCACCGTGACCGGCGGCGACGGCCGTGAGGGGCACGAGCTGTCCCCCGCGTGGCGGGACCACGTCGACGAGTACCAGGCCGTCGGCCCCAAGGACGTGGGCTGTCACACCGACGGCGCGTTCATCGACGGCCCCGGCGTGGCGCCGCCGGCTCTGCTGTTGCTGCACTGCGCGCGGCCCGCCGACGCCGGCGGCGAGAGCGTCCTGGTGGACGGTGCCACGCTGTTCGACACGGTGCGGCAAGCGGATCCTCGTCTGCTGCGCGAGCTCATGCGGGAGCAGTTCACGTTCTGCCGGGACGAGTTGGTCGCCGTGAACCAGCCGGTCTTCCGCCGGCGCGGCCGTACCGCCGTGGGCGTCCGCTGGCGCTTCGACAAAGCGGTCTACGGCACGAGGGGCGCGCTGCGGGCCGCGCGGGCGTTCCACGACGGGTACGTGCGGACCGCGCCCAGGACCGAAATCCCGCTGCGGCGCGGGGAGATCCTCGTCATCGACAACCTGCGCATGCTGCACGCCCGCAAGGAGTCGCGCGGACAGCGGGTCCTGCGCCGGGCCTGGATCGTCGACGCGGCCTGCGAGCCCGTGGCCAACCTGGTCGACAGGAGCGCGCACCCCCAGGCGTACCAGGCCTTCGCCTTCTATCAGCCGCTCCCCCGCGGCCCGGGCCGGGAACCGGCGGCCCTGTCGCTGGGTGTCAAGGTCGCTGTGGACGGCGGTCTGATTCCCTGCCGCGCGGACCACGCTTCCTGACGACGATCAGCAGCACGTCGTAGACCTCCTCGACCAGGCCGTCGGGGCGGTCGGCGAGGAGGCGGGCCCGCTCCTCGGCGAGAAAGTCCCGGGCACGCTCGGAGCCCTGCACCAGGAAGCAGCTGCGGCTGCCGATGTTGGCGAGGTGGGTGTCCACCGGCACCGTACGGGCCCACCGCAGCGTGCGATGCGCGTGGGCGGGAACGGGAGAGACACCCGCGAAGGCCAGCCGCAGCCGCCCGGGGTGGTCGCGCGGGCGCGGGGCGGGATCGGTGCCGAAGTGGCGGACGACACGGTCCGCCTGGGCGGCGATCCACGGGACGTCCAGAGCGTCCTCGTTCCACCACAGGGCCAGCGCGCCGCCGGGGCGCAGCACGCGCCAGGCCTCGGGCACGGCACGGGCGGGGTCGGTCCAGTGCCAGGACTGGGCGTAGGTGACGAGATCCGCGCAGGAACCGGCGAGCGGCAGCGCGTTGCCGTCACCGCGGACGAGCGGGACGGCGGGCAGGATCCGCCGGAACTGGACGGCCATGCCCGCGCCCGGCTCGACCGCGACCACGCGCGCGCCGCGCTCCCGCAGCAGCCTGGTGGCGATGCCCGTGCCCGCGCCGACGTCGACGGCCAGCGCACCCGCGGACGAGCGGCCCCACAACTCCTCGACCGCGTCGAGCACGGCGGGCGGATAGGACGGGCGGCCGGCCGCGTACTGCACCGCCGCGGCGTTGAAGGAGCCCGCACGGTCGGCGGTGACGGAGGGCCAGGTGCCGCCGCCGGGGGCGCGGGACGCGGACGAGGGCGGTTTCGCGGTCACGGGAAGGCCCTGCCCGGCGGGCGGCCGCGGCACACTCCGCGCACGGGGCGCGCCCGCGCCGTCGTGTACCCTTCCGGCGCCGCCCGCCCGGTCGCGTCCCGGCGCGGACACCTCCGGGGACGCCGAAGGGGCCGCCACCCTGTGGATGGCGGCCCCTTCGGACACAAAAGCGCAGGCCATAACGTTCCTGCACTACTGCCGCGCGGTGGGGCGGGTGGGACTCGAACCCACGGCCGACGGATTATGAGTCCGCTGCTCTAACCGGCTGAGCTACCGCCCCGTTCACGGCGCGTCGCGCACATCTGTGCGCGCCGTCTGCCGCAGCATAGCCGCTCATACGATCTGCTGCCCCCGAGGGGTCGTTTCGCGTGACCGACCTGACGTTGAGGACTTCGATCACGGCAGGTTGGTTCCCGCCGGCATGAAAAAAGGACCTCCGAAGAGGTCCCTCTCTCGCACTGCTCCTCCAACTGGACTCGAACCAGTAACCTGCCGATTAACAGTCGGCTGCTCTGCCAATTGAGCTATAGAGGACCGAGCTCCCCCGACTGGACTCGAACCAGTAACCTGCCGGTTAACAGCCGGCTGCTCTGCCAATTGAGCTACAGGGGAATGTCCGGTTTGCCGCATTTGCCGTACCGCCGGGTCTCCCGGGCGGCGGGCGCTCGCTGCGAGACATACATTAGCGCAAGCAGGGGGGTGCTCCGCCAATCGGTATCCGGGAGCGGCCTCCGCAGCCCGGGGGCAGACGCCGGACCGGGGTCCGGTGGGGACCGCGGGCACGGCATGGGGGAAGCTGGGACGCCAGAGGCGAGCGGGATCCGAGGGAAGGGTGGAGCGCGATGCGCTACCGGCTCACGTTCATCATCGGTGCTGCCATCGGGTACGTGCTCGGGGCCCGGGCCGGGCGCGAGCGCTACGAGCAGTTGCGCAAGGGCGCCCAGCAGTTCGCCCAGAACCCGGCGGTGCGCAATACGGCGGAGGCCGCCGCGGTCAACGGCCGGGCCTTCGCCCGCAAGGCGTTCGACACGGTCAGCGACAAGGTAGGGGACCGGATCCCGGAGTCGGTGAGCGAGCGCGTGCGCTCCCTGCGCGAGCAGCGCGGGGGCGGCGAGGACGACTGGGGCACCTCCAGCAGCTGACCCCGCCGGCGACCTGCCGGCTGGCCGAATGCCTGCGGTTTGGCATCATCACCGCATGGGCATAGTCGCCGGGCTTGACAGCTCGACCGGGAGCACACAGATCGTCGTCTGCGACACGGACACGGGCGCCGTGCTCAGGCAGGGGTACGCACCGCATCCACCGGCCCCCGACGGGGACCCGCAGGCGTGGCTGATGTCACTCGGCGAAGCCGCGGCCGGCGGGCTGCTGGAGGGGGTGCAGGCCATCGGCGTCTCCGCGCAGCAGCACGGGCTGCTCACCCTGGACGCGGGCGGCGTGCTGGTGCGGCCCGCCCTGCTCGGCAACGACCGCCGGATGCAGGCCTCGGCCGCCGACCTGGCCGACGCGCTGGGCGGCCGGGCCGCCTGGGCGCAGGCGGTCGGCTGTGTGCCGCAGGCCGGGCAGGCGGTGGCGAAGCTGCGCTGGCTGGCGCGGAACGAGCCGGAGTCGGCCCAGCGCGTGGCCGCCGTGCTCCAGCCGCACGACTGGCTGGTGTGGCAGCTGCTCGGCCGGCCCGCGCGGCGCACCACGGACCGCGGGGACGCCTCGGGCACGGGCCTGTGGTCGGCGGCGGACGGGTCCTGGCGGCCGGACCTGGTGGAGCTCGCGCTCGGCCGGCAGGCGGAGCTGCCGGAGGTGCTGGCGCCCGCCGAGCCCGCCGGGCACACCCCGGAAGGGCTGCTGATCTCGGCCGGGACGGGCGAGACGATGGCGGCGGCCTTCGGTCTGGGGGTCGGCGTCGGCGACGCGATGATCTCGCTGGGCGCCTCCGGCTCGGTGTGCTCGGTGCACCCCGAGGCCCTCGTGGACCCCTCGGGGACGATCACCTCCCTCGCGGACGCCACCGGGATGCATCTGCCGGTGGTGCACACCCTCAACGCGGTACGGACGCTGCGCGGCACGGCCGAGCTGCTGGGCACGGACCTGGCGGGCCTGTCGGAGCTGGCGCTGCGCTCCAACCCGGGCGCGTGCGGGCTCGTCCTGCTGCCGTACCTGGAGGGCGAGCGGACCCCGCACCTGCCGCACACGGCGGGCACGCTGACCGGTCTGCGGCGCGAGAGCATGAAGCCCGAACACCTGGCGCGGGCGGCCTTCGAGGGCATGCTGTGCGGACTCACGGACGCCCTGGACGTGCTGCGCGGCCGGGGCGTGCAGGTGCGCCGGGTCTTCCTGCTGGGGGCCGCGGCGGAGCTTCCTGCGGTACGGGCGCTGGCGCCCGCCCTGTTCGGCGCGCAGGTCGTCGTGGTGCAGCCGGCGCAGTGGGCGGCGCTGGGCGCGGCCCGGCAGGCGGCGTGGGCGCTGGGCGCGGCGCAGGGCACGCGCTCCCCGCAGCAGCCCCCGCTGTGGCCGACCGCCGCCGGGCAGGTCTTCGAGCCGGGCGAGGAACTGGCCGCGGGGCAGGCGGTGCGCCAGCAGTACGCGACCGTGCGCGAGCAGACCCATCCGGGGGCCTTCGCGGGCTGAAGGCGGTGCCCCCGAGGGGCGTCGCGCGGGCTCAGTCGAGGTAGCCGCGCAGCTGGTCGGCGAAGGCGTGGTCGCGGAGCTTGTTGAGGGTCTTGGACTCGATCTGGCGGATGCGTTCGCGGGTGACGCCGAAGATCCGGCCGATCTCCTCCAGGGTGCGGGGACGGCCGTCGGCGAGCCCGTAGCGCAGCTGGACGACCTTGCGTTCGCGTTCGCCGAGGGTGGAGAGCACGGCCTCCAGGTGTTCGCGCAGCAGCAGGAAGGCGGCCGACTCCACGGGGGAGGCGGCGTCGCCGTCCTCTATGAGGTCGCCGAGGGCGACGTCGTCCTCCTCGCCGACCGGGGCGTGCAACGAGACCGGCTCCTGGGCCAGCCGCAGCACCTCGCTGACGCGTTCCTCGGTGAGGTCGAGGTGGGCGGCGACCTCCTCGGAGGTGGGCTCGCAGCCGCGCTCCTGGAGCATGCGGCGCTGTACGCGCACCACGCGGTTGATGAGTTCCACGACGTGCACGGGCACCCGGATGGTGCGGGCCTGGTCGGCGAGGGCGCGGGACATGGCCTGGCGGATCCACCAGGTCGCGTACGTGGAGAACTTGTAGCCGCGCGCGTAGTCGAACTTCTCGACGGCCCTGATCAGCCCGAGGTTGCCCTCCTGGACGAGGTCGAGCATGGTCAGGCCGCGGCCGATGTAGCGCTTGGCGACGGAGACGACCAGGCGCAGATTGGCCTCGATGAGCCGGCGCTTGGCCATCCGGCCCATGACGACCAACCGGTCGAGGTCCAGGGCGAGTTGGGTGTCGAGGTCGGGGGTGCTGTTGAGCTTCTCCTCGGCGAAGAGCCCGGCCTCCACGCAGCGGGCGAGCTCGACCTCCTCGGCCGCCGAGAGCAGGGGGATGCGGCCGATCTCGCGCAGGTACTGGCGGAACAGATCGGAGGACGGTCCGCTGGTGTCGGCGGGCGGGGGCGCCTCCCTCGGGAGGGGGTCGTCGGCGAGGCTCTCGACGGCCGGCGGCTCCGGCTGCCGGGGGACGGCGGGGACCGGGGGCGGCGGCGTCGGGGCCGTGAGCAGGGTCGGGGTCCGGGTCTGCACGGGGGCGACCTCCAAGGTGATCGCTGCTGCGGTGGCAGATCGTGGGGCACGGCGGCGGCCGGGCCGCCGTCCGGCCCCGGGGAGCGAGAGCGGCTTCGCACAGTGCTGTCCCGGGGGAGGACCCCGGACCCCCGGCGGGCAGCGGCGGACCCGCGGCTGCCCCGGCCGGTGTCACGGGGGAGAACACCGGCCGGGGCGCTCCGGGTCCGGCTCCGCCGCGGTCGGAGGACTCGGCACCGCCCACCAGTGTGGGGGACAACACAGTCCCGCCACGAGGGGCGTGCGGGTACTTTCTGGGTCCGGAGGGTGACCGGGCGTCACAGGGCGGCGGCGCCGCGTTCCTTGAGGGACATGCCGTACTGCTGCAGGACCCACAGCTCGTTCTGCACGGCGGCCAGGTGCTCGGGGTCGGCGTGCGGGCCGAGGCGCACCAGGCCCGTCTGGATCTCCTCGATGCGGCGCTCGACGGCCCGCAGCCGGACGCTGACCAGCTGCTCGCCGGCGTAGACCTCGTCGACGGTGCGCGCGTGCACGGCCTCGACGGCCAGCTCGGTGACCAGGGCGCGCACGGTGTCGTCGGGGGCGCGGTCGCGGACGCGGGCCAGATAGTCGGCGGGGGCGTCGGTGACGCCGCCGGCCGTCTCGATGGCGCGGCGGACGGCGGCGTAGGGCGGCGCGGTGAACTCGTCCTCGCCGTAGGCGTCGAAGGCGGGGGCGACCAGCTCGGGCCGCTGCAGGGCGAGCTTGAGCAGCTCGCGCTCGGTGCGGTGGGCGGGGCTGCGCAGGTTCAGGGCGGGGCCCCGGTGGGCGGGCTGCGGTGCCCCTGCGGGGGGCGCGGTACGGCCCGTACGCGCCTGCTCGGGGCGGCGGCCGTTCTCGCGGGCCCAGCGGGCGAGCTGTCCGACGCGGCGCACCACGAACTGGGAGTCGAGGATGCCGAGCATGCCGGCGAGCTGCACCGCGTACTCGTGCTGGATGGCGCTGTTCTTGATGTTCGCGACGATGGGCGCGGCCGCCTCCAGGGCGGCGGCACGGCCCTCGGCGGTGTCCAGGTTGTGGCGGCCGACGACCTGGCGGATCGCGAAGGCGAACAGCGGGGTGCGGGAGTCGACGAGCGTCCGGACGGCCTCGTCGCCCTCGGCGAGGCGCAGCTCGCAGGGGTCCATGCCGCCGGGGGTGATGGCGATCGAGGTCTCGGCGGCGAACTTCTGGTCGTCCTCGAAGGCGCGCAGGGCGGCCTTCTGCCCGGCGGCGTCGCCGTCGAAGGTGAAGACGACCTCGGCGCCGGAATTGTCCATCAGCAGTCTGCGCAGGATCTTGATGTGGTCCCCGCCGAAGGCGGTCCCGCAGGTGGCGATGGCGGTGGTGACCCCGGCGAGGTGGCAGGCCATGACGTCGGTGTAGCCCTCGACGACGACGGCGCGGGAGGTCTTGGCGATCTCCTTCTTGGCGAGGTCGATGCCGTACAGGACGTGCGACTTCTTGTAGATCGGGGTCTCGGGGGTGTTGAGGTACTTCGGCCCGTTGTCGTCCTCGCGGAGCTTGCGGGCGCCGAAGCCGATGACCTCGCCGGTGATATCGCGGATGGGCCACATCAGGCGGCCGCGGAAGCGGTCGATGGGGCGGCCCCCGCGGCTCTCCTGGGCGAGCCCGGAGAGGATCAGCTCCTTGTCGCTGAAGCCCTTGCCGCGCAGGTGGCGGGTGAGGTGGTCCCAGCCGGCGGGGCTGTGGCCGACGCCGAAGTGCTGGGCGGCGGCCTGGTCGAAGCCGCGGGCGGCGAGGAAGGCGCGGGCGGTCTCGGCCTCCGGGGAGTCGAGCTGCTCCGCGTAGAACTTCGCGGCGTGCTTGTGGGCCTCGACGAGGCGGATGCGCTCGCCCTGCTGGCGGCCGGGGGTGTAGCCGCCCTCCTCGTAGCGCAGGGTGATGCCGGCCTGGGCGGCGAGCCGCTCGATGGTCTCGGTGAAGGAGAGGTGGTCGATCTTCATGACGAAGTCGACGGTGTCGCCGCCCTCCTGGCAGCCGAAGCAGTAGAAGAGCCCCTTGGCCGGGCTGACCTGGAAGGAGGGGGACTTCTCGTCGTGGAAGGGGCACAGGCCCTTGAGATTGCCGCCGCCGGCGTTGCGCAGCTGGAGGTACTCGGAGACGACGGCGTCGATCGGGACCGCGTCCCGCACCGCCCTCACATCGTCGTCATTGATCCTGCCTGCCACGCGTGAATTCTACGGGGGACCGCCGACAGTCCCGTCGCCGCGGCCGCGCGGGTGCGGCAGCGGGAGGGAGAAGACGTGGTGCGGGCCGCTGGGCGCGAGGACGAACTCCTCGCCGGTGGCCGTGAAGCCCAGGCGCTCGTAGAAGCCGCGGGCCGAGGTGCGGCCGTTGCACCACACCAGGCCGGCGCCGCGGGCGGCGGCCTCGGCGAGCCCGGCGCGCAGCACGGCGGCGCCGTAGCCGAGGCCGCGGACGTCCGGGTGGCTGCCCATGCCGCGGAACCGCCAGGCGGCGTCCGTGCCCGGCGCGGGGTGCGGGAAGGGGTCGGGGAAGAAGGTGACGCAGGCCCGTACCGCGCCGGCCCCGTCGTAGGCGGCGACGTGGAAGGTGCGCGGGTCGCCGTCCTCGGGGTAGACGGCGGCCTCGGCGGGCAGGCCGGGGCGCAGCACCGGGTGGCGGAGGCCGAAGATCTCCGCCACGGGCACCACAGCGGTACGGATCGGTGCGCTCGTCATGCGACGACCCTAGGGCAGCAGTGACTCCAGGGGCACCGCCGGGTCCGCGAGGGCTTCGGGGTCGAGGGGGGTGGCGGTGCGGATGAGGGTCTGGATGTGCTGGGTGACGTCCCAGATGTTGACGTTCATCCCGGCCAGGAGCCTGCCCTCGGAGAGCCAGAAGGCGATGAACTCGCGCTTGCCGACGTCGCCCCGGCAGACGACCTGGTCGTAGGCGCCGGGCGGGGCGTAGCCGGAGTACTCCAGGCCGATGTCGTACTGGTCGGAGAAGAAGTAGGGGACGCGGTCGTAGACGATCTCCTGGCCGAGCATGGCGCGGGCGGCGGCGGGGCCGCTGTTGACGGCGTTGGCCCAGTGCTCGACGCGCAACCTCGTGTGCAGCCAGGGGTGTTCGGCGGCGGCGACGTCACCGGCGGCGTGGATGTCGGGGTCGGAGGTGCGCAGGGAGGCGTCGACGGCGATGCCCCCGCCGTCGGCGCGGTCGACGAGGGCGAGCCCCGCGGCCTCGGCGAGGGCGGTGCGGGGGGCGGCGCCGATCGCGGCGAGGACGTCGTGGGCGGGGTGTTCCTCCCCGTCGTCGGTGCGGGCGGCCAGCACCATGCCGTCCTGGCCGGTGATCTCGGTGAGGCGGGCGCCGAAGTGGAAGCGCACTCCGTGGGAGGAGTGCAGATCGGTGAACACGGAGCCGAGTTCGGGTCCGAGGACGGTGTGCAGGGGGGTGGGCTCGGGTTCGACGATCGTCACCTCGGCACCGTAGCCGCGGGCGGCGGCGGCCACTTCCAGACCGATCCAGCCCGCGCCTGCGATGACGAGATGGCCGTTGTCGCGGCCGAGGGAGGCGAGGACACCGCGCAGCCGCTCGGCGTGGGCGAGGCGGCGCAGGTGGTGGACGCCGGCGAGGCCGGTGCCGGGGATGTCGAGGCGGCGGGGCTCGGCGCCGGTGGCCAGCAGCAGCTTGTCGTAGCCGACGACGGTGCCGTCGCCCAGCCGCACGGTCCTGGCCGCGCGGTCGAGGTGGACGGCGGGCTGGCCGAGGTGGAGCTCGATGTCGGCCTGGGCGTACCAGGCGGGTTCGTGGACGAAGACGCTGTCGCGCTCGGCGTCGCCGGTGAGGTACGACTTGGACAGCGGCGGGCGTTCGTACGGGTAGTCGCGTTCGTCGCAGATGAGGATCACACGGCCGGTGAATCCCTCCTCGCGCAGGGTCTCGGCGGCCTTCGCGCCGGCCAGGCCCCCTCCGACAATCACGAACGTCTGGTGTGCGTCGACCACTTGCTGCCTCCTCGCTGCCACGCAGTACGGCTGCGTCGACCGCCCCCGGCCGGCGTCCTCCGGGGGAGGGTCCTCCCGCGGAGCGGGCCGCCGGAGGAAGGTACTACCCCGTGCGGGTCAGTACCCGCACGGTGTGGGGGAACTCCTTGGATTGTGTGGACATTCCGTCGTCCTTTGCGGCACGTTCCGGTCAGCTCCCGTGCTGTTTGAGGCGGGTGAGCAGGGAGCGGGCGGAGCTGTCGGTGAGGGCGGCGATCTGGTCGACGACGGCGCGCAGCCGGCCGGCGTCGTCGGCCGCGGCGTCGAACAGGGAGCGGAACTGCGGGTCGAGGCCGTCGGGAGCGCGGGCGGCGAGCGCCGCGCCGAGCTCGGCGATGACGACGCGCTGGTCGGCGCGGAGCTTCTCCTGGTCCTCGCGCTGGATGACGTAGCGGTCGGCGACGGCCTTCAACACGGCGCACTCCAGGCGGACTTCGGGGGGGACGACGAGCTCGGCGCGGTAGCGCGTGAGGCGGCCGGGCCCCCACGCGGCACGGGTGGCGCCCTCGGCGGCGAGGCAGAAGCGGCCGATGAGCTGGCTGGTGGCGTCCTTGAGCCGGGCCTGGGCGACGGCCGAGCCGTCGTAGCCGTGGGGCCACCACTCCTGGCGGAGCAGCCGGTCGAGGGCGCCGGCGAGCTCCTCCTCGCCGGCGCCGGGGGCGTAGCGGCGGGCGGCGACGGCGAAGACCTCGCGCCGCTCGGGCCCGGCGAGCAGGGCGCGCGGGTCGAGGTGCCCGGCGTGCAGTCCGTCCTCGACGTCGTGCACCGAGTAGGCGACGTCGTCGGCCCAGTCCATGACCTGGGCCTCGAAGGGGGTGCGGCCCTCGGGGGCGCCGCGGCGGAACCACGCGAAGACGGGCAGGTCGTCGGCGTAGACGCCGTACTTGCGCGAGGCGGGGCCGGCGGGGTGGCCGCCGCGCGGCCAGGGGTACTTGGTGGCGGCGTCGAGGGCGGCGCGGGTGAGGTTGAGGCCCACGCTGACGGGCTCCGCGCCGCCGGGGCCGGGGACGAAGCGCTTGGGTTCGAGCCGGGTGAGCAGGCGCAGGGACTGGGCGTTGCCCTCGAACCCGCCGCAGGGCGCGGCGACTTCGTCGAGGGCGTGCTCTCCGTTGTGGCCGAAGGGCGGGTGGCCGAGGTCGTGCGCCAGGCAGGCGGCCTCGACGAGGTCGGGGTCGCAGCCGAGGGCGGCGCCGAGCTCCCGGCCGACCTGGGCGCACTCCAGGGAGTGGGTGAGCCGGGTGCGGGGGCTGGCGTCCCAGGCGGCGCCGCTGCCGCCGGGGGTGACGACCTGGGTCTTGCCGGCGAGCCGGCGCAGCGCGGCGGAGTGCAGCACGCGGGCCCGGTCGCGCTGGAAGGCCGTGCGGCCGGGGCGCTTGTCGGGCTCGGGGGCCCAGCGCTCGCAGTCCGCCTCCGCGTATCCGGCGATTCCGGGCACCTCGGCCGCCGCCCTCGCCGTGGGTGCCGATCCGTTCATACCCCGACTCCGTTCATACCCCGACGGTAACGGCAGGGTGTGACAGCAGCGACGGCGTGCGGTCCGGCCATCCGGCCGATACCCGGCGGGAACCGCCGGGTATCCCCCGGCGTTGATCCTCGTGACCGGAAAAGAGCTCTTGCGCGGAGAGGGGGCAGCATGGGAAGGCGGCTGCCGGGCGTCGGCCCGGTGCGCGCGCTGCGGCTGCCGCGTACCGCGCGGGAGCGGCGGCGCGCCGCGCGGTGGACGATGGCGCTGTGCG
The DNA here is from genome assembly GCF_042656465.1 of Streptomyces gamaensis. NCBI lineage: Bacteria > Bacillati > Actinomycetota > Actinomycetes > Kitasatosporales > Streptomycetaceae > Streptomyces > Streptomyces gamaensis. The sequence continues at coordinate 163,953 of NZ_JBHSPB010000004.1, forward strand.
TGCTGGCCCTGCTGCCCTCGACGTGGGTGTACGCGTCGGCCTCGCCGCGGCTGCGGGAGGCCGGTGAGGTGCCGTCGGCGCCGGTCGCCGTGGTCTTCGGCGCGGGTCTTGAGGAGGACGGCACGCCGTCGCGGTATCTGGCCCACCGGCTGGACACGGCGGCGGATCTGTACCGCGCGGGCAAGGTGAAGGTGCTGCTGGTCACGGGTGACAACAGCCGGGAGGGCTATGACGAGCCGGGCGCGATGCGCGCGTATCTGACCCGGCGCGGCATCCCGGACAGCCGGATCGTCGACGACTTCGCGGGTTTCGACACCTGGGACTCGTGCACGCGCGCGGTGCGGGTCTTCGGGGTCAAGAAGGCCGTTCTGGTCAGCCAGGGCTTTCACATACGGCGGGCGCTGGCGCTGTGCGACGCTGCGGGCCTGGAGGCGTACGGGGTCGAGGCCGGCGGCGATCCGCACGACGTCACGTACTACGCCGGTGGCGCGCGGGAGGTGCTGGCCTCGGGGAAGGCCGTGCTGAGCGCGCTGGTGCGGCCGGGTCCGCATTTCCTTGGCCCCTACGAGCCGGGGGTCGAGCAGGCCCTGTCGGAGGCACGGTGAAGCAGCGCATCGGAAGAGCCCGGCGGGCCCGCGCCGAGCTCCGGCAGAAGAAGCGTGCCGCGCGCCGGGCGCGGCCGCCCCGTAACGCGGTTGCGGCCCCTGAGGTCGTTGTCCAGACTGCGGCTGTGCAGATCCGCCGGGAGACCTCCGCCGATGTGGCCGCCGTGCGGGCGGTCACCGAGGCGGCGTTCGCCAGGCCGGGGATCGCGGTGCCGATCGAGGTGACGCTGCTGGACCGGCTGCGCGAGGATCCGGGCTGGCTGCCCGCGCTGTCCTTCGTCGCGCTCGGCGAGCAGGGCGAGATCGTGGGGCATGTGGTGTGCACGCGGGCCCGGGTGGACGGGGCTCCGGCGCTGGGGCTGGGCCCGCTGAGCGTGCGCCCGGGGCATCAGCGCCGGGGGGTGGGCAGTGCCCTGGTGCACACGGTGCTGGGTGCGGCCGACGCACTTGGCGAGCCGCTGGTGGCGCTGCTGGGCAGCCCGTCGTACTACGGGCGCTACGGCTTCCGGGCGGCGACGGACCTGGGCATCGAGCCGCCGGACCCGGACTGGGGCGCGTACTTCCAGGTGCGCACGCTCAGCGCGTACGAGCCCGGTCTGCGCGGCCGCTTCCACTACGCGGCCCCGTTCGACGAGCTGTGAGCACGGACCGCCGGTCAGCCGGTCCGCCGGTCCGTCCGACGGGCCGTCAGTCCCGCTTGGGCTGCCGGTCGTTGATGGCGTCGAGGTACAGCTTGAAGATCTCGTCGTCGTTCATGGGGCTGTAGGAGTACTGCGAGCTGGTCTCGCCGTCGGGCCCGCCGCCGTTGAGCCCGCCGAGGACGCCCACGAGGTCGCCGGTCCTGCTCTTCTCGTCGAAGCGGGTCAGCCACGGGCTGCCGGAGGTGCCGGAGAAGAAGCCGTCGCAGCGCATCGTCATCTGTCTGAGGTCCTGGAGACGGCCGGTCATGGCGGTGCAGCGGATGGCGCTGTCGGCGGGGTCGTCGTCGGCGTCCGGATAGCCGATGACGGTGACCCGGTTGACGTAGTCGGGGGTGCGGACGAGCCGGTTGGCGCCGGTGACGCGCTCGATCTGGCGGCCGAGGGCGTCGGGTTTGAGGGTGGCGAAGGCGAAGTCGAGGTCGGAGCCCTCACCCTGGTCGGTGCGCCGGGGGTCGACGAAGGTGCGGTCGACGGCCCACACGCCGTAGGGCTGCCGGTCCGTGCTCGCGCCGGCCCGGTAGTCGGGGACGAAGGCGGCCTCGTCGCCGAAGGAGCAGTGCCCGGCGGTGACGATGAGGTTGCCCTTGGGGCTGTGTACGACGCTGGCGGTGCAGTGGTGGTTCTTCAGGTCCTCGCCGACGTAGACGAGCACCCCGACGGAGGGGATGCCGTCGAAGTGGCGGGCGGAGCCGGTGATGGCCTGGGCCTGGGAGCCGGCGTCGCGGTCGGGCCGGGCGTCGGCCCCGTCCGAGCCGCCGGCCGCTTCCGAGAGCCGTTCCGGGCCCCAGAACCGCCGGGCCTCCTCGCTGGACCAGCTGCCGTCGCGCCCGTGTCCGCCGGCGCCGCGCGGTACCGCCGCCGCCAGGGTGACGACATAGAGCCCCGCGAGCACGGCCCGGACCCACCGGGCCCGGCGCCACCGGGAGAAACGCACAACAACCCCCACCACGTCAGGAAGGTAGTCGACAGGCTAACCGCAGGACCGCGCTCCACCGGGCTCCGGACTGCTTTCCTCACAGTCGGATGACAGGTTGCGGAGGTGAGGCCAGAGTACGAAGCGGCGACAGAACCTGACCGAATTTATCCTCCGGCGTGGCGCAAGGGAGCACTCTTGACCGTTTTTCAGCTCCGGCCGGGCTCTGAGCGGGCCCCGCGGTCCGTCAGCCGCCCCACTGGTCCCAGCCGAGCTTGCACACCAGCGACAGCACCACCACGACCAGCACGGACCGCACGAAGGAGCTCCCCCGCTTCAGCGCCATCCGCGCGCCCACCGCCCCGCCCGCGAGGTTGAACAGGGCCATGGGGGCGGCCACTTGCCACAGCACCGAGCCCTGGAGCCCGAAGGTGACGAGCGCGCCCACATTGGTGCAGACGTTGACGACCTTGGCGGTGCCGGAGGCCACGACCAGGTCCAGGTGGAGCAGGGCGGCGAGCGCGAGGACCAGGAAGGTGCCGGTGCCCGGCCCGACGAGCCCGTCGTAGAAGCCGATGCCCAGACCCGCGACGAGGACGGCCGCCAGCACCCGGCGGCGCGAGGGCCCGGCGGCGGGGGCCACGCCCGTACCGAAGGAGGGCCGCAGCAGCACGAGTGCCAGCACGGCCAGCAGCGCCGCCATGACCATCGGCCGCAGCACGCCGCTGTGGATGCCGGAGGCGAAGAAGGCCCCGGCCAGGGAGCCGGCGAGCGCGGCGAGGCCGATGCGCAGCGCGCGCCGCAGGTCGAGCGGCGAGCGGCGGGCGTAGGCCACGGCCGCCGCGGTGGTCCCGCAGATCGCGACGGCCTTGTTGGTGCCGAGCACCCAGGCGGCCGGCACATGGGGCAAGCCCACGAGCAGCGCGGGGAGTTGGATGAGTCCGCCGCCGCCCACCACGGCGTCGATCCACCCGGCAGCGGCGGCGGCCAGGCACAGCACGGTGAGGGTGGCCAGCGATATGTCCGGGGTCACGGGGGTGATCGTACGGACCGGTACGCGCCCGGACCGGCGGCGGGGCGGGCGCACGGCGGCCGGCCGGGCGGCGCGTTCACGCCCGGCGCCGTGGCCCGCGCCCGTGGGCGCCCCGGGGAGCGCTGCCTCTCGCACGCGCCGCCGGTCCCCTACGCTGTGGGCACACCAAGGAGCTTGCAGACCCGAAGGAGAGCCGACGTGAACGGCTGGACCGCGAGCGACATCCCCGACCAGAGCGGCCGCACCGCCGTGGTGACCGGCGCCAACAGCGGCATCGGCTATGTGACCGCCCGGGAGCTGGCCCGGCGCGGGGCCAGGGTGGTGCTGGCCTGCCGGGACGCGACGCGCGGCAAGGCGGCCGAGGAGCGGCTGCGGGCCCAGGCGCCGGGCGCGGACGTGGTGTTCGCGCCGCTGGACCTGGCGGATCTGTCCTCCGTGCGCGCCTTCGCGGCCGAACTCCCCGGCGACCGGCTGGATCTGCTGGTCAACAACGCGGGGGTGATGGCGCTGCCGCAGCGCAAGACGGTCGACGGCTTCGAGATGCAGTTCGGCACCAATCACCTGGGGCACTTCGCGCTCACCGGGCTGCTGCTGCCGCGGCTGCACGAGGCCGGGCACGGGGCGCGCGTGGTCACCGTCTCCAGCGGGCTGCACTATCTGGGCACGGTCGACCCGCGCGACCTCAACATGGAGCACCGCTACCGGCGTTGGACCGCCTACGGCCGCTCCAAGAGCGCGAACCTGCTGTTCACCCACGAGCTGGCGCGCCGGCTGACGGCGGCGGGCTCCCCCGTCGTCGCGGCCGCCGCGCACCCCGGCTACGCGGCCACGAACCTGCAGACGGCCGGGCCGCGCATGGAGGAGCGGGCCTGGGCGGAGCGGCTGGCGGAGCTCAGCAACCGCTTCGCCGCGCAGAGCCCGGAGCACGGGGCGCTGCCCTCGCTGTACGCGGCGACGGCGCCGGGCGTGCGGCAGGACGACTTCTACGGGCCCCGGTTCGCGCTGTGGCGGGGCCGGCCCACGCTCTCGCCGCGGGCCGGCTGGACGCGTGACGACACGGCGAGCGCGGGCCTGTGGCAGGCGTCGGAGCGGCTGACGGGCGTCGCCTACAGCTGGCCGTCGGCCTGAACGTCCCTGCCTTGACGGCGGGTTGAGGTCAGTCGAGCCCGGAGGACTCCAGCAGCCTGCGGGCTCCCTCGTCGTCGACGCGCCGCGCGAGGGCGGCCAGCGGGGCCGCGCCCTCCCGCAGCAGTCCGGACGCGCGTGCCCGGCGGACGCCGGTGTCCAGCAGGTGCCACAGCAGCGGGTTGGCGACCAGCACTTCGGGGTCGAGTTCGACGCGGTTGCCGCCGGCGTCGCCGAGCACCAGGCGCGGGGTGATGCCGTCGGAGCGGCGCACCCGGGTGAGCAGGTCGGTGTGGACGCGCCGTTCGCGCAGCAGGCCGCGGGCGGCGAGCCAGCCGTCCCCGGCCGTGATGCGCTGCGGGCACAGGATCGCGGCGAGCAGCACGCCGAGCGATCCCCAGCAGCAGCCGCGCGGCCAGTCGAGGCTGCCGCGCGCGAGGTCGACGGCGAAGAGCAGGCCGGCCAGCCCCGTACCGCACAGCCAGGCGGAGCGGGCCTCGTGCGCCCAGCCCCGGTCGTGGGCGAGGACGGCCCGCCGTGCCCCCCGGGGCCGCCACGTGGGGATCCGGTGTGTCTCGCGTGCGCCTGCCCGCGGCCGTAAGGGCTGTCGCCGTCCCATGGTCGTGACGCTAGGGCGGACTCCGGCCGGTGGGAGGGGTCTTGACGAGGCGCTGATGGCGCGGCGGTCAAATCTGACGCTTTACTGACGGCGCGCTCGCCCCGCGCGCCCCTGTGTGCCTACCGCGCGCCCCTCGGCGTCAAGAACACGTGAAGATCCCGCCAAGAGGCGCCAAGAGCACGCCAAGGCCCGGCGAAGCCGCCGAGGGGCAGCCGCACGCTGGGCGTTCCACTGCACAGAGGTACGACAGGAGATGTCCATGCTGGCCAGGACGGATGCACAGGCCGCCGGGACGGACGAGGAACCACCCGGCGCGCGACGCCCCGCCGACGGCGAACGGCACCGGCTCACCGCCACCCAGGGCCTCGCCGCCCTGTCCCTCGACGCGATGGCATCGGTGGCCTACGGGCCCGAGTCGATCGTCCTGGTCCTCGCGGCGGCGGGCGCGCACGGCCTCGGTTTCACCCTCCCGGTCACGCTCGCGATCGCCGCGCTGCTGGCCGTCCTCGTCGCCTCCTACCGGCAGGTCATCGCGGCCTTCCCGGACGGCGGCGGCTCGTACGCGGTGGCCAAGCGCCACCTGGGCCGGCGCACCGCGCTGGTGACGGCCGCCTCGCTGGTCCTGGACTACGTGCTGAACGTGGCCGTGTCCGTCACCGCCGGCGTCGCCGCGCTCACCTCCGCCTTCCCCTCCCTCTACGAGGACCGGCTGTGGCTGTGCCTGGGGGTGCTGGCCCTGGTCACGGGCGTGAACCTGCGCGGCATCGTGGAGTCGGCGAAGGCGTTCATGCTGCCGACGGCGGTCTTCGTCGGTTCGATCCTCGCGATGGTGGCCGTCGGCCTGTTCCGTGACGCCCCGGCGAGTACGGAGGCGGCCGCCGGGCACGCGTCCGTCCTCGCCGGCAACGCGACCTCGGTCGGCGCGCTGCTGCTGCTCAAGGCGTTCGCCTCCGGCTGTTCGGCCCTCACCGGCGTCGAGGCCGTCGCCAACGCCGTGCCCTCCTTCCGCGCCCCGGCCGCCCGGCGCGCACAGCGCACGGAGGTCGCGCTCGGCGCGCTGCTGGGCGTCATGCTGATCGGCCTGTCGGTGCTCATCGGCCGCTTCCATCTGCAGCCGGTCGAGGGCGTCACCGTCCTCGCGCAGCTCGCGGACGCCTCCCTGGGCCACAACTGGGCCTTCTACGTCGTGCAGTTCGCGACCGTCGTACTGCTGGCGCTCGCCGCGAACACGTCCTTCGGCGGACTGCCGGTCCTCATGGCCCTGCTGGCCCGCGACAACTACCTGCCGCACGTCTTCGCGCTCAAGGCCGACCGCCAGGTGCACCGGCACGGGGTGCTCGCGCTCGCCGCGGTCTCCGCGCTGCTGCTGGTCTTCTCCGGCGGCGACGTCAACACGCTGGTGCCGCTGTTCGCGATCGGGGTGTTCGTCGGCTTCACGATCTGCCAGGTCGGCATGGTGCGGCACTGGCGGCTGGAGCGCTCGCCCGGCTGGACGGGCAAGGCCGTCCTCAACGGCTTCGGAGCGGTCCTCACCGGCGTCTCCGCCGTCGTCGTCACGGCCACCAAGTTCGCCGAGGGCGCCTGGCTGATCGTGCTCGCACTGCCGGTGCTGGTGCTGGCCTTCGAGTCCGTGCACCGCGCGTACGAGCGGATCGGCCGGCACCTGGAACTGGGCCGCGTCCCGGAGGCGCCGCGCCGCTGCCACTCGGTGGTCGTCGTACCCGTCTCCTCGCTGTCCCGGCTCACCAGCAAGGCGCTGACGGCCGCGGTGTCGCTCGGCGACGAGGTGGTCGCGGTGACCGTGGCCCAGCCCGACACGGACGGGCAGCGGGCGGCGGAGTCGCTGCGCCGCGACTGGGAGCTGTGGAACCCGGGCGTCGAGCTCGTCGAACTGCCCGCACCCAACCGGGCGTTGGGCCGCCCCATCGTCCGCTACGTCCGCGAACTGGCCGACCGGCACCCCGACAACCGGGTCACCGTACTGATCCCCGAGGTGGAGCCCGCCCACGTGTGGCAGCGGCTGCTGCAGAACCAGCGGGGGGCGGTTGTGGCGCATGCGGTGCGGCGGGACACGGATGCGGTGATCTGCCGGTTGCGGTTCCGCTTGGGGGAAGTGCCGAACTGAGGGCGGGTGCGGGCCGGGTGGTGCCTGCGGCGCTTTCCCCTACCCGCCCCTTCCCGGAACTGGGGCTCCGCCCCAGACCCCGGTCCTCAAACGCCGGACGGGCTGGATCTCACATCGACGCCGTTGTAGACCGCTCCGGCACCTGCGGCGCACGCCGCACCGTGGCACCCCCACGCAACAGCGCCGCCCCCAGCGGCGTCAACGTGTGCATGACGGCGCTGCCGTGCCGCAGCGTCAGGACGAGACCCGCCTCGCGCAGCACACCCGCGTGCTGGCTCGCGGAGGCCGCCGACACCCCGACCCGCCGGGCGAGTTCGCTCGTGGTGCAGCCGCCGCCGATCGAGCCGAGGACGGCCGAGCGGGTGTGGCCGACGAGTTTGCCCAGGGAGCGGGGCGGGGCGGCGACGGCGGGGGCGGCTTCCGAGGCGTGCCGGGCGGGGTAGACGAGCACGGGGGTGAGGTCGGGGTCCGCGTAGGTGACGGGGGTGCGCCGGCAGAAGAACGAGGGGATGAGCAGCAGCCCCCGCCCGTCGAGGTGGACATCGCGGTCCACGGGGTAGTCCGCCTCCAGCACCGGTGCCCGCCAGCGCATCATCGGCGGCAGTGAGGACAGCAGCGCGTCGGCGCCGCCGTCGAGCAGGGCCCGGCCGCGCACCGCGCGGTCCGCCTCGATCTGCGCCTGTATGTGCGGCCAGTACGGCGCGATGGCCGCCTCGTGGTAGCTGGCGAGGGCGCCCGTCAGCCGTGCCACGGCCCGGTCGTCGCCCTCGGCCATGGATCGTATCCAAGCCGGGAGCGTACGCACCGTGGGGAGCCGGCCCAGCTCGCGGTGCACCCGGTCGCCGGGGGTCTCGCGCAGGGCCTGCAGGCCCGCGTCCAGGCCGAGTCCCGCTTCGGGCGGTGTCAGGAAGTCGGGAAAATAGCCGCGCGGCGGAACGAGCGGCGCCAGAAGCCGAGTTTCACCATTCAACCGGCCCCGGGTTTCGGCACGCCAATCACCGAAGATCGACTCGCCTTGTTTGTCCCGAAGTCGGTGCAGGCTCAATACGGTTTCCCAGAGTGCGTCCGGGTCTCCGGCCAGCCGCAACCGGGCCAGATCGAGTCCCGTGAAATGGACGCGTAGCACCAAACCCCCACATGAGACATCCGCAGCCACCCCCCGCTCACTGAGTATGCACACCGATACGAGCTGTTACCACGTCCTTTTGGCCACAGTTGAAAGGACTCGCGGCGAACGGGGGCCCTGCGAAATGCTATTCACGCACTCGGGGCCGCACCCGCTCGTTCCCGTGGGGGGTGGCGAGCGAAAAAAGCGGCCGCTGAGTATGCGAGTTGCCGCCCGAGCCGATGCGGGCGGCAACAACTCCCGGTGGGGGAGTAATGAGGGGCGGCGCTCCCGCACGGGCGCCGCCCCTTCGCCATGCCTTCCGCCCCCGGCGGGGCGGGGCGGGGTGACCACGGGGTACGGCCCGCGTTACGCGGGGGTTACCGTGCCGCGGCCACCCCTTCAGGGTCAGCGGCTGTCGCTCCCCGCGCCCCGCGCGGCGGCGCGGCCGGCCTCCAGGCGCGCCACCGGCACCCGGAACGGCGAGCAGGAGACGTAGTCCAGTCCCGCCTCGTGGAAGAAGTGGACCGACTCCGGGTCGCCGCCGTGCTCCCCGCACACCCCGAGCTTGAGGTCCGGGCGGGTGGCCCGGCCGGCCTCGACGGCGGAGCGGACGAGCGAGCCGACGCCGTCCTTGTCGATCGTCTCGAAGGGGCTGACGCCGAAGATGCCCTTCTCCAGGTAGGCGGTGAAGAAGCTGGCCTCGACGTCGTCGCGCGAGAAGCCCCACACGGTCTGGGTCAGGTCGTTGGTGCCGAAGGAGAAGAACTCGGCGGCCTCGGCGATCTGACCGGCGGTCAGCGCGGCGCGCGGCAGCTCGATCATCGTGCCGAGGGCGAGGCCCAGTGCGGTGCCGGTCGCGGCCTCGACGCCGGCGACGACGCGCTCGGCCTCCTCACGGACGATCTCCAGCTCCTGGACGGTGCCCACGAGCGGGATCATGATCTCGGCGCGCGGGTCTCCCCCGCCGGCCCGCCGTTCGGCGGCGGCCTCGGCGATGGCCCGTACCTGCATGGCAAACAGACCGGGGATCACCAGGCCGAGCCGGACACCGCGCAGGCCGAGCATCGGGTTCTGCTCGTGCAGCTTGTGGACGGCCTGAAGCAGCCGCAGGTCGTTCTCGTGCGGCTCGTGGCGGGCCTCGGCGAGGGCGACGCGCACCGACAGGTCGGTGATGTCGGGCAGGAACTCGTGCAGCGGCGGGTCGAGGAGCCGGACGGTGACGGGCAGCCCGTCCATGGCCTCGAACAGCTCCACGAAGTCGGCCTTCTGCAGCGGCAGCAGGGCGCCGAGGGCCTCTTCCCGCTCGGCGTCGGTGTCGGCCAGGATGAGCCGCTCGACGAGCTCGCGGCGCTCGCCGAGGAACATGTGCTCGGTGCGGCACAGGCCGATGCCCTGGGCGCCGAACCGGCGGGCGCGGGCGGCGTCCTCGGCGTTGTCGGCGTTGGCGCGCACCCACAGCCGGCGGGTGCTGTCCGCGTACGTCATGACCCGGTGCACGGCCCGGACCAGTTCGTCCGCGCCCGCGGCCGCGGGGTCCGTACGGCCCTCGAAGTACTCGACGACCGGGGACGGCACGACGGGCACCTCACCGAGGTAGACCTTGCCGGTGGAGCCGTCGATGGAGATCAGGTCGCCTTCCTCGACGACGGTGCCGTCGGCGGCGGTCATGTGCCGCTGCTTGGTGTCGACCTGGAGTTCCTCGGCGCCGCACACGCAGGTCTTGCCCATGCCGCGGGCGACGACGGCGGCGTGCGAGGTCTTGCCGCCGCGCGAGGTGAGGATGCCCTCGGCGGCGATCATCCCGTTGAGGTCGTCGGGGTTGGTCTCGCGGCGGACGAGGATGACCTTCTCGCCGGAGCGGGACCACTTGACGGCGGTGTAGGAGTCGAAGACGGCCTTGCCGACGGCCGCGCCCGGCGAGGCGGCGATGCCCCGGCCCAGCAGTTCCGTCTTCGCGTGCTCGTCGAAGCGCGGGAACATCAGCTGCGCGAGCTGCGCGCCCGTCACCCGCTGCAGGGCCTCGGCCTCGTCGATGAGCCCCTGGTCGACGAGCTGGGTGGCGATGCGGAAGGCCGCGGCGGCGGTGCGCTTGCCGACCCGGGTCTGCAGCATCCACAGCTTGCCGCGCTCGATGGTGAACTCGATGTCGCACAGGTCGCGGTAGTGCGTCTCCAGCGTCTCCATGATGCGCAGCAGCTCGTCGTAGGAGCTCTTGTCGATGCGCTCCAGTTCGGCGAGCGGCACGGTGTTGCGGATGCCGGCCACGACGTCCTCGCCCTGCGCGTTCTGCAGGTAGTCGCCGTAGACGCCCTGCTGGCCGCTGGCAGGGTCGCGGGTGAAGGCGACGCCGGTGCCACCCCCCAAAGAGCCTGCAGCCGGGCCGAGGTTGCCGAACACCATCGAGCAGATGTTGACGGCCGTGCCGAGGTCGCCGGGGATGCGCTCCTGGCGGCGGTAGAGCTTGGCGCGCTCGCCGTTCCAGGAGTCGAAGACGGCCCTTATGGCGAGGTCCATCTGCTCGCGCGCGTCCTGCGGGAAGTCCCGGCCGGTCTCCTTGGCGACGATCGTCTTGAACTCGGCGACGAGTTCCTTGAGTTCCCCGGCGCCGAGGTCGACGTCGCTCGCCGCTCCCCTGGCGCGCTTGGCCTCCTCCAGTGCCTCCTCGAAGAGGTCGCCGTCCACGCCCAGCACGGTCTTGCCGAACATCTGGATGAGGCGGCGGTAGGAGTCCCAGGCGAAGCGCTCGTCACCGGCCTGTGCCGCGAGCCCGGCGACGGAGGCGTCGGAGAGGCCGATGTTGAGGACGGTGTCCATCATCCCGGGCATGGAGAACTTCGCGCCCGAGCGGACGGAGACGAGCAGCGGGTCGTCGGCCTGTCCGAGCCGCTTGCCCATCCGCTCCTCCAGCGCCGCGAGATGGGCGCTGACCTCCTCGCGCATCTGTGCCGGCTCGTTGCCGCTGGCGAGGTAGACCTTGCATGCCTCGGTGGTGATGGTGAAGCCGGGCGGGACGGGCAGGCCGAGGTTGGTCATCTCGGCGAGGTTGGCTCCCTTCCCGCCGAGCAGGTCCTTGAGGTCCTTGTTTCCCTCGGTGAAGTCGTAGACGAACTTCGGGGACTCGGTCTTGCTGGACTCGCGCTGTTCCGGCACGGGACTCGACTCCTCACTGGGGTCCCCCCGTACACAGGTGAGGGGAGGGCTGCTCAAACGGTTGACGGCGGGGAGCGTACCCAGATCGAAGGCAGATCGGGAGGTCCACTGACCCGTCGCACGGGCTCAACCACCCATCTGCCAGCAGATCGAAAGTCGCTCCCGCAAGAGCGGTGAGCACGGCCGCCGTTCGACAGGTGAAGCCAGGATGACAAAAAGCAGCCGCACGATCACGCAGCGCCGACTTCCGATCGGTCGCGCTTCGGAAAATGAACGCAAGAAGGGTGGCACCCAGTGCCACCCTTCCGAAAAGTGCACCCCGTCAGGGCTCGCTCATCTGAGCGAACCCTTGATCAGGCGTGGCGAGAATCACCCCGCCCCCGGCCGTGTCAGCCCCCGGAGGTGTCAAGTTCGGCGTCCGCGCTCACGGCCGCGCAGTCGTTCGGGTCGTCGAGCCAGCCGTCGGGCAGGACCACCCGGTCACGGCCGGAGGTACGCCCGCGCGGGCCGTCCGCACCGGCCGGCCAGGGCTGGTCGAGGTCCAACGCGCCCAGCAGCGCGTCGAGTTCGTTCAGGGACGAGGCGATCGCGAGCTTCTTGCGCATGTCGGAGCCGACCGAGAAGCCCTTGGTGTACCAGGCGACGTGCTTGCGGAAGTCGATGACACCCCGCTCCTCGCTCTCCAGCCACCGGCCCAGCAGCTCCGCGTGGCGCAGCATGACCTGGGCGACCTCCTTGAGCGTGGGCGCGGCCGGGGCGGCCGTACGTCCCTCGGCGGCGCCCTCGAAGGCGGTGACCAGGTCATGGAAGAGCCAGGGCCGGCCCAGGCAGCCGCGGCCGACCACGACGCCGTCGCAGCCGGTCGCGCGGACCATGCGCACGGCGTCCTCGGCCGACCAGATGTCGCCGTTCCCGAGCACGGGGATCTCGGGCACGGCCTCCTTCAGCCGCGCTATCGCCTCCCAGTCGGCGGTGCCGCCGTAGTGCTGGGCGGCGGTGCGGCCGTGCAGGGCGATGGCGGTGATCCCCTCCTCGACGGCGATCCGCCCGGCGTCGAGGTAGGTGAGGTGGTCGTCGTCGATGCCCTTGCGCATCTTCATCGTCACGGGCAGGCCGCCGGCGCCCGCGACGGCCTCGCGCAGGATCGAGCGCAGCAGGTTGCGCTTGTAGGGCAGGGCCGAACCGCCGCCCTTGCGGGTCACCTTGGGCACCGGGCAGCCGAAGTTGAGGTCGATGTGGTCGGCGAGGTCCTCGTCCGCGATCATGCGGGCGGCCCTGCCGACGGTGACCGGGTCGACGCCGTAGAGCTGGATCGAGCGCGGCTTCTCGGTGCCGTCGAAGTGGACGAGCCGCATGGTCTTGGCGTCCCGCTCGACCAGCGCGCGCGTCGTGATCATCTCGCTGACGAAGAGGCCCTTGCTGGCGCGGGCGTCCCCTTGCGTTTCCGTCCCTCCCTGCGCGAACTCCCGGCACAGCGTGCGGAACGGCGCGTTGGTGATCCCCGCCATGGGGGCGAGCACCACCGGCGGCCACACCGTGTGCGGGCCGATGTCCAGCGGCTTCAGGGCGGTGGTCCGGGAGGCGAGGGGGGCAGCCGTGGCGGGCGGCGCGGGCTGCGAGCCGGCGTCATGGGTCATGCGTCCATTCTCCCGTACCCCCGGACCCCGATTGGTTGTACTCTTGTAATGATTACAGGAATACAACCATCGGAGGCGGATCGCGTGCCCGAGCTCTCCAGACGCCGGCGCCTGCTCGTCCTGGCCATCTGCTGCACGAGCCTGCTGATCGTCAGCCTGGACAACACGATCCTCAATGTGGCGCTGCCCTCGATCCGCCGGGATCTCGGTGCCTCCGTCTCCGGTCTGCAGTGGACCGTCGACGCCTACACGCTCGTCCTCGCCTCGCTGCTGATGCTCGCCGGCTCGACCGCCGACCGAGTCGGCCGCCGCCGCACCTTCCAGGCCGGCCTCGTACTGTTCACCGCGGGCTCGGCGCTGTGCAGCCTGGCCCCCGGGCTGGGCTGGCTGGTCGCCTTCCGCATGGTGCAGGCGGTCGGCGGCTCGATGCTCAACCCCGTCGCCATGTCGATCATCACCAACACCTTCACCGATCCGCGCGAGCGCGCCCGCGCGATAGGCGTCTGGGGCAGCGTCGTGGGCATCTCCATGGCCGCGGGCCCGCTCGTGGGCGGCGTGCTCGTCGAGTCGGTGGGCTGGCGCTCGATCTTCTGGATCAATCTGCCGGTGGGGCTGCTCGCGCTGGCCATGACCGCCCGGTACGTCCCGGAGTCCCGCGCCCCGCGCCCGCGCCGCGTGGACCCCCTCGGCCAGCTGCTGGTGATCACGCTGCTCGGCCCGGTCACCTACGGGATCATCGAGGGCGCCGCCGAGGGCTGGACCTCACCGCTGATCCTGGGCTGCTTCGCGCTCGCGCTCGCCTCGCTGGTGACGCTGGTGCGCTACGAGGGGCGGCGCGCCGAACCCCTCGTCGAACCGGGGCTGTTCCACAGCGCCCCGTTCAGCGGGGCGACCGTCACGGCGGTGTGCGCGTTCGCCGCGCTCGGCGGGTTCCTCTTCCTCAACACCCTCCACCTCCAGGAAGAGCGCGGCCTCTCCGCGCTGCGGGCCGGGCTGTTCACGCTGCCGATGGCCGCGATGTGCCTGGTCTTCGCGCCGGTGTCCGGGCGACTGGTCGGCCGGTACGGGCCGCGGCCGCCGCTGGTGCTGGCCGGGGTCGCGACGACGGCCAGCGGGCTGCTGTTCGCGGCGCTGGACGCGTACTCCTCGACGCCGCTGCTGATGACCGCGTACGTCCTCTTCGGCATCGGCTTCGGGCTGGTGAACGTGCCGATCACCAATACCGCCGTCTCCGGCATGCCGCGCTCGCGGGCCGGGGTCGCCGCCGCCGTGGCCTCGACCAGCCGCCAGGTCGGCTCCTCCCTGGGTGTCGCGGTGATCGGCGCGACGGTCGCGGCGGGACTGCGGCTCACGGGCTGGTGGATCGTCGTCGGGTGCGGGGCCGTGATCCTGGCCCTGGGTACGATCACCACCGGCCGCTGGGCCGCCGCGACCGCGCGGCGGGCGGCGGCACGCCTGGCGGACACGACGCCGGTGAGTCCGGCGAGCGAGGACGTGAGGACCCCATGAGCACGCACGAGCCGTCTTCCCCGCACGAGCCGTCCTCCCCGAACGGGCACGGCGCGGCCGCCGCCGAGCGGTCGGCGGCGGCGCAGCGCGTCTGGATACGGCTGCGGGAGCTGGTCCTGGGCGGCAACGAGCGCCGCAAGGAGGTCGTGGAGGCCCTCGGGATGAGCTTCTTCCGGATCAAGGCGCTGCGCCGGATCGCCGCGGGACCGCTGACCCTGCGGGAGCTCGCGGACCAGCTGACGACGGACCGCCCGTACACCACACTCGTGGTCGACGACCTGGCCGGGCGCGGCCTCGTCGAGCGCACGGCCAACCCGGCCGACCGCCGCTCCAAGATCGTCTCGGTGACGGAGGCCGGGCGGGCGGCGGCCGCGCGGGCCGATGCGATCCTGGGGACGCCGCCGGCGCCGCTGCTCGCGCTGCCGGCGGAGGACCTGGCGGAACTGGACCGTATCCTCGGGCGGTTGACGGACTCCCCCGCGGACGGCGGGCGTTCGGGGCGTACGGACCCCGAGGCGCTCCCCTCCGTCTGACGGCGGACCCGCGCCTCAGCCCTTCGCCCCCACCAGCTCCGCCAGCCGGAGCAGCCCCGCCCGCGACTCCTCGTCGGCCGGCGTGAACGTCAGCAGCCGCGCACCGGGGTGGGGGCCCGTCCACAGGCTGGTGTAGTCGAGGCGCAGCGGCCCGACCCACCGCTGGTAGTACACCCGTGTGCGGTGCGAGTCGAGGCCGTCGACCTCGTGCCGCTCCCAGAGCCGGCGGAACTCCGGGGAGGCGTCGAGCAGCCGCTTGAGGAGGCACTTCCAGGCGGGCTCGGCGATGTGCTCGGCCATCGAGGCGCGGAACTTCGCGGCCATGGCGGCGACGACCTCGTTCTGTCCGGCGATGGCGGCACGCCACTCGGGGTGGGTGAAGGACAGCCACATGCAGTTGCGGTCCTCCGGCGGCAGCGCGTCCAGGTCGCACATGAGCTGCCCGTAGACGCGGTTGTGGGCGAGGACGTCGTAGCGGGCGTTCTGCACGCAGGCGGGGAAGGGCTCCAACTGCTCCAGCATGCGCAGCAGTCCGGACGAGACGCCGGTGCACTCGGTGCCGGGCAGCGGGTCGGTGACACCGGCCAGCGCGAAGAGGTGGCTGCGCTCGGTGCGGTCGAGCATCAGGGCGCGGGCTATGGAGTCGAGGACCTGCGCGGAGACCCTGATGTCGCGGGCCTGCTCCAGCCACGTGTACCAGGTGACGCCCACGGCGGCGAGGTGGGCGACCTCCTCGCGGCGCAGTCCGGGGGTGCGCCGCCGGGGCCCGCGCGGCAGCCCGGCCTGTTCCGGGGAGATGCGCTCGCGGCGGCTGCGCAGGAAGGCGGCGAGCTCGGCGCGGCGGATGCCGTCGGCCGCCCGGGGGGCCGGGACGGCGGGCCGGGACGCGGGGGTCGGGGCGGCCTGGGCCGTCGGTTTCTCCGTCACCATCGTGGTCATGTCCTCCAGGGTGGGGGAACCGGCAGCCGGTTGCCAGGTAGTGCCGGTACCAGGATAGGAAGACTCTGGTACCCGGCTGCGCGGGTCCGCATCCTCTTGTCCGTGAGCGATTCCCGAACCCTGAGTCCAGGCCGTCCCCTTGAGTCCGCCGAGCCCACCAACTCCGCCGGGCCCGCCCGTGCCACCGCTCCCCCGGCCCTCCCCGCCGCCCTGACCCCGGCGGGCCTGGTCACCGTGCTGCTGGGCGCGGCGCTGCCGATGCTGGACTTCTTCATCGTCAATGTCGCCCTGCCCACGATCGACCAGGATCTGCACGCGGGCCCGGCCCTGCTGGAGATGGTGGTCGGCGGTTACGGCGTCGCGTACGCGGTGCTGCTCGTGCTCGGCGGGCGGCTGGGCGACATGGCGGGCCGCAGAAGGCTGTTCCTGTGGGGGCTGGTCGCGTTCGGGCTGACCTCGCTGGCCTGCGGTCTGGCGCCGGACGCGTGGACGCTGGTCGCGGCCCGCGTCGCGCAGGGCGCGGCGTCGGCGCTGCTGATGCCGCAGGTGCTGGCGACGATCCAGGCGACGACGAGCGGTGGCGCCCGTACCCGGGCGATGAGCGCGTACAGCGGTACGGCCGGGGTCGCGAGCGCGGTCGGCCAGGTGCTGGGCGGGGTGCTGGTGTCGGTGGACCTGTGGGGCACCGGCTGGCGGTCGATCTTCCTGGTGAACGTGCCGGCCACGGTGCTCGCCCTGTTCGCGGCGGTGCGCTGGATCCCGGAGTCGCGCTCGGAGCACCCGACGCGGGTGGACGGGCGCGGTACCGCGCTGCTGTCGCTGACGCTGGTCTCGCTGCTGCTGCCGCTGACGGAGGGCCGGGCGGCGGGCTGGCCGGTGTGGTCGTGGGTGCTGCTGGCCGTCTTCCCGTTCGCGGCGGTGGCGTTCGCGGTGGTGGAGCGGCGCGAGGAGCGGGCGGGGCGCACTCCCCTGGTGCCGCCGTCGCTGCTGCGGATCGGCTCGGTGCGCGGCGGGCTGACCATGCTGGTGCCGTTCAGCCTGGGCTGGGGCGGGTTCATGTTCGTCATCGCGGTGGCGCTGCAGGACGGGCTGCGGCTGGGTCCGATGGAGGCGGGCCTGGCGCTGGTGCCGCTGTGCGTGGCGTTCTTCGCCGGTTCGGCGTCGGGGCCGCGGCTGGCGGCGCGGTTCGGGCGGCGTGTGGTGATGGCCGGGGTGCTGCTGCAGGCGGCCGGGCTGCTGGCGGCGTTCGCGACGTTCCGCTTCGGCTGGGACGGGCTCGACGCCCTGGGGCTCGCGCCGGCGCTGGCGGTGCTGGGGCTGGGCCAGGGGCTGCTGCTCCCGCCGACGCTGCGGTCGGTCCTCAGTGAGGTGCCGGTGGCGCAGGCGGGGGTCGGCGGCGGGGTCATGGTCACCACGCAGCAGTCGTTCATGGCGCTGGGCGTGGCGACGCTGGGCTCGCTGTTCGTCTCGCTGGCCCCGGGGCTGGGGATGCGGAACGCGCTGACGGTGACGCTGGCGGTGCAGCTGGTGGCGGTGGCGGTGACCTTCGCGCTGAGCTTCCGGCTGCCGCGCAGGATGGCCTGAAATCGCCCCTGGGGGTCCCTGGCGCGGACTTCGGGACACACGGAGGACGCACATGGAATGACAGATATTGAAATCTGTCATTCCATGTGCCACTCTTCTGGTGCGCCCCCGGAAAGCCCCCGCCGACTTCGTCGGCTTCGTCGGCATCGTCCGAGAAGGTGCGCTCCCCCGAACCGTCCGCCACTCAAGGAGTCCTCGTGCAGCACCGCACCCTCGGCACCACCGGCCCCCGGGTCTCCGCGCTCGGCCTCGGCTGCATGGGCATGTCCGCCCTGTACGGCGACGCCGACCGCGCCGAGTCCATCGCCACGATCCACGCCGCTCTCGACGCGGGCATCACCCTGCTCGACACCGGCGACTTCTACGGCATGGGCCACAACGAGCTGCTCATCAACGAAGCCCTGCGCACGGCCCCCGCGGCCGCCCGCGAACAGGCCCTCACCAGCGTGAAGTTCGGCGCCCTGCGCACCGTCGAGGGCGGCTTCACCGGCTACGACGGCCGCCCGAACGCCGTGAAGAACTTCGCGGCCTACTCGCTCCAGCGCCTGGGCACCGACCACATCGACATCTACCGCATCGCCCGTATCGACCCGGACGTGCCCGTCGAGGAGACGATCGGCGCCATCGCCGAACTCGTCCAGGCCGGCCACGTCAAGCACATCGGTCTGTCCGAGGTGAACGCGGAGACCGTCCGCCGGGCCGCCGCCGTCGCCCCGATCGCCGACCTCCAGATCGAGTACTCGCTGCTCTCGCGCGGCATCGAGCAGGACATCCTGCCGGCCTGCCGCGAACTGGGCATCGGCGTCACCGCCTACGGCGTCCTCTCGCGCGGCCTGATCAGCGGCCACTGGAGCCGCGACCGCAAGCTCGCCGCGAACGACTTCCGCGGCATGAGCCCGCGCTTCAGCGGCGAGAACCTGCGGCACAACCTCGACCTGGTGGACGCGCTGCGCGCGGTCGCCGAGGCCAAGGGCGCCGGCGTCGCGCAGACCGCGATCGCCTGGGTCCTCTCGCGCGGCGAGGACATCGTGCCGCTGGTCGGCGCCCGCCGCCGCGACCGCCTCACCGAGGCGCTGGGCGCGCTGGACGTGAAGCTGGAGGAGGCCGACCTGGCCGCCATCGAGCGGGCCGTCCCGGCGGGCGCCGCCGCCGGCGAGCGCTACCCGGCCGAGCAGATGGCGCACCTGGACAGCGAGCAGGGCTGACCCCGGTCCCCTACGGGCTCCCCTCCGGGGCGGGCCGGCGACGGCGCCCGGCTCGCCCCCGCTTCCCGGCGCCGGGTACGGTCCGTACGGGCCGTACGCACCCGCCCGTACGGACCGTACGCCCGCCACCGCCCGCACCCGGAAGGACCGCCGCGCTCCGATGCCGCCCGAGACCCTGACCCCCGAACGCATCCTCGAAGCGACCGAGGAGGTGCTGCGCCGCTACGGCCCGGCCAAGGCCACCGTGGTCGACGTGGCCCGCACGCTGGGCGTCAGCCACGGCAGCGTCTACCGTCACTTCGGCAGCAAGGCGGCCCTGCGCGAGGCCGTCACCGAGCGCTGGCTCGACCAGGCCCACGCCGAACTCTCCGCCGTCGCGGGCGCGCAGGGCCCGGCGGCCCCCCGTCTGCGCGACTGGCTCGCCGCCCTCTTCGCCTCCAAGCGCCGCAAGGCGGGCGACGATCCGGAGCTCTTCGCGACCTACATGGTCCTCGTCGGCGAGAACAGCGGCACCGTCGACCGCCACATCGCCACCATGATCGGCCAGTTGGCCGGGATCGTCGAATCCGGCGTGCGGCAGGGCGAGTTCAGAGAGCTCGACCCGGCCACGACCGCCCGCGCCGTCTGGGACGCGACCGGCCGCTTCCACGATCCGGCGTACGCCGCGGAGTGGTCGCGGCCGGAGATCGATGCCGCCTTCGAGGCGGTGTGCGAGCTGGTGCTGCGGAGTTTGCGCGCGTAGGGCGCCGGAGGCGGGGGCGCGTAAACGCGCCGGAGGCGGGGGCGCTGTCAGTGGCGGCCGCTACGGTGTGTGGTGTCGTGCTCACCGAGGCAAGGAGGCGCATCATGGCAGTCATGGTCGAGACACCGCCGCCGCAATCGATAGACCGTTCCCCGGAGCCCCGAGGGGGGTTCGACGAGCTGTGCCGGATTCTTGAACAGATCGATGCAGGTCTCCCTGACGGGTATCGCACGGAGATCATCGGGGGGAAGGTCGTCGTGTCGCCGTGGTCCAGGGGCAAGTACCTACCCATCATGCGCAGCTTCACCAAGCAGGTCGGCCCCCATGTGCCGGAAGGCCACGCGATCGACACCTCACCGTGCCTCTTCGCCTTCCCTGTACGGGAGAAGGCCTACGGCCCCGATATCCACGTCTCTGACGAAGTTCTCGTAGACGTCGACAACTTCAAACTGCCCGGTGAAGCGCTCTCTCTCGTCGCGGAGTTGACCTCTCCGTCCACCGCCCACACCGATCACACCGAAAAGCTGGAGGTCTACGGCAAAGCCGGGGTTCCGGTCTACGTACTGGTCGACATGCTGCAAGCACAGGTCACCGTGTTCTCCGACCCGTCGCCCGACCTCGGCTACCGGACCCTCACCCACATCAAGTTCGGCGACAGAGTGCGCATCCCCGCACCGTTCGACTGCGAACTGGACACGGCAGGCTGGGAAGCCTGACGCACAGGCCGAGGGCCCCGGCCCGCCCCACAAGGCGGAACCGGGGCCCTCGGCCCGTCAAAGAGGCACCGGCAGCGCCGGCCGGCGTCAGCAGCCGATGAGCCGCGCCGCCAGGTAGCCCTCGATCTGGTCGAGGGACACCCGCTCCTGCTTCATCGTGTCGCGCTCGCGCACCGTCACCGCGTTGTCGTCGAGCGTGTCGAAGTCGACCGTGACGCAGAACGGCGTGCCGATCTCGTCCTGGCGGCGGTAGCGGCGGCCGATGGCGCCGGCGTCGTCGAACTCGATGTTCCAGTTCTTGCGCAGGGCGGCCGCGAGGCCCTTGGCCTTCGGGGAGAGCTGCGGGTTGCGGGACAGCGGCAGGACGGCGACCTTGACCGGGGCCAGGCGCGGGTCGAGACGCATGACGACGCGCTTCTCCATGACGCCCTTGGCGTTGGGGGCCTCGTCCTCGGTGTAGGCGTCGAGCATGAAGGCGAGCATGGCGCGGTTGAGGCCGGCCGCCGGCTCGATGACGTAGGGGAACCAGCGCTCGCCGGCCTCCTGGTCGAAGAAGCTCAGGTCCTGGCCGGAGGCCTGGGCGTGCGCCTTGAGGTCGTAGTCCGTGCGGTTGGCGATGCCTTCCAGCTCGGAGTACTCGGTGCCGCCGAAGTTGAAGCGGTACTCGATGTCGACGGTGCGCTTGGAGTAGTGGGAGAGCTTCTCAGCGGCGTGCTCGTACCACCGCATGTTCTCCTCGCGCATGCCGAGGTCGGTGTACCAGCCCCAGCGCTGCTCCATCCAGTACTCGTGCCACTGCTCGTCCTCGCCCGGCTTGACGAAGAACTCCATCTCCATCTGCTCGAACTCGCGGGTGCGGAAGATGAAGTTGCCCGGCGTGATCTCGTTGCGGAAGGACTTGCCGGTCTGGGCGATGCCGAACGGCGGCTTCTTGCGCGAAGTCTGCTGGACCTGGGCGAAGTTGGTGAAGATGCCCTGCGCGGTCTCGGGGCGCAGGTAGGTCACCGAGCCGGTGTCCTGGGTGGGGCCGAGGTGGGTGGACAGCAGGCCGGAGAACTGCTTGGGCTCGGTGAAGCCGCCCTTGTTGCCGCAGTGCGGGCAGTTGACGTCGGCGAGGCCGTTCTCGGGGAGCTTGCCGTGCTTGGCCTCGTACGCCTCCTCCAGGTGGTCGGCGCGGAAGCGCTTGTGGCAGGAGGTGCACTCGGTGAGCGGGTCGGTGAAGGTGGCGACGTGGCCGGACGCCTCCCAGACCTCACGGGCCAGGATCACGGACGAGTCGATGCCGACCACGTCGTCGCGCGAGGTGACCACGGAGCGCCACCACTGGCGCTTGATGTTCTCCTTGAGCTCGACGCCGAGCGGTCCGTAGTCCCAGGCGGCACGCTGACCGCCGTAGATCTCACTGCACGGATAGACGAAGCCACGGCGCTTGCTCAGGCTGACGATGGTGTCGATCTTGTCGGCGGCCACGGTGCTCTCTTCATTGCGACGACGAACAGCGAATGCTTCAGGTTACCGGCGTCGGCACCCCCCTAATCAAATCGGTCCCCGCCGTGGCCTGACCTGCGCCCCTGTCGGTGGCCGGACCTTTTCCCCCGTGCCCTGCGCGGACCCCCCGTTCGGGGGAGCAGCGGCCCCCTTGTTGACAATCGTTTCCAGTTTTGTTGAAAATGACTGTCATGAACATCAGCCGTCCCCCCGCCCTGCGCACCGCGTTCAAGATCCGTCGAATATCCAGCGCCGTCGTCGCCGCGGTCGCCGCGACCGGCCTGGTCACGCTCTCGGCGTGCTCCTCCTCCGGCTCGGCGGAGAAGGCGAAGGACGGCAGACTCGATGTGATCGCGTCGTTCTACCCCATGGAGTTCCTGGCCAAGGAGATCGGCGGCGAGCACGTCAGCGTCACCGGCCTGACCAAGCCGGGTGCCGAACCGCACGACCTGGAGCTCACACCCCAGCAGACCGCCTCCCTCGGCAAGGCCGGCGCGATCGTCTACCTCAAGGGCCTGCAGCCCGCCGTGGACGCCGCCGTCAAGCAGTCCGGCAACAAGCACATCGCCGACACCGCCTCCTTCACCACCCAGGAGGAGCACGGCACCGAGGTCGACGGCCACGCCCACACCACCGGCGACAACCACTCGCACTCCGAGTCCGAGGGCGGCAAGGACCCGCACATCTGGCTCGACCCCGTGAAGTACGCCGAGGCCGCCAAGGGCGTCTCCAAGACCCTCGCCGAGGCCGACCCCACGCACAAGGCGGACTACGAGAAGAACACCGACGTCCTGCTGAAGCGGCTGGACGAGCTGAACAAGAAGTTCGCGGACGGCCTGAAGAACCGCACCTCCGACACCTTCATCACCACGCACGCCGCCTTCGGCTACCTCGCCGAGCGCTACGGGCTGACCGAGGAGGCCATCAGCGGCCTCGACCCCGAGGCCGAGCCGAGCGCCGCCCGTATCAAGGAGCTGCACAAGCTCGCCGAGGACCACCACGTCAGCACGGTCTTCTTCGAGACGATCGCCAACCCGGCCACGGCCAAGACCCTGGCGGGCGACCTGAAGCTCAGGACGGACGTCCTCGACCCCCTCGAAGGCATCACCGACAAGTCCAAGGGCCGCGACTACTTCGAGGTGATGGAAGCCAACCTCACCGCCCTGCAGAAGGCGCTCGGCACCAAGTGACCACCACTTCCCGCACCACCGCTCCCCCGCAGGAGGCGACCGTGACCACGGCGACGACCACGAACACCAAGGAGCCGGTCATAGCCCTGCGGGGGGCGAGCGCCGCGCTCGGCTCCCGGCCGGTGCTGCGCGGCGTCGACCTGACCGTGCGGCGCGGCGAGGTCGTCGCGCTGCTCGGCGCGAACGGCTCCGGCAAGTCCACGGCCGTACGCTCGATCGTGGGACAGGTCCCGCTGTCGAGCGGCGAGTTGGAGCTGTTCGGCACCCCGTTCCGGCGCTTCCGGCAGTGGGCGCGCGTGGGGTACGTACCGCAGCGCACCACCGCCGCCGGCGGGGTGCCCGCGACCGTGCGCGAGGTCGTCTCCGCCGGGCGGCTGGCCCGTACGCGCCTGGGCCCGCTGCGCCGCGCCGACAAGGAGGCCGTGGTCCGGGCCCTGGAGCTGGTCGGCATGGCCGACCGCCTGGGGGATCCTGTGGACGCGCTCTCCGGCGGCCAGCACCAGCGCGTCCTCATCGCGCGCGCCCTCGCCGGCGAACCCGAACTGCTGATCATGGACGAGCCGATGGCGGGCGTCGACCTCGCGAGCCAGGAGGTCCTCGCGCAGGCACTGCGCGCACAGGTCGCCCGGGGCGCGACCGTCCTGCTCGTCCTGCACGAACTCGGCCCGCTGGAGCCGCTGATCGACCGCGCGGTCGTCCTGCGCGACGGCTGCGTCGTCCACGACGGCCCGCCCCCGGAGGCCGTCGGCCAGCATGCCCTCCCGGGCCACGACCATGTCCACCCGCACGCCGGCCCGGCGGCGGAACCGATCCGGACGGGGCTGCTCTCCTGATGGAAATCCTCGACATCGCCTTCATGCAGCGGGCGTTGCTCGCCGCCCTCGTCGTCGGCGTGACCGCCCCCGCGATCGGCGTCTACCTCGTCCAGCGCCGCCAGGCCCTCATGGGCGACGGCATCGGACACGTCGCCCTCACCGGCGTGGGCCTGGGCTTCCTGCTCAACGCGAGCCCGCTGTGGGTGGCCACCGGCGTGTGCGTCGCGGGCGCGGTGATCATGGAGCTGATCCGCTGGTACGGGAGGACACGCGGCGACATCGCGCTGTCCCTGCTGTTCTACGGCGGCATGGCGGGCGGCGTGATGCTCACCAGCCTCTCCGGCGGCTCCAACGCCAACCTGATGTCCTACCTCTTCGGTTCGATCACCACGGTCTCCGACGAGGACGTCGTCGCGATCTGCGCCCTGGCCGCCGTCGTGCTCGCGATCACCCTCGGGCTGCGCCGCCAGTTGTTCGCGGTCTGCCAGGACGAGGAGTTCGCACGCGTCACCGGGCTGCCGGTACGGCTGCTGAACCTGCTCGTCGCGATCACCGCCGCCGTCACCGTCACCGTCGCCATGCGCGTCGTGGGCCTGCTGCTCGTCAGCGCGCTCATGGTCATCCCCGTCGCCGCCGCCCAGCAGATCACCCGCAGCTTCGCGACGACCTTCGCGGCGGCCCTGGGCCTCGGCGTCCTGGTCACCGTCTTCGGCACGACCGGCTCGTACTACCTGGACGTACCGCCCGGCGCCACGATCGTGCTGCTCGCCATCGGTGTCTTCGTCCTGCTCACCGCGCTCGCCGCACCGCTCGCGAAGAAACGCGCCCGCCGTGCGCGAGCCACCGCCGGGGAAGGCTGCACCCTCCCCGTACCGGGCGCCCGCGCGGCCGCCAAGGGGGCGGACGATGTGGAGGTCCGCGCTCCGGCCCACTGACCCCCGCACCACCCCCAGGGACCGAGCTCACGGCTTAGGGTTGCCACACCTGACCGCACGGGCTGGCACAATTGGCCACGCGACATGTGCGGATGGGCGTTCACGCGAGCATGAGGAGGCAACTGTGGCGACCGCGGGTCCCCCGGTACGCGGCCGGTCCACCAAACAGCGGGCCGCCGTCGCGGCGGCGCTGGACGAGGTGGACGAGTTCCGTAGCGCGCAAGAGCTCCACGACATGCTCCGGCACCGCGGCGCGTCCGTCGGGCTCACCACCGTCTACCGCACCCTGCAGTCCCTCGCCGACGCCGGCGAGGTCGACGTCCTGCGCACCAGCGAGGGCGAGGCCGTCTACCGCCGCTGCTCCCAGGGCCACCACCATCACCTCGTCTGCCGCGTCTGCGGCAAGGCCGTCGAGGTCGAGGGCCCGGCCGTGGAGAAGTGGGCCGAGGCGATCGCCTCCGAGCACGGCTTCGTGGACGTGGCCCACACGGTGGAGGTCTTCGGGACGTGCGGGGAGTGCGCGGCGAAGAGCTGACGCTTGTTGCTGCGAGGTTCGGGGAGCCCCCGGTGGCGTTTCACGGCGCTGCCGGGGGCTTTCTCCGCAGGTGCTCCTCGGTACGGTCAGTACGGCCGGAAGACGCCCGTGTCGAGCGCGAAGCCGAAGGGTTCCGGAATGTGCACGGTCTCCCCGAAGGCAGCGTCCTCGCGCAGCCGGTAGCGGCCGTTCTCCGGCTCGTTGAAGAGGGTCACGACTTTCTGCCGCGCGTCGACGATGAGATACAGCGGGATACCCATCAGCGGGTAGTCGCGAAGCTTGCCGACCCAGTCGTTCTCGGGATTCGACGGGGAGACGATCTCCACAGCGATCAGCGCGAGTTCGGCCGGGACGCTGCTTTCCGTGGTGGCCATGGCCTCTTCGGGCAGATAGGTGAGATCCGGGTTGCGGACCTTGGCCGTCTGCGGGGATTCGAGGTCCGTGTTGCCGGAATCGATGTAGCCGGGCGGGACGTGCGCATCGAACTGCTGGCGGACCTTGCTGAGGTTGAGCTGGTGCATGGCTGACGGCGATGCCTGCATGACAATGATGTCGCCCGACAGCTCGGTCTTGAAGCCTTCGGGCAGGGCACGGCGGGCTGCTTCGAGCAGTTCGAAGTGACGCGGGTCCACGGGTGGCGATCCTTCCTGAGCTCGGGCGACGTCGCGCCGACGCTCGCTGCCGGCAGCCTCAATGATATGGCCGGGCACCCGAGGCACAGAGCACACCGCCTCCCGGGGCCAGGCTCGCTCCATCGGCGAGGTGCCGAAGTCCGCGGCATGCGGGGCGAGTTGCGTGATCACCTCGGGCACACCCTGACCCGACCCGACGGCCTGTCGGGTCGCATCAGGGATGCATCCTGGCACCCTTGAGCACCTTGTCCACGCCGTTGCGCGGCCCGTACAGGGCGATGCCGACCAGGTCGAGCCGGCCCTTGCCGACCGCGCGCACCGCGGCGCGGTTGTCGCGGTCGTTGTTGGTCGTGAACAGGTCCGAGGTGAAGACCGACAGAGGGATGCCGCGGCCCAGGGCGCGGCTGTGCGCTGTCGTCAGGAGTTCCTTCGAGCCCTCGAAGACCAGCACGGGCTGCCGGAACATCGACAGGTACTCGGTGCCGTCGGCGTCCCCGTAGGGCTCGCCGATCACCTCGGGGAGCGCGGTGCCGATGCCGCTGACCAGGAAGGCCGTGACGTTCAGGCGCTGCCAGGTGTGCAGGTCGTCACGGAGCAGGACGGCGATCTTGGTGTCGAAGCGGACGGGCGCGTTCTCGGTTTCCATGCACCGGATTGTGACCTGGTACAACGACCCGGGTCTTGTACGATCTTTGCATGGTTGCCCGCCCCGACCTCACGGCGTGGCGGCCGGCCGTGGCCGGGGTCGCCGAGGTCCTCCACGCCCACTTCACCGACCACGTCTACCCCATGCACGCGCACGGCACATGGACCCTCCTGATCGTCGACGACGGCATGGTCCGTTACGACCTGGACCGCCACGAGCACGGCGCGCTGAGCGACCTGGTCACCCTCCTCCCGCCGCACGTGCCGCACAACGGCTGCCCGGTGACACCCCGCGGATTCCGTAAACGGGTCCTGTACCTGGACGCGGACGTGCTGGGCGAGGAGCACATCGGCCGGGCCGTGGACGGGCCCGCCCTGGACGACCCGCTGTTACGGCGGCGCATCCACCAACTGCACACGGTCCTCGCCGAACGCGGGGAGGACCTGGAGGCCGAGTCCCGCCTCTCCCTCATCTGCGAGCGCCTCCTCGGCCACCTGGGCCGCCGCGTCCCCCCGCCCCCGTCCCGCCCCGACCGCAGCGGCCTGGCCCGCCGGCTGCGCGACCTCCTCGACGAGCGCGTCCTCGAAGGTCTCACGCTCCAGGAGGCGGCGGGCCTGCTGCACGCCCACCCCACGCACCTCGTCCGGGCGTTCAGCCGCGAGTTCGGGATCGCACCCCACCAGTATCTGACGGCCTGCCGCGTGGACCGGGCACGCCGTCTTCTGCTGGAAGGACAGCCCGCCCACGCGGTGGCCGCCGGCACGGGCTTCTGCGACCAGTCGCACCTGGCACGGAACTTCAAACGGATCGTGGGTGCCGGACCGGGCTGGTACGCCCGCGCGGTGCGCGAACCGGCCTCGCGGAGCTGAACTCGGCGGCCTTCCAGCCCTGTTGCCGAAGTACGCGGGATGCGGGGCGAGTTGCGTGTGTACGTTCACGGCGAGAACACCGGACACGCAGACGGCCCCCGACAGGACTGGCATCCCGGTCGAGGGCCTGGTCATCAAGGAAGAGTGGCTTCCCCATGACTGGGCCCGAGCCTACCGCCCAGGCCCCCGCCACTCCACCTCATCGGCGGGCTCGCACCCCTGACCGAACGGTCCGAGCCGTAGTGGACTTGGCGACAACTCGCCCTAGGCCGGGCGCGGACCATCGGCGAACGTGATGGGCGCGCCCTGACATGCCGTCAGTGGTGGAACGAACCGCGAGAGAGGAAGTGGCACATGCCTCCGATCCCGGTACGTCCTGGCATCTACAAGATCCACGCCCACATCATCGGCCCGACCTCCCTGGTGACGGCGACCGAGCACGCCGTGCAGTACGGCGCCCCCGTCATCACCGACCGCCTCAACCCGCTCCCGATCGAGCAGGAATGGGCCATCGACCCCGTCGAGCCCGTACCCGGCTCCCCGTACGTGATCCACCTGGCGCATCACGAAGCGGCGGGGCTCGTGGTCCACGAGGACAAGCTGTGGGTCAACGCCGTCCCGCGCCCGGAGTGGGCGAAGTTCACGTTCGAGCGGGTCATCGGCGGCGTCAAGATTCTCTCCGAGAAGGGCCTGGCCCTCCGGGCCGGCCACCGCGGCGCCCAGCTCGAACTGGTCCCGCCGAAGCCGGAGTTCCAGGAGACCTGGACCCTGGAGTTCATTGCTCCGCACACGGAGGAGTAGCCGCACGGGCGCGCGGGGCGGCCGGGAACGCGTCCCGGCCGCCCCGCGAACAGCGGTAGGGTCCCGTACGCGGGCACGGCTCGGCGGGGCGGGGCCCCGCTTCGTGAAATACACTTTCTTCGTGAGTGAGACATTTCCCCCCTGCCCCGAGTGCTCCAGCACCTACACCTACGAGATGGGCGCCCTGCTCGTGTGCCCCGAGTGCGGGCACGAATGGACGCCCGAGAACGCTGCCGCCGACGCGGCGGGCGCCGCTGAGGAAGGGGTCGTCCGTGACTCCGTCGGCAACGTGCTCTCCGACGGTGACACCGTCACCGTGGTCAAGACCCTGAAGGTCAAGGGCCACCCGACCGGCATCAAGGCCGGTACCAAGGTACGCAACATCCGCCTGGTGAGCGGGGTGGCGGGGCACGACATCGACTGCAAGATCGAGGGCTTCGGCGCGATGCAGCTGAAGTCGAGCGTGGTCAAGAAGGCCTGATCAAGCAGCCCGCAGGGCTACCTGCGGCCGACCAGAACCGCCGGATCGAATTCGACCGGGAACGGCTGCTCGATCCGGGCCACGGCGCCCGCAAGGCGGGGCGGCTCGTCCACGTACGAGCCGTTCCGCAGCCGACCGGTCAGCACCCGTGGAGCGGGCTCCAGCTCCACTCGCCAGTAGTGCGGAATGCCGGCCGCCGCGTAGAGCGACGGCTTGAGCTTGCGGTCAGCGATCCGGGTCGACGGCGAGGCGATCTCGACCACCATGAGGACGTCGTGTGCGTTGATGGTCACCCTGTCGGGGTCGGCAGCCTCGTCGACAACGGCCAGGTCGGGGATGAGCAGCCCGTCCGGGACGATGACGTTGATCCCCTCAAGCACCTCGACCGGGGCATCGGCAGCCTCGGCCGCCCGCTCCAGCAGCACGTGCAACCGGTATGACGCCCGCTGGTGGGGCTGCCCCGGCGCGGGACTCATCATCAGTGCTCCCCCTACAAGCTCGACCCGCTGGCTCGTGTCCTCCGGCAACGCCAGAACATCGTCCAACGTCCACGGCCCGCTGTGCTGATGCGCGACGCTCACGAGTCCCTCACCTCCTCCGGGCAAACACCAGTGTGCCAGGGAAACGGTCTCCACGGCCTTCCGCCGTCAACCTCGATACAGCGTTTCACCCCAACCGGCCCGCCGCCCTCCGCACCGTCCACCCGGAAGCCGTCTCAGCCCCTGCTCTCCGCCCCCCGCACCTCATTCGGAACCGCCCCGCCGAACCGCCGGTCCCGCTGCGCGTACTCCAGGCAGGCCGCCCACAGGTCGCGGCGGTCGAAGTCCGGCCACAGGACGTCCTGGAAGACCATTTCGGCGTAAGCGCTCTGCCAGATCAGGTAGTTGGAGGTGCGCTGCTCGCCGGAGGGGCGCAGGAAGAGGTCCACGTCCGGCATGTCGGGGAAGTAGATGTACTTCGCGAAGGTCTTCTCGTTGACCTTCGACGGGTCGAGCCTGCCCGCCGCGACATCGCGGGCGATGGCCTGCGCGGCGTCCGCGATCTCCGCCCTGCCGCCGTAGTTCATGCAGAAGTACAGGGTCATCGCGTCATTGCCCTTGGTCTGCTCCTGGGCGACCTGGAGTTCCTGGGCGACGGACTTCCAGAGTTTCGGCATGCGGCCCACCCAGCGGATGCGGATGCCGAGTTCGTCCATCTCGTCGCGGCGGCGGCGGATGACGTCGCGGTTGAAGTTCATCAGGAAGCGGACCTCGTCGGGCGAGCGCTTCCAGTTCTCGGTGGAGAAGGCGTACAGGGAGAGGTTCTTGACGCCCAGCTCCAGACAGCCCTTGAGGACGTCGAGGACGACGCCCTCGCCGACCTTGTGGCCCTCCGTGCGGGGCAGGCCGCGCTCCTTCGCCCAGCGGCCGTTGCCGTCCATGACGATCGCGACGTGCTCGGGCACCAGCTCGCCCGGAATCTTCGGCGGGCGGGCGCCGGAGGGGTGCGGGTCGGGTGCGCGGTACTCGCGTCGGGAACGGCCCAGAATGCCGCGTCGTGCCATGGCTGCCACTTCTCCTCGGTCCCTGCTCAGTTACGGCGTCGGTCGGTTACGGCGTCGCCGCCGATTCTTGCTGCTCGGTCACTGCTCGGTCACTGCTCGACGTAACGGAGCGAGCGCAGCCCCCGCTCCAGGTGCCAGTGCAGATACGCGGCCACCAGGCCGCTGCCCTCCCTGACGTGCCGCGCCTCGCACGCGTCCGCCGTCGCCCAGTCCCCGGTCAGCAGCGCGCCGAGGAGGGCGACGGCCTCCGAGGAGGGTACGACGCTTCCGGGCACCCGGCAGTCGCCGCAGACGACCCCGCCCGCCGCGACCGAGAAGAACCGGTTCGGCCCCGGCATCCCGCAGCGCGCGCACGCCTCGAAGCTGGGCGCGTAGCCGTTCACGGCCAGCGAGCGCAGCAGGAAGGCGTCGAGGATCAGGCCGGGGGCGTGCTCTCCGGCGGCGAGGGTGCGCAGGCCGCCGACGAGCAGCAGGTACTGCTGCACGGCGGGCTCGCCCTCGTGGTCGGTGAAGCGCTCGGCGGTCTCCAGCATCGCGGTGCCGGCGGTGTAGCGCGCGTAGTCGGTGACGATGCCGCTGCCGTACGCGGCGATGGTCTCGCTCTGCGTGCACAGCGGCAGGCTGCGGCCCACCAGGTCGCTGCCACGCGCGAAGAACTGCACGTCGACGTGGGTGAAGGGCTCCAGCCGGGCCCCGAACTTCGACTTGGTGCGGCGCACCCCGCGCGCGACGGCCCGCACCCTGCCGTGGGTGCGGGTGAGGAGGGTGATGATCCGGTCCGCTTCGCCCAGTTTCTGGGTGCGCAGCACGATGCCGTCGTCGCGGAACAGACTCATGGGGACATTGTTGCGTACGCGGCGGGCAGGCCCGCACCGCGCTCAGTCCCCGGCTCTCACGAGGGCGTGCGCGCCGCCGCCAGCAGCCGGTCGGTGTCCTCGGGGCAGAGCATCAGCGCCCGCCCCACCGTCGCCAGCACCTCCCGCTCGGCGGGCCGGTACGGTCCGTCGGCCAGGGCGATGCGCGCGCCCTGCAGCAGGATCGACTCGCGGCCGGCGGGGGCCAGGTGCGGGGCGAGCGGTTCGAGGGCCTCGTGGAGCTCGATGGCCAGCGCGGTGCCGCGCGCGTCGAAGCCCTCGCGGCCCGCTGCGGCGGCCGCCGCGCCGCCGTCACCGGGCGCGCCCGCGCCCGTACCGCCCGTACGGTCCGTACCGCCCGCACCGTCCGCGTCCGACGTGCCGCCCGCCCCGTACGAGGCGGCCAGCCGGCCCGTGTCCGCCGCGAGGGCCTCGATCAGCGTGATCAGCTGCTCCTCGCTGCAGTCGGCGAACCCGGCGGCGCGCACCGCGCCGACCGCCGCGCGGCGGACCGTGTGCGCCTCGGTGCCGCCCGCGGCGAGGACGGCGAGGGCGACCGTGTGCACGGCGTCGCGGAGCATCGCGGAGAAGCGGGTGGTGGTCGGGTGGTCGAGGACGTCCGTCCCGTGCCGGGCGCGGCACGCGGTGCACTCCACGACCGGGCCGACCGGACCGCGCGGCAGCAGCGGCACCCCGAAGGCGACGAGGCGGCGGCGGCCGGTGCGGCGGCGGTAGTTGCGGTCGCCGCCGCAGCCGGGGCAGAAGAACTCGCCGTCGCCCACGGTGCGCCACACGGTGCGTACGCCCACCACACTCCGGTCCCGGTCGGCTCGGCCTTGCGCGTGCATCACGGCGTACCTCCTGAACACCACGGCCCTGTCGCCGCGTTGACGTGATGTTAGCCACATCGTCGAGGTGGCGTCAGTACCCCGTACGCCGATGACCAGGGCACGTTGGCCGGATTCACCACCCCCTCACCGGATACGGTGATTCGGGCGGCGAATCCTTGACGACGGCGGCGTGCCGGGACCGCGCCGGAAGCACGGCCCGGCGAGCGCTCGTCAGCGGCCGCGGTACGCCCTGTTGACGGCCGAGACGATCGCCTTGATCGAGGCGCGCGTGGTGTTGGCGTCGATGCCGATGCCCCACAGCACCTGTCCGTCGATCACGCACTCGATGTACGAGGCGGCCTGGGCGCTCGCGCCCTCGCTCATCGTGTGCTCGGTGTAGTCCAGCAGCCGCGCGTCCACGCCGATGCCGGCGAGCGCGTCGACGAAGGCCGAGATCGGACCGTTGCCGGTACCGGTCAGCAGCGTCTGCGCGCCGTCCACGACCGCCTCGACGGTCAGCGCGTCCGTGCCCTCGCCCGTGGCCGAGGTCCTCGTGGCGCCGCGCAGCGCGATCCGGCGCCAGCTCTCGCCCTGGCCGTCGGCCGGCAGGTACTCGTCGCGGAAGACCGACCAGATCTCCTGCGGGGTGACCTCGCCGCCCTCGGCGTCCGTCTTCGCCTGGATGATCTTCGAGAACTCGATCTGCATCCGGCGCGGCAGCTCCAGCTTGTGGTCGTGCTTGAGGACGTAGGCGATACCGCCCTTGCCGGACTGGGAGTTGACGCGGATGACGGCCTCGTAGGAGCGGCCCACGTCCTTGGGGTCGATGGGCAGGTACGGCACCGCCCACTCGATGTCGTCGACACTCTTGCCGGCCGCGGCGGCACTCGCCTCCAGGGCCTCGAAGCCCTTCTTGATGGCGTCCTGGTGGGAGCCGGAGAAGGCGGTGTAGACCAGGTCGCCCGCGTAGGGGTGGCGCGGGTGGACCTCCATCTGGTTGCAGTACTCGGCAGTACGGCGGATCTCGTCGATCTGCGAGAAGTCGAGCTGCGGGTCGACGCCCTGCGAGAACAGGTTCATGCCCAGGGTGACCAGGTCGACATTGCCGGTGCGCTCGCCCTGGCCGAACAGACAGCCCTCGACGCGGTCCGCGCCCGCCATCACGGCCAGCTCGGCGGCGGCGACGGCGGTGCCCCGGTCGTTGTGCGGGTGCGTGGACAGGCACACGAACTCGCGGCGCGAGAGGTTGCGCGACATCCACTCGAAGCGGTCCGCGTGCGTGCTGGGCGTCGAACGCTCCACCGTGGCGGGCAGGTTGAGGATGATCTCGCGGCCGTCCTCGGGCTGCCAGACGTCCATGACGCCCTCGCAGACCTCCAGCGCGAAGTCCAGTTCGGTGTCGGTGAAGATCTCCGGGGTGTACTCGTAGCCGAAGACGGTCTCCTCGCCGAGGATCTTGTCGGCGTACTCCATGACCAGCCGGGTCCCGTCGACCGCGATCTGCCGGATCTGCTCGCGCGAGCCGCGGAAGACCACCCGGCGGAAGACCGGCGCGGTCGCGTTGTACAGGTGCACGGTCGCGCGGTGCGCCCCGCGCACGGACTCCACGGTGCGCTCGATCAGCTCCTCGCGCGCCTGCGTGAGCACCGAGATCGTCACGTCCTCGGGGATCGCGTCCTCCTCGATGATCGAGCGGACGAAGTCGAAGTCGGTGGCACCCGAGGAGGGGAAGCCGACCTCGATCTCCTTGAAGCCCATGCGCACCAGCAGGTCGAACATCTCCCGCTTGCGGGCCGGGGACATCGGGTCGATCAGCGACTGGTTGCCGTCGCGCAGATCGGTCGACAGCCAGCGCGGCGCCTTGGTGATCCGGGCCTCGGGCCAGGTGCGGTCGGGCAGGTGCACGGCCTCGTACGGGCCGTACTTGTGCACCGGCATCCCGGAGGGGCGCTGGGTGACGGTCGCGGCGGTGACGGGGGTGGGACGGCCGACCGAAATACTGGACATCTGCGCAGGGCTCCTCGTCCTGTCCTGGGGGACGGCCGACGGGGGCTGGTCATCGAAGGGACCGCAGCACCGGACTCCGCGGGGAGGGGGTCGGCCTACGACTGCGGGCCCTCGCCGCGGCGGCTAAGAAGAAGCTGCCCGTAACGCATGATGTGCAGCACGATAACCGAGCACGGTGCGCGCCGCCGCCCCCGTATCAGCATGCGGGACGCGGCACGGTCCGGAACACATCCCCGCACTTGGCAGGCTTATCACTCGAATGTGCTAATCCTCGTGCGAGGCGATGACAGGGGCGAGGGCCGGTGTCACATTGCAGGCCATGAACCAGCGCACGCATCGGCCTGTGAACCGAACCGCCACCCCGGTCTTCTGCACGATCGTCCCCCCACACCTGCTGGACAAGCTCGCCCGCCACGACGACGAGACGATCGCCGCCACCGCGCGGCGCACCCTCGAACACGACGCGCTGCACCGCACCCACCGCCACCTCACCGCGGCCCGCGCGGCCGTCGCCGAACCCGCCGCCGCGCTCTCCGACAAGCCCGACCGCACGATCTACGACTCAGGGCACCAGCAGACGCTGCCGGGCAAGGAGGTGCACGCCGAGACCGACAAGCCCTCCAAGGACGCCACGGTCAACCGCGCCGTCGCCGGGCTCGGCGCCACCTTCAACCTGTACCTGAACGTCTACGGGCGGCACTCGGTCGACGGCGCCGGGCTGCCCCTCAACGCGTCCGTCCACTACGGGCGTTCCTACGACAACGCGTTCTGGAACGGCGAGCAGATGGTCTTCGGCGACGGCGACGGGAGGCTGTTCCTGGACTTCACCATCCCCGTCGACGTCATCGGCCACGAGCTGACCCACGGCGTCACCCAGTACACCGCCAACCTCGACTACCAGGGCCAGTCCGGCGCGCTCAACGAGTCGGTCTCCGACGTCTTCGGATCGCTGATCAAGCAGTACGCGCTGGGGCAGACCGCCGCGGAGGCGGACTGGCTGATCGGCGCCGGGCTGCTGGCCCCCGGCGTGCACGGGCAGGCGCTGCGCTCGATGAAGGCGCCGGGCACCGCCTACGACGACCCGCAGCTCGGCAAGGACCCGCAGCCCGCCACCATGGACGACTACGTGGACACCCCGCAGGACAACGGGGGCGTGCACCTCAACTCGGGCATCCCCAACCACGCGTTCTACCTGGTGGCCACCGCGCTGGGCGGGCACGCGTGGGAGCAGGCCGGGCAGATCTGGTACGACACCCTCACCGGCGGGCAGCTCGCCTCCGACGCCGACTTCGCGGCCTTCGCCCGGCAGACCGCCGCCGCCGCGCGGGCCCGCTACGGGGAGGGCGGGCAGACGCAGGCCGTGCTCAAGGCGTGGTCCCAGGTGGGCGTCCCCGCCTCGTAACGCGGGGCCGACGGGGTAAGGATGGCTCCATGCGCATCGCCATCACCCGCACCGGCGGCTTCGCCGGCATCGAGCGCCGGGCCGAGCTGGACACCTCCGGCCGGCCCGACGCCACCCACGTCGAGGCGCTGGCCCACCGGGCGCTCGCCCCGGGACGGGACGCCCCCGTGCGGGGCGTCCCCGACGGCTTCCACTACGAGATCACGGTGGACGGCCGGCGGATCCACTGCGCCGATCCCCATCTCACGCACGAGCAGAGGGAGTTGATCCGGCTGGTGCTGAAGGAGGGCGCGTGAGAGCCGTGCGGCCCGCCGGTCAGAAGCCGAGCTTGCGGAGCTGCTTGGGGTCCCGCTGCCAGTCCTTGGCGACCTTGACGTGCAGATCGAGGTAGACCGGAGTGCCGAGCAGGGCCTCGATGTGCTTGCGGGACTTCATGCCGACCTCCTTCAGCCGGGCGCCCTTCGGGCCGATGATGATGCCCTTCTGGCTGGGGCGCTCGATGTAGACGTTGGCGTGGATGTCCAGCAGCGGCTTGTCCGCCGGGCGGCCCTCGCGCGGCAGCATCTCCTCGACCACGACGGCGATGGAGTGCGGCAGCTCGTCCCGCACGCCTTCGAGAGCGGCCTCGCGGATCAGCTCCGCGACCATGACCTGCTCGGGCTCGTCGGTGAGATCGCCCTCCGGGTAGAGGGCGGGGCTCTCGGGAAGCAGCGGAACCAGCAGATCCGCCAGCAGACCCACCTGGCCAGCCCCTCGCCCACCACCGCCCTTGGTGGAGGGGCTTCGCCCCGCCCCTTCTGATGCCACAGCCGAGACCGGGATGATCTCCGCCCACTCGATGCCCAGGTCCTGGCCCAGCTTCTGGATGGCCAGCAGCTGCTCGGCCAGCGTCTTGGAGTCCACCAGGTCGGTCTTGGTGACGATCGCGACCTTCGGCGTCTTCTTGATCTCCGCCAGCTCACCGGCGATGAACCGGTCGCCGGGGCCGATCTTCTGGTCCGCGGGCAGACAGAAGCCGATCACGTCGACCTCGGCCCAGGTGGTGCGCACGACGTCGTTGAGGCGCTCGCCGAGCAGGGTGCGCGGCTTGTGCAGACCGGGCGTGTCCACGAGCACGAGCTGGGCGTCGGGGCGGTGGACGATGCCGCGCACGGTGTGCCGGGTGGTCTGCGGGCGGTTGGAGGTGATGGCGACCTTCGTCCCCACCAGTGCGTTGGTCAGGGTCGACTTGCCCGCGTTGGGCCGGCCGACGAAGCACGCGAAGCCCGCGCGGTGGGGGGCCTGGGAGGGGGAGGACGCTCTTTCCATGGAGAACATTCTCCCCGATCGTTTCAAAACCCTGGACCAGCGGTGCGCCCTCTGTGCCGCTGTATGCCGCTCACGGGCCGCTCATGGGCCGCGGAAATTCGTCGCCGGGTCCCATCCACCCCGTCGTACCCTTGGTACTCAAGGGAAGCCGACTTCGGAAAGAGGGACGAGCAGGCCACAGAGCCGGCCCATGACTTCGACACCCACACGGCAGCAGGCCGCAGCGACAGCAACCGCCCGCTTCACAGTCCCGGCACAGCACCCCATGGTCTCGGTCCTGGGGTCCGGTGACGCGCTCCTGCGCGTGATCGAGAGGGCCTTCCCCCGGGTCGACATCCACGTCCGGGGCAACGAGGTCAGTGCCGCCGGGGAGTCCGGCGAAGTCGCCCTCGTACAGCGGTTGTTCGACGAGATGATGCTGGTGCTCCGGACCGGTGCGCCGATGACGGAGGACGCGGTGGAACGGTCGATCGCCATGCTGCGCGACGAGAACGGCGAGGGCGGCGGCGAGACCCCCGCCTCGGTCCTCAGCCAGAACATCCTCTCCAACCGCGGCCGCACGATCCGCCCCAAGACGCTCAACCAGAAGCGCTACGTGGACGCGATCGACAAGCACACGGTCGTCTTCGGGATCGGCCCCGCCGGTACCGGCAAGACCTATCTGGCCATGGCCAAGGCGGTCCAGGCCCTGCAGTCCAAGCAGGTCAACCGGATCATCCTGACCCGGCCCGCGGTCGAGGCCGGCGAGCGGCTCGGCTTCCTGCCCGGCACGCTCTACGAGAAGATCGACCCGTATCTGCGCCCGCTGTACGACGCGCTGCACGACATGCTCGACCCCGACTCCATCCCGCGCCTGATGGCCGCAGGGACGATCGAGGTCGCGCCCCTCGCATACATGCGCGGGCGCACGCTCAATGACGCTTTCATCATCCTCGACGAGGCGCAGAACACGAACCCCGAGCAGATGAAGATGTTCCTCACCCGGCTCGGCTTCGACTCCAAGATCGTCATCACCGGTGACATCACCCAGATCGACCTCCCCAACGGCACCAAGAGCGGGCTGCGCCAGGTCCAGGAGATCCTGGAGGGCGTGCCCGACGTGCACTTCGCCCGGCTGACCAGTACGGACGTCGTCCGGCACAAGCTCGTCGGCCGTATCGTCGACGCGTACGAGCTGTACGACAGCCGCAATGGACAAGGCGAAAGCCGCAAGGGGAAGTAAGAGCGACCGGCACCATGGCCATCGACGTCAACAACGAATCCGGCACCGAGGTCGACGAGCAGGCGATCCTCGACGTCGCCCGCTACGCGCTCGCCCGGATGCGCATCCACCCGCTCTCCGAGCTCTCGGTCATCGTCGTCGACGCCGAGGCCATGGAACAGCTGCACATCCAGTGGATGGACCTGCCCGGCCCCACCGACGTGATGTCCTTCCCCATGGACGAGCTGCGTCCGCCGGCGAAGGACGACGCGGAGCCGCCGCAGGGCCTCCTCGGCGACATCGTGCTGTGCCCCGAGGTCGCCAAGAAGCAGGGCGAGGACGCGCCGACGAAGCACTCCATGGACGAGGAGCTGCAGTTGCTCACCGTCCACGGCGTTCTGCACCTCCTCGGCTACGACCACGAGGAGCCCGACGAGAAGGCCGAGATGTTCGGCCTCCAGGCGGCGATCATCGACGGCTGGCGCGCGGAGCGCGGTATCGAGGGCCCCTCCCCGGCCCCCACGTTCACGTGACCGGCCGGCTGATCGCGGTCGCGGTCCTGCTGCTCGTCCTCGCCTGGCTCGCCGCCTGCGCGGAGGCCGGGCTCGCCCGTATCTCGCCGTTCCGCGCCGAGGAGGCGCTGCGTACGGGCAAGCGCGGCGGGCGGAAGCTGGCCGCCGTCGCGGCCGACCCGACCCGCTATCTCAACCTGGCGCTGCTGCTGCGTGTCGCCTGCGAGATGGCGGCGGGCGTGACCGTCACCTATCTGTGTCTGAGCGCCTTCGCGGAGACCTGGCAGGCGCTGACCGTGGCCGTCGTCGTCATGGTGCTGGTCAGCTTCGTGGCCGTCGGGGTCTCCCCGCGCACGATCGGCCGCCAGCACCCCGTCGGCACCTCGATCGCCGCCGCGCAGGTGCTGGTGCCGCTCGCCCGGGTTCTCGGCCCGGTGCCGCAGCTGCTGATCCTCGTCGGCAACGCCCTCACCCCCGGCAAGGGCTTCCGCAAGGGCCCCTTCGCCTCCGAGGCCGAGCTGCGCGCGCTGGTCGACCTCGCGGAGAAGGAGTCGCTGATCGAGGACGACGAGCGCCGCATGGTGCACTCGGTCTTCGAACTCGGCGACACCCTCGTGCGCGAGGTCATGGTCCCGCGCACCGACTTGATCGTCATAGAGCGCGGCAAGACCATCCGGCAGGCGCTCACCCTCGCACTGCGCTCAGGCTTCTCCCGGATCCCGGTGACCGGTGAGAACGAGGACGACATCGTCGGCGTCGTCTACCTCAAGGACCTCGTCCGCAAGACGCACATCAGCCGGGACGCCGAGTCCGAGCTGGTCTCGACAGCGATGCGGCCCGCCGTGTTCGTCCCCGACACCAAGAACGCGGGCGACCTGCTGCGCGAGATGCAGCAGCAGCGCAACCACTGCGCGGTCGTCATCGACGAGTACGGCGGCACCGCCGGCATCGTGACGATCGAGGACATCCTGGAGGAGATCGTCGGCGAGATCACCGACGAGTACGACCGTGAGCTGCCCCCCGTCGAGGACCTCGGCGAGGGCCGCTACCGCGTCATCGCCCGCCTCGACCTCGGCGACCTCGGCGAGCTGTACGGGCTGGAGATCGAGGACGAGGACGTGGAGACCGTGGGCGGCCTCCTCGCCAAGTCCCTGGGCCGGGTGCCGATCGCGGGCGCGACGGCCGTCGTCGACCTCGCGGTGTACGGGCGCCACGAGCACTACGAGCAGGGCCCGGCCGCCCTGCGCCTGGTCGCGGAGGCCCCGGCGGGCCGCCGCAACCGCATCGTGACGGTCCTGGTCGAACCGGCGGAGCCGAAGGAGGCCCGGGACGGGGAGGCCACGGTCTCCTGACCACCGGCCTCCTGATCACGCCCTCTTGATCATGGCGGCCGGACCGCCGCCTATGCTCCCCGTATGACGGAGACGGCAGAGACCCCCCTGGACCCCGAGGACCGCAAGATCGTCACCCTGGCCCGTACGGCACGGGCCCGCAACGCGGTACCCGAGGGCGCCGCCGTACGCGACGGGACCGGCCGCACGTACGTGGCCGGCACCGTCGCCCTCGACTCGCTCCGCCTCAGCGCCCTGCGCACCGCCGTCGCGATGGCCGTCGCCAGCGGAGCGAAGTCCCTGGAGGCGGCGGCCGTCGTCTCGGACGCCGAGGCTGTGACGGACGAGGACCGCGCGGCGGTACGCGACCTGGGCGGCCCGGCCACGCGCGTGCTGCTGGCGGGGCCGGAC
Source organism: Streptomyces gamaensis (assembly GCF_042656465.1). Classification (NCBI taxonomy): domain Bacteria; kingdom Bacillati; phylum Actinomycetota; class Actinomycetes; order Kitasatosporales; family Streptomycetaceae; genus Streptomyces; species Streptomyces gamaensis. Next base: position 203,988 of record NZ_JBHSPB010000004.1, read on the forward strand.
GGGACGGTGCGGGCCGTGGTGACGGCCGGGTGAGCGGCGCGGTGGCACGGGAGGAGAGACGGCCTCTGCTCGCGGCGGGGATCGCGTTGCCGCTGTTCGCCATGGTGATGGTGGTGGCGGCCCTGCGCAGGCACCGCCGCGTGACGTGAGCGGGACGGGCACCCGCCCCCGTCACGGCTGCCGGAAGCCCAGCGTGGGCACGGCCCGGCGCAGGGGCCAGGGGCGGACGGCCGCGGGGAGGATGCCGTCGAGGAAGGCGTAGCGGCGCAGCGTGGCCGGGGGCAGGTCGTCGTAGGAGGTCACGTGCTTCCACCAGGCCGCGATCTCCACCCAGCCCGGCGCGGAGAGGGAGCCGCCGAACTCCTGCACGGACAGGGCGGCGGTCAGTCCGGCGAAGGCGAGCCGGTCGGCGAGCGGCCAGCCGGCCAGGGTGCCGGTGACGAAGCCCGCGACGAAGACGTCGCCGGCGCCGGTGGGGTCCAGGGCCTCGACGGCGATCGCGGGTACCTCGGCGCTCTCCCCCGTCCCGCCGTCCACCGCGAAGGCGCCCTCCGAGCCCATCGTGACGACCGCGACCGGGACCCGTTCCGCGAGCGCGCGGGCGGCGGCGCGCGGGTCCTCGGCGCGGGTGTAGCGCATGGCCTCCTCGGCGTTGGGCAGGAACGCCTCGCAGTGCTCCAGGTCGGCCAGGTCGGCGGGGTCCCAGCGGCCGGAGTCGTCCCAGCCGACGTCGGCGAAGACCCGGCTGCCGCGCCGGGCCGCCGCGGCGATCCACTCCTCGCGGGCGCCGGGTTCCAGCAGCGCGACGCAGGCGCGCGCGGGCGGCGGGCACTCGGGGGCGGGTTCCTCGGGCGGGGGTGCCTCGTGGCCGTGGGAGACCATGGTGCGCTCCCCCTCGTAGGCCATGGAGACCGTCACGGGCGAGTGCCAGCCGGGCACGGTGCGGGAGAGGGACAGGTCGATGCCCTCGCCGCGCGCGAGGGCGTCCCAGCAGTACTCGCCGTACATGTCGTCGCCGAACGCCGCCGCGAGCGAGGTGCGCAGCCCCAGCCGGGCCAGGGCGGTGGCCATGTTGGCGATGCCGCCGGGGCTCGAACCCATGCCGCGCGCCCAGGACTCGGTCCCGCGCACGGGGGCCGAGTCCAGGCCGGTGAGGATGATGTCGAGGAACACGGTTCCGGTCAGATAGACGTCGGTCAGCGGATCGCCCGGCGCCCGTACGTCGGCCAGCGGGTCGAGGGCGGGGGCCGCCCCTTCGAAGCCGTCGGACGCGCACCCCTCGCGCCCCTGGAAGCGCTCGCTGCGGAAGCCCTGCTGACGTGCCGCGTGCGGCGAAGTGGTCGTCATGCTCGCTCGCTGCTCCTCTCTCGGGTGCGGGTGACGGACAGTGTGCCCGATCCTGCGGTACGTTCCGGCCATGAGGCTGACGATTCTCGGTGGTGGCGGATTCCGGGTGCCTCTGGTGCACCGGGCCTTGCTGGACGACGCACGGCGGGCGGCGCCCGGCCGTTGCACGGAACTCGTGCTGTACGACACGGACTCGGGCCGGCTGAAGGTGATCGAGACCGTGCTGGCCGAGCAGGCGGCGGGGGTGCCGGACGCGCCCTCCGTACGGGTCGTGCGCGAGCTTGACGAAGCCCTGCGCGGCGCGGACTTCGTCTTCTCGGCGATCCGGGTGGGCGGTACGGCGGGGCGGGTGCGCGACGAGCGGATCGCCCTGGGCGAGGGGGTGTTGGGGCAGGAGACGGTCGGCGCGGGCGGCGTGCTGTACGGGCTGCGGACGATCCCCGTGGCGCTGGACCTCGCGCGCCGTATCGCCGAAGTCGCCCCCGGTGCCTGGGTCATCAACTTCACCAACCCCGCCGGGATGGTCACCCAGGCGATGGCCGCCGTGCTGGGTGAGCGCGTCATCGGCATCTGCGATTCCCCCGTGGGGCTGGTGCGGCGTGCCGCGCGGGCGCTGGGCGCGGATCCGGACCGGATCGTCTTCGACTATGTGGGTCTCAACCACCTCGGCTGGCTCAGCTCGTTGACGCTCGACGGGGAGGAGCTGCTGCCGAGGCTGCTCGGTGACGAGCGGGCGCTGGCCTCCTTCGAGGAGGGCAGACTCTTCGGCGCGGAGTGGCTGCGGGCGCTGGGCCTGCTGCCCAACGAGTATCTGCACTACTACTACTTCCGGCGCGAGGCGCTGCACTCGGTCCTCCAAGGGGACGAGACGCGCGGGGAGTTCCTCGACCGGCAGCAGTCGGGCTTCTTCCGCGACGCGGCGCTCGCGCCGGAACGGGCGTACGAGCTGTGGGAGCGGACCCGGCTGCGGCGCGAGGAGACGTACATGGCCGAGAGCCGCGCGGCCAGCGGCGGCTGGGAGCGGGACTCCTGCGATCTGGAGGGCGGCGGCTACGACCGGGTGGCGCTCGCCCTGATGCGGGCCATCGCGCGCGACGAGCGCACGCGGCTCGTCCTCAACGTCCGCAACGGCAAGACGGTGCCGGAGCTGGATCCCGAGGCGATCATCGAGACCGTGTGCGAGGTGAGTGCGCGGGGCGCGAAGCCGGTGCCGTCCGCGCCCCTGCGCGAGGATCAGCTCGGGCTGATGCTCCAGCTCAAGGCGGTGGAGCGGGCGACGATCGAGGCGGCGGTCGGCGAGGACCGCGGGGCGGCTCTGCGGGCCCTGTCCCTGCATCCCTTGGTGGACTCGCCGGCGGTGGCGGCACGCATTCTGGAACGGATGCGGGAGTACGCGGCGTAGGGGGCGTACGGGGGTGGGGTGGGGTGCGGGTGGGGTGCTTGCCTGCACATCGGAGATCATCCTGTCACAGATGTGACGTTGCACTCTCTGTGCTCAAAGGTCTTGCCTCACCCCACCCCGCCCCCTAATTTCGCGCTGCATCATCCTTGCCATTCAGGAGCACCGCGTGTCCCCCTCCCTTTCCCTGTCCTCCAAGCGCGTCAAGATCGCCGCCACCGGTGCGGCACTCGCCCTCGGCGCCGGTCTGTACACCGCGGGCGCGGCGAGCGCCGATCACTCCACGCCGCGCACGGACAAGGAGATCCCGAACCTGACCCAGGTCGAGGACAAGATCAAGGCGTTCTACGGCGACACCGTCGACAAGAACGGCCAGCACTACGCGTCGCCGGGCAGCAACTACGCCAAGCAGCTCGCGGACATCCAGAAGAAGGCCAAGGCCCAGATCGACCGCGCGGTGAGGAACAAGCACGCCAAGGGCCGGCCGGCGATCGTGCTGGACGTCGACGACACGACGCTGCTGACGTACAACTACGAGCTGCAGCAGGGCTTCCACTTCACGCCCGAGTCGCAGGACGCGTATCTGAAGTCCACCGACATGGGCCCGGTCTTCGGGATGCCGGAGCTCGTCAACTGGGCGGAGTCCAAGGGTGTGACGGTCTTCTTCGTCACCGGCCGGGACGAGCACCAGCGCGAGTGGAGCGTGCGCAACCTGAAGAACGCCGGCTACAAGCCCGCCGCCGACGCCGAGCACTTCTACCTGAAGAACAAGAAGAACCCGCCGGCCTACCTGCCGTGCGGCTCGGCCTGCTCGACGATCGAGTTCAAGTCCGGGACCCGCAAGCACATCGAGTCGCAGGGCTACCGCATCGTCGCCAACTTCGGCGACCAGTACAGCGACCTGAGCGGCGGCTACGCGGAGCGTACGTACAAGCTGCCGAACCCGATGTACTACCTGCCGTAACCGCCGCCGTCGTCAGCGCCGTTTGGGGAGGGGGACGCGCAACAGGTCCCGGGCGACGGTCAGTTCGCCGTCGAAGCCGGCCGCCCGGGCCTGCCGCTCGAACTCCGAGGCGTCGTCGTAGCGCTGCGAGAAGTGCGTGAGGACGAGGTGCCGCACGCCCGCGTCGGCGGCGGCGCGGGCGGCCTGCACGGCCGTCAGATGGCCGTGCTCGGTGGCCAGCGCCTCGTCCTCGTGCAGGAACGTCGACTCGATGACGAGCATGTCGCAGCCCTCGGCGAGGGCGTGCACGCCCTCGCACAGCCGGGTGTCCATCACGAACGCGAAGCGCTGCCCGCGCCGTACCTCGCTGACCTCGTCCAGGGTGACCCCGCGCAGCTCGCCCTCGCGCATCAGCCGGCCCACGTCCGGGCCGGTGATGCCGTGCGCGGCCAGCCGTTCGGGCAGCATGCGGCGGCCGTCCGGCTCGACGAGCCGGTAGCCGTAGGACTCCACGGGGTGCGAGAGCCGGCGCGCCTCAAGGCTGTAGGCGGGGGTACGGGCGAGCTCCCCGCCCCGCCCGGAGACCGGCTCCCGCACCAGGTCCACCGTCTCCCGGTAGGCGGTGGCGTAGCGCAGCCGGTCGAAGAAGCGCTGTCCGCTGCGCGGGTAGTGCGCGGTGACCGGGTGCGGCACCCGGTCGAGGTTGATCCGCTGGATCACGCCGGCGAGTCCGAGCGAGTGGTCGCCGTGGAAGTGCGTGACGCAGATCCGGTTCAGGTCGTGGGCGGCGACCCCGGCCCGCACCATCTGGCGCTGGGTGCCCTCACCGGGGTCGAAGAGCAGGCCCTCGCCGTCCCAGCGCAGGACGTAGCCGTTGTGGTTGCGGTGCCGGGTGGGCACCTGGCTGGCGGTGCCGAGGACGACGAGTTCGCGGACGGACAAGACGCCTACCCGGGAGGCCAGTTCAGGCCGCGGCCGCCGAGGACGTGCGCGTGCGCGTGGAAGACGGTCTGGCCGGCGCCGGTGCCGGTGTTGAAGACGACGCGGTAGCCCTTGTCGACGATGTCGTCCATGACCGCGACCGCGCGGGCCTCGCGCAGTATGTCGGCGGCGATCCCCGGCTCGGCGGCCGCGAGGGAGGCGGCGTCGGGGTAGTGCGCCTTGGGGATCACGAGGACGTGGGTGGGCGCCTGGGGGTTGATGTCCCGGAACGCGACGGTGGTGTCGGTCTCCTGGACGATCGTCGCCGGCACCTCCTTGGCGACGATCTTGCAGAACAGGCAGTCGGCCTGCGGTTCTCCCGCCACCGGTGGCTCCTCCCGGGTCGTGGGTCCGTACGGGATCGTACGGACCGGATGTTACCGGGGGCACCTGACGGTGCCGGGCGGCGGGACGGGTCCGGTGCGGAACCCGGTTCCGTACGGCCTTGGGCGAGGGCGCCGCCCCTGTCGCACCCGGCCGTACGGCGCTGTGTCCGCCCGCTTCGGCAACGCGCCTCGCGCCGAGGCTACTTGGCGGCCGGAGGGTGCTGCTGCTTGCCGCCGGGCGGGTCCGGTGTGCACGTCGGGGACGGTGGGGACGGCGGTGGCTTGTGCGGCGGCTTCTGGGGTTTCTGCGGCTTCTTCGGGGGCGCGCCCGTCGGGGAGGGCGAGGCGCCCGGAGGGCAGGTGCACTCCGCGGTCGGGGTGCCGGGCGCGGCCGTGTCGGTGCCCGTGGCCCTGCCCGTCGCCGTGCCCGTGCCCGAACAGTCGCCCAGGACGCTCGCCGTGAACACCTCCTTGCCGGCGACCTTCGCCGTCAGCCGGCCCCGGAGGCAGGAGGTGCCGTCGATGCCGGTGACGCGCCCGTAGACGATGATCGCGCGCTTGTCGGCGGTCATGCCCTTGCAGTCGACGCCGACGGCCGTCACGGGGCGCGGGGAGCCCGAGGCCGGGGTGCCGCCGCCCGCGTCCGCCTTGCCCAGGCAGTCGAGCCAGGCCACGTCGTATCCGGCCTGTTTGAGCCGCGCGGCCGCCAGGTCGCCGGTGGTGTAGGAGACCGTGGACACGTCCAGCCCGCCGCCCGCCGGTTCGCATCCGGTGAGGGCGAGGGCGGCCGGGGCGAGCAGCGCCAGCGCGCCTGCCGCACACCATGCCTTTCCGCCTCTTGAGCGCCGCGATGCACCCATACGGGACAGTTTCCCATCGGCCGGGCCCCGGCGGAAGGCCGCTCCGGGCGGCCGTGCGCCCGTGCGCCGGGGGCACATTTCTCCGCCAACTCCCGTCCGTCGCCCACAAGTTCGGAATCACGGGTTTTCTCCATTGAGCGCCTGACTTTCACCCGCTCCCCCTACGCTTTCTCCTGCGAAGGAGAGACACGCGCGCACCGGGGGGTCGCGCGAGGGTCCTAGGGGGGACTTCCTTGCTCACGTCCGTAGTGGTCTGCCTGGTGTCGCTGGCGCTGTTCTGGATCGCGGCCTTCACGCTCTGGTGGCAGATGCACGCCTGGCGCACCCCGGAGACGCTCGCCGCGACCCGTTTCGAGCCCCCGAGCGGCGCGGGCGCCCTGTCGTTCTCGCTGCTGGTGCCGGCCCGGCACGAACAGGCCGTGCTCGAACACACCGTCAGAGGGCTGCTGCGGTCCACCCACCGCCGCTTCGAGGTCCTGGTGATCGTCGGCCATGACGATCCGGGGACCGCCGAGGTCGCCGAGCTGGTCGCGGCCCTCTCCCCGAACCGGGTCCGGGTCATCACCGACACCCACGCGGTGAAGAACAAGCCCAGGGCCCTCAACACCGCGCTCCCCCACTGCCTCGGCGAGGTCGTGGGGGTCTTCGACGCCGAGGACCAGGTGCACCCGGAGCTGCTCACGCACGTCGACCACGCCTTCCGCGCCACCGGCGCCGACGTGGTGCAGGGCGGCGTCCAGCTGATCAACTTCCACTCCAGCTGGTACAGCCTGCGCAACTGCCTGGAGTACTTCTTCTGGTTCCGCAGCAGACTCCATCTGCACGCGCAGAAGGGCTTCATCCCGCTCGGCGGCAACACCGTCTTCGTCCGCACGGACGTGCTGCGCGCGTCGGGCGGCTGGGATCCGGACTGTCTCGCGGAGGACTGCGATCTGGGTGTACGGCTGTCCAGCGCGGGCAAGCGCGTGGTCGTCGCCTACGACAGCGAGATGGTCACCCGTGAGGAGACGCCGGGTTCCCTGCTGGGCCTGCTCAGGCAGCGCACCCGCTGGAACCAGGGCTTCCTCCAGGTCTTCCGCAAGCGGGACTGGCGCCGGCTGCCCACGCTCGGGCAGCGCATGCTCGCCCGCCACACCCTGATGACGCCCTTCATGCAGGCGTTCACCGGCGTGGTCATCCCGTTGAACGTGCTGGTCGCGCTCGTCCTGCACGTCCCCGTGCACATCGCCGTGCTCACCTTCCTGCCGGCGGTGACGGCCTTCGTCACCTTCGTCTTCGAGGTCGTCGGGCTGCACGACTTCGGCGCGCAGTACGGGCTGCGTGTCCGCTTCGTCCACTACGTCAAGCTCGTCGTCGGCGGGCCGTTCTACCAGCTGCTGCTGGCCGTCGCGGCGATCCGCGCGGTGTGGCGGGAGCAGCGCGGCCGCGGCGAATGGGAACTGACCCGGCACGTCGGCGCGCATCTGACCCGAGAGGACGCCCTTTCGTGACCGCCACCCTCCCCACCGCACCGGCCCGGCCCGCTGCGGGGCCCCGGCACGCCCGGGCCAGGGTCCGCCCGGTGCTGCGCCTGCGCAACTCCCCGCCGGACGTGCTGCTGTGCGGGGCGCTGCTGTGCGCGGTCCTGTGCGTGCAGGGCTGGAACATCACCGGCTATCCCAACCTCAGTGACGACGAGGGGACTTACCTCGCCCAGGCGTGGGCCGTCCAGCAGGGCCGGGGCCTGGCCCACTACACCTACTGGTACGACCACCCGCCGCTGGGCTGGCTGCAGCTCGCCGCCGTCACCTGGCTGCCGTCCGTCGTCTCCCCGGAGCTGTTCACGGTCGCCCCGATGCGCTGGGCGATGCTGGCCGTCAGCGCGGCGGGGGCCGTCCTGTGCTACGCGCTGGGCCGCCGGCTGGGGCTGCCGCACTGGGTCGCGGGGCTCGCGACGCTGCTCTACGGGCTCTCGCCGCTGTCGGTGGTGCTGCAGCGGCAGATCTTCCTCGACAACATCGCCGTGGTGTGGATGCTGCTGGCCTTCTGTCTGGCCGCCTCGCCGCGCCGTCATCTGTGGCACCACTTCGCGGCCGGGCTCGCGGCGGCGGTCTCGGTGCTGTCGAAGGAGACGATGCTGATCGTGCTGCCGGCGCTGCTGGTGACGCTGTGGCAGCACAGTCACCGTGCCACCCGGAAGTTCGCGGTGACGGGCGCGGTGACGGCCTGTGTGCTGACCGGGCTCGCCTATCCGCTGTTCGCGCTGCTCCACCACGAGCTGTTCCCGGGACCGGACCACGTCTCGCTCGCCGACGGCATCAAGTACCAGCTCACCAGGGCCGGTTCGGGTTTCGTGCTGTCGCCGGGCACGGGCGCGCGGCGGGTGCTCGGCTCGTGGCTGTACTACGACCGTGTCCTGCCGCTCGCCGGGCTCGCCGCCGCGTCCGTCCTGCTGGTCACCGCCCGGCGGCCGGGAACGACGGGCCGCCGGCTGCTGGGGCCGGCCCTGGCGGTGGCCGCGCTGACGGCGATGGTGCTGCGCCCCTCCGGCTATCTGCCGGCGATGTACGTCATCCAGCTGCTGCCGTTCCTCGCGCTGTGCCTGGCGGGGCTGGCCGCGGCCGTGCCCGCGCGGATCCTGCACACCCCTCCCGGTTTCCGGCGGCGCTGGTACGCGGCGCGCTGGACGGCCGTCCTGCTGCTCGCGGGCGGGGCGCTGGGCTGGACCGTGCCGCGCTGGTACGACGGCGACCGGGCGGCCGTCACCCGCGAGCTCAACGGGCCCTACCGGCAGGCCGTTTCCTGGCTGGGCGACCGGGGGAAGGTCGCCGACCCGGGCCGGGCGCGGGTGCTCGCCGACGACGCGGTCTGGCTCGACCTCGTGCACCGCGGTTACTCCCCCGGCACCGGCGCCATCTGGTTCTACAAGGCCGACCTCGACCCGGCGATCAGGGCGCGGCTGCCGCACGGCTGGCGGGACGTCGACTACGTGGTGGCCTCCCCGACGGTGCGCCGTGACGCCGTCGACCTGCCCGTGGTCGAGGGCGCGTTGGAGCACTCCCGGCCCGTCGCGGTCTTCGGCGGGGGAGCGGACCGTATCGAGATCCGCCGGGTCGCCCGCGGGAGCGCCCGATGACGCTCTCCGGCACCGGCGCCGAGGCCGCGGAGCGCGCCGACGGGGGCCGTCTCGCCGCCGTCCTCGGCAGGCTGGGCACCGCTCCCCCCTTCGTGCGGATGCTGCTGTTCGGGTTCATCGGCCTGACCGGCTTCGCCCCCAACCTCCTTGCGCTCCAGCTGCTCACGGCGGCCGGGCTGCACTACGTGCCCGCGGAGATCGCCGCGAACCAGGCGGGCGTGCTGTGGAACTTCCTGCTGATCGATGTGGTGCTCTTCCGCGACCGGCGGCGGCACCGCCACTGGCTGGACCGTGCCGCGCGCTTCGCGCTGCTCGCCAACGCCGATCTGCTGCTGCGCATTCCGCTGATCGCCCTGTTCGTGGGCGTGGTGCGGATCGGGGTGCTGCCCGCGACCGCGCTCGCCCTGCTGACGACCTTCGTGGTGCGCTTCGCGGCCACGGAGGCCCTCGTCTACCTGCCGCGTGCCGGGCGCCTGGCGTCCCGCAAGGGCCGTACGTGCGCATAGGGGCCCCGGACGCGCGGTCCGGGGCCCCGGCGGTGGTCCGTTCCGGTCAGCCGCAGTTGCCCGCCGGGCGGTTGCGGGTGACGAGGTCGGTGGAGCCGGTCGTGGCGTCGACCCAGACGACCTGCCGGCCTCCGGCCGCGGCGGCGGCGGACTGCTCACCGCGGTTGCAGGAGACCCGGCCGCGCGGGGAGCCGTCGGCCGTGAACTGCCAGAGCTTGGCGAGGGATTCGTTGCGCGGCCGGCTGTCGGCCGGCTGGACGCTGACGGCGCTGACGGTCAGGGCGTCGTCGGAGGCCGTCAGGCCGACGGCGCGCAGGGCGTCCGGGCCCTGCGCCGGGGTGAGGTCCTTCACGCCGGTGCCGTCGAGGTTCGCGCGGCGCACCACGGTCGGGTCCTTCCAGGTGGCGCCGGGGGCCAGCCAGTAGACGCTGTTGCCGCTGATGGCGGTGGGGCCGAAGCCGGCGGCCGAGGCGGGCTGCTGGACCCGCGTGCGGTTGCCGGTGCTCAGGTCGAGGATCTCCACGTCCGAGGACTTCTTGCGGAAGTCGTAGGTGGTGTAGGCGATCCGGCCGTGGCCGATCGATCCGTCGAGGGACGTCGTGCCGCCGGCGTCCACCGGGGTCCAGCGGTGCGTCGGGTCGCTGAGCCGCGTGTACATCACGTGCCGGTGCCGGGCGGGGTAGCCGACGTCCAGCGTCACGATGTCGCCCTCGACGCGCACGTTGCCGACACCGCGCCGGGCGACGTACAGCTCCTTGACCGGGCCGCCCGCGATCGGCCGGGCCAGGACGCGTACGACCCGGCGCTGGTACGACTGCCAGACGACGGTCTTGCCGTCGGTGGCCGGGTGCACGTTGTAGGCGCCGTTGTTGGGGCTGATCAGCTTGCGCTGTCCGCTGCCGTCGGTACGGCCGGCCCACACCGAGTACGGCTCGGTGCCGGTCTCGTTGGAGGCGGACGCGGCCCACCAGCCGCCGCCCGCGCCCACGCGGGAGCCGTCGGTGTTGACGGCGGCGAGCAGCACGTCGGAGTCCACGCCCATGGCGAGCTCCCAGCCGGGCACGATGCCGTGGGCGTTGAAGGAGCGTTCGACGGCGCGCAGTTGGCCGTCGGTGAGCTTGAGGTCCCGGGCGGCGGCGAGGACGGCGGCGCGGCCCTCGGTGAAGCCGTCGAGCGGGGTCAGGTACGCGCTGAGCGCCGTGTAGACGAGCTTGTCGGCGAGCGGTCCGCCGAGGTCCTTGCGGATGTCCCACAACGCGCCGGAGAAGATGGTGGAGTTGAGGTGGACGCCGCCGTTGTCGGTGCCGATGGCGACGCCGAGGAAGGACGTGGAGGTGGTCCGTCCGTCGTTCATGTCGCGGATGGCGCACTGGCGGGGGGTCCTGGTCCGGCACAGGGTGTCGCCGAGGAGGCCCGAGTCGGGGCTGTCCATGGCGATGCCGTAGGTGTCGGTCTTGATGGCGTTGCCGAAGTAGTCGGCCAGCGCCTCGTTCATGGCGCCGGACTGTCCGGCGTAGACGAGGTCGGCGGTGTTCTGGACGACGCCGTGGGTCATCTCGTGGCCGACGACGTCGAGTCCGGCGGACAGCGGCCGGTACTCCTTGTCGCCGTTGCCGTAGACCATCTTGGTGCCGTCCCAGAAGGCGTTGACGTACGGCATGCCGTACCAGCTGACGCCGACGAGGGAGTTGAGGGCCATGCCCCGGCCGTCGAGGCTGGTGCGGCCGTGCTGCTGCTTGTAGTAGTCGTAGACCTTGCCGGCGGCCCAGTGCGCGTCGACGGCGCCCGCCTCGGTGGCGTCCTTGCCGAAGGCCGGGGCCGGGGAGGCGAACTCCTTGATGTCCCAGGGCCAGGTGCCGGAGACGTCGCCGACGCTCTTGGCGCGCGCGTCCCAGGTGGCGATCCGGTTCTTCTCACTGGTGTCCTGGGAGCGGGTGCGGTCGCGCAGCACGTACAGCTTGCGGGCGTCGTCGCGGGTGATCTGCAACGGGACGGTGGTGCCGTCGAGTTTCGCGCCGGAGCCCTGGATGCCGTCGGCGGCCGCTTCGCTGCGGTGCGCCGCCCGCGCTGCCGGGCCCGCGGCCGGGAAGGGCTGCGGGCCCTCGAAGGTCTTGAGGGAGCTGTAGCGCAGGACCGGGTATCCGGACGCGGCGTCGACGTACACCTCCTGGAGGACCGGCTCGCCGGTGGCGGGGGCGGTGCCGCGCACGGTGATGTGCCGGGTGAGGACGCCTTCGCCCTTGGGCAGGACGACCAGTCCCTGGTCGGTGCCGGTCAGTTCGGGCTCCTGGCCTCCGCCGCCCGGCGCGGGGAGTCCCGCGGTGACCGCGTCGACGGCCCGCTCGATCGCGAGGTCCGTCTCGACCTGTGGTTCGGTGGCGGCCTTCAGTCCGGTGAAGTACTTGCCGGAGGTGCCGGTGACGACGCGTTTGCTTCCGCTGTTCTCCATGCGCACGACGTACTGCCCGCCGAGGACGTCGATGCCCCGGTACTTCTGCTGGAGGCGCACGATCTCCGTGCGTCCTGCGGTGGTGGTCCCCACGGGCTTCAGGTCGCGCTGCGGATCGGCGATGCGGTAGCGGCTCTTCTTGTCGGCCAGGTGCCCGCGGGCGGCGTCGGCCGCGCTGGCGTCCGGCTTCGCCGCCTCCCGGATCCCCTCGACCAGCGCGGGCGTCTCGGTGCGCTGCCCGGGGACCACCTCCCCGGGGCCCGGGGGTTTGGGCTGCGCCGCGTGGGCGGGCACCGCCGTGACCACGAGTGCGGCGGCGCCGATCAGCGCCGCCGCACCGGATATTCCGGATATGCCGCTGTGTGGTCTGGACGCTCCGCTCCCCGTGGATCTTCTCGGTCTCGCCTTACGTGCTCGGTTGCTGCGCAAGGTGTTCCCCCTCCGCGACACGCTGATGGCGTTCGGGCGCCTGTGGATGTCGAGCGCCTGTGGATTTCGGGCGAGGGACATGCAAGCGGCACGTGCGGCGGCTCGGCAATGGAGTGCGGGAAGTCCCGGTCGGATTCCGGACGTTCGGTCGCGATGGTTCCAGTTGGCTCGGGAATATTCCGTTCCGGTCCCTTATGCCACCAGTCCGCCGCGCCTGGCCAGGGCGACCGCCGTGACCCGGTTGTTCGCGCCGAGCTTCCGGTAGACCTTCTCCAGATGACGGTTGACGGTGTGCGGGGAGATCCCCAGGCGGCGGCCGATCGCCTGGGTCGTGAGCCCCTCCGCGAGCAGCCCCAGGACGGTCGTCTCGCGCGGGGTGAGCCCGTGGTCGTCGGGGGTGGGCGCGGCCGCCACGGCGGCCCGCAGCCGGCTCAGCTCCCGCAGATGGCTGTCCATGGTGACGAGCAAGGGCTGGACGCGCCGCAGGAATTCGACATCGCGGTCGTGGAAGTCCCCCACGCGCCCGAAGCTCAGGGCCCGGTGGCCGGGCGGGCCGCCGGGCAGCGGGAGCGCGATCTGCTGCGTCGTACCGCACAGGTCCCGCGCCTCGGTGTACCAGGGCGCCTGCCGCCAGTCGTCGCACAGGTCGGTCACCCGGACCGGATCGGTGTTCCCGGCGAGCAGATACGGCACCATCGGGTGCCCCTGTTCCATACGGCGCGCGATGAGCTCACCGACGTCGGGCCCGAGCCAGTACGGGGACCAGCCGTCGGCGACGCCCGGCAGCCCGTCGGAGGGCAGCCTGGCGAGGATCACCGAGACACAGCCGACCGCGGCGTGCAGCCGCTCGGCGGTCAGATGCCACGCGGAGTCGGGGTCGCCCTCGTGGAGCACCGCCTGGACGAGGTCGAGGATGCGCTCGTAGTCCCGGATCTGGAGCTGTGCCATGTACGCAGCATGGCAAACGGCACGCCAGGAGCCCAGCCGGGCAGGCGTGCGACGGCAGCCCCGGCCCTCCCCTCCGGCGCCGGGACCGTACAGGACGGCGGAGTTGGCCGGTTCGCGTCGGCCCCGCGGTCCGTCGGCAGGGCGCCGCCACCGAATCCCCCGCGGTCGGCGGCGGCGCCTCCCACGCCTTCGATCCTGCGGCACACGCGGGGCCCGTGCCATAGGAAGGACTTCCTATCCGGCGCTCCTGGCCTGCGCCTTTCCCACTCCGGCGCACGCTCCGGGGCCGCCGGTACGGGCCGTACGGGCCGGTTCAGGACCAGCGGCCCGTACGCCCCAGCAGCAGCGCCGTCGCCGCCGTACCCGCCGTGGAGGTGCGCAGCACGCTGGGGCCCAGCCGGTACGGACGCGCGCCCGCGTCCGCGAAGACCGCCAACTCCTCGGGGGAGACGCCCCCTTCGGGTCCGACGACGAGCACGATACTGCCGGAGGCGGGCAGTCCGGCAGTCGCCAGCGGGGCGCTGTGGCCCTCCTCGTGCAGGACGGCCGCGAAGTCCGCGTCCGCGAGCAGCACCGCGACCTGCTTGGTCGTCATCGGCTCGGCGACCGGCGGGAAACGCAGCCGCCGCGACTGCTTGCCCGCCTCACGGGCCGTCGAGCGCCACTTGGCCAGCGACTTGGCCCCGCGCTCGCCCTTCCACTGGGTGATGCAGCGGGCGGCCGACCACGGCACGATCGCGTCCACGCCCGTCTCCGTCATCGTCTCCACCGCCAGCTCGCCCCGGTCGCCCTTGGGCAGGGCCTGGACGACCGTGATGCGCGGCTCGGGCAGCGGCTCGGACCGTACCGAGGTGACGGCGACCTCCAGCCGGTCCTTGCCCTCGACGGACGCGACCGTGCCGAAGGCCCCGTTGCCCGCCCCGTCCGTCAGCGTGATCTCCTCGCCCACGCGCAGCCGCCGCACGGAGACCGCGTGCCGGCCCTCGGGGCCGCCCAGGGGGAAGAGGGTGCCGGGGAAGACGCCTGTGAGCGCGCCCTCCTCGACCAGGAAGACCGGGGCCGTCATGTCGCGCTCCCTTGCGTTTCTTGCGTGTTGGTGCGGGTGTTGCGTGCCGTGCGGTTACGGGGCCGGCGTCCCGCGGGTCACTTCGCCCCGCGCGGCGCCGAGTTCGGCGGCGAGCACCTCGACGAGCCGGCCCGCCGGCAGCTCGCGGGCCAGCCGGTGCCCCTGCCCCGCCCACAGGTTGACCGCCTGCGGGTCACCGGCCGCCGCGGCCGCCCTGCGCAGCGGGGCCGTCAGATAGTGCACCTGCGGGTAGGCGGCGGGCGCGTACGGGCCGTGCTCCCGCATGAACCGGTTCACCAGCCCGCGCGCCGGACGCCCGGAGAACGCGCGCGTCAGCTCCGTACCCGTGAACATCGGGTCCGTCAGCGCCTGTTTGTGCAGCGGGTGCGCGCCCGACTCCGGGCAGGGCAGGAACGCCGTGCCCAGCTGCGCCGCGACCGCGCCGACAGCCAGCACGGCGGCTATCTGCGCGCCCCGCATCAGCCCGCCCGCCGCGACCAGCGGCATCCCCGGCACCTCCGCGCGGACCTGCGTCAGCAGCGGCAGCAGCCCCAGGCCCGCGCCCGTACCGTCCGCCTGCGGGTCGTCGTGGTGCGTGCCCTGGTGGCCGCCCGCCTCCACGCCCTGGACGCACAGCGCGTCCGCGCCCGCCGCCCGCGCGGCCCGCGCCTCCGCGACCGACGTCACCGTGACGACCGTCACCGTCCCCAGACGGGCAAGCGCCTCGACGACCGCGCGCTCGGGGCAGCCGAAGGTGAAGGAGACCACCGGCACCGGATCGTCCAGCAGGATCGCGAGCTTCGCGTCGTAGGCGTCGTCGCAGCCCTGGTCGGGATCGCCCAGCGGGGTCTCGTACCACGTGGCCTCGGCGGCCAGCTGCTCGGCGTACACCGCGACGGCGGCCGGATCGGCCGCCGGGGGCTGCGGCATGAACAGGTTCACACCGAACGGGCGGGAGGTGCGCGCCCGCAGCTGCTTGATCTCCTCGTACATCGCCGCCGGCGTCTTGTACCCGGCCGCGAGGAAACCGAGACCGCCCGCTTCCGACACCGCCGCCGCCAGCGCCGGCCCCGACGCGCCGCCCGCCATGGGGGCCTGCACGATCGGACACCGGAAGAGCCCGGTCAGCGCGGCGGCCCCCCTGGATTCGTAAGCCATGGCCACATCGTGTCATGGGCGACGTCGCGCGCCGAATCGAACCCTGGGGGGCCGTAACGCCTGTTGAGGCTTACCGTGCGGGGGCTACCGCCCGTTGAACGCATCCTTCAGACGGGAGAACAACCCCTGCTGCCCCGGCTTGAACTCGCCCATCGGCCGCTCCTCGCCGCGCAGCTTCGCCAGCTGGCGCAGGAGCTCCTCCTGCTGCGCGTCGAGCTTGGCCGGGGTGATCACCTCGACGTGCACGACGAGATCACCGCGGCCGCCGCCGCGCAGGTGCGTGACACCGCGCTGGTGCAGCGGGATCGACTGGCCGGACTGGGTGCCCGGACGGATGTCGATCTCCTCGGGGCCGTCCAGGGTCTCCAGCGGCACCTTCGTGCCGAGCGCCGCCGCCGTCATCGGGATGGTGACCGTGCAGTGCAGATCGTCGCCGCGCCGCTGGAAGACCTGGTGCGGCTTCTCGCGGATCTCCACGTACAGATCGCCCGCCGGACCGCCGCCCGGGCCGACCTCGCCCTCGCCCGCGAGCTGGATGCGGGTGCCGTTGTCCACACCCGCCGGGATCTTGACGGTGAGGGTGCGGCGCGAGCGGACCCGGCCGTCACCGGCGCACTCCGGGCACGGGGTCGGCACGACCGTGCCGAAGCCCTGGCACTGCGGGCACGGCCGGGAGGTCATGACCTGGCCGAGGAAGGAGCGGGTGACCTGGGAGACCTCGCCGCGGCCGCGGCACATGTCACAGGTCTGCGCGGAGGTGCCGGGGGCGGCGCCCTCGCCGCTGCACGTGGTGCAGACGACGGCGGTGTCGACCTGGATCTCCTTGGTCGTGCCGAACGCGGCCTCGTCCAGGGAGACTTCGAGCCGGATCATGGCGTCCTGGCCGCGCCGGGTGCGCGAGCGCGGGCCGCGCTGCGTCGCCTGCCCGAAGAACGCGTCCATGATGTCCGAGAAGTTGCCGAAGCCCGCGCCGAAGCCGCCCGCCCCGGCACCGCCGGAGTTGGACAGGGGGTCGCCGCCGAGGTCGTAGACCTGCTTCTTCTGCGGGTCCGAGAGCACCTCGTAGGCGGCGTTGATCTCCTTGAACCGCTCCTGGGTCTTCGGGTCCGGATTGACATCCGGGTGCAGCTCCCGGGCGAGCCGGCGGAACGCCTTCTTGATCTCGTCCTGCGAGGCATCGCGCCGGACGCCCAGGACCGCGTAGTAATCCGTGGCCACTTACGACTCCGCCAGGATCTGTCCGACGTAACGTGCCACTGCGCGTACCGCTCCCATCGTTCCGGGGTAGTCCATGCGGGTCGGTCCGACCACGCCGAGTTTGGCTACAGCCTCGTCGCCCGAACCGTAGCCGACGGCGACGACGGATGTGGAGTTCAGCCCCTCGTGGGCGTTCTCATGGCCGATGCGCACCGTCATGCCCGAGTCCGTGGCCTCGCCCAGCAGCCGAAGCAGGACGACCTGCTCCTCCAGCGCCTCCAGCACGGGCCGGATGGTCAGCGGGAAGTCGTGGCCGAAGCGGGTGAGATTGGCGGTGCCGCCGATGATCAGCCGCTCCTCGGTCTCCTCGACGAGGGTCTCCAGCAGGGTCGTGACGACTGTGGAAACGGTTCCTCGGTCGTCCTGCTCGAAGGCCTCCGGGAGGTCCTGCACGAGCTGCGGCACCTCGGTGAAACGGTGGCCCACGACCCGGCTGTTGAGCCGCGCCCGCAGGTCCGCCAGCGCGGTCTCGCCGATCGGCGCCGGGCAGTCGACCATGCGCTGCTCGACCCGGCCGGTGTCCGTGATCACGACGAGCATCACCCGGGCCGGCGCGAGGGCGAGCAGCTCCACATGACGCACCGTCGACCGGGACAGTGAGGGGTACTGCACGACCGCGACCTGCCGGGTCAGCTGGGCGAGCAGCCGCACGGTGCGGCTGACCACGTCGTCGAGGTCGACGGCGCCGTCCAGGAAGTTCTGGATGGCGCGCCGCTCGGGCGGGGACAGGGGCTTGATGCCCGCCAGCCGGTCGACGAAGAGCCGGTAGCCCTTGTCGGTCGGGATGCGGCCGGCGCTCGTGTGGGGCTGGGCGATGAAGCCCTCCTCCTCCAGCGCGGCCATGTCGTTGCGCACCGTGGCGGGCGAGACACCCAGGCGGTGCCGCTCGGTGAGGGCCTTGGAGCCGACCGGCTCCTCGGTGCCCACATAGTCCTGGACGATGGCGCGCAACACTTCGAGCCTCCGTTCGCTCAGCATTGCGCGCACCTCCAGTCCGTTCGTCTCTCGGGGGTCGGTCCCTGGCACTCAGAGGTCACGAGTGCCAAATCCCTCCCGTCAGTGTACGGCCGGGCCCCGTGGGCAGGGCAAGAGCGGTCCCCGCCGACCGTCCGCCGGGTAGCGTCCGGGTATGCACAGCACAGCGGACGGCGGGGCACACGACGGGGCGCACGAGGGGCCGGCGGCGGCGCGGTGGGAGCGTCTCGCGCCAGGGGTGGCGCGGCGCAGACTGCCCGGCTGGGACGCGACCGCGGGGGTGGCCGCCGGGGCGTCGGGCGTGCTCGTCGTGGACACCGGCTCGTCGCTGCGGGAGGGCGCGGAGATCCGCCGGGAGGCCGAGGAGCTGTGCGGCCGCCGCGTGACGCACATCGCTCTCACGCACCCGCATTTCGATCATGTGCTGGGGACGGCGGCGTTCGCGGGAGTGCGGGTGTACGGGGCGGCGGGGCTCGCGGAGGCGCTGTCGCGCGGGCGCGAGGAGCTGCGCGCGGACGCCGTACGGCACGGGGCGGACCCGCGGGCGGCGGCCGAGGCGTGCGAGCTGCTGGTACGGCCCGGGCACGAGGTCGCCGGGGAGCTGACGCTGGACCTGGGCGGCGGGGTGCGGGCGCTGCTGGCCGCCGTCGGCCCCGGGCACACCGCGCACGACCTGGCCGTCCTGGTCACCGGGACGGGCGGCCCGGCCGTGCTGTTCTGCGGGGACCTGGTGGAGGAGTCGGGCGAGCCCCAGGCGGGACCGGACGCGCTGCCCGCCCGCTGGCCCGCCACGCTCGACCGGCTGCTCGCGCTCGGCGGCGAGGACGCGCTGTACGTGCCGGGGCACGGCGCCGTGGTCGACGCCCGCTTCGTGCGCGAGCAGCGCGCGGTGCTCGCGGCGCGGTACGGGGAGGGGTGACGGGCGGCGGCGGGCGCGTACGGGCCGTACGTGACGGGGTGACAGGAAGATCCCGTACGGGGCGAGAATGGCCCCCATGCGCGAGCGACACTACGGCCCGGACCTGACCCCTCCCTGGAAGCGGCAGCAGCCCGCCCCCGAGGTGCCGGCGGAGGTGGACCTCGTGGTCGAGGAGGTCTCGACGGGCTTCTGCGGGGCGGTGATCCGCTGCGAGAAGACGGCACAGGGGCCGACGGTCACCCTGGAGGACCGCTTCGGCAAGCACCGGGTCTTCCCCATGGAGCCGCGGGGCTTCCTGCTGGAGGGGCGGGTCGTCACGCTCGTCCGGCCCGCCGCGCGGCCCGCCGCCCCGCAGGGGCCGGGCCGGACCGCGTCGGGGTCGATCGCCGTGCCCGGGGCGCGGGCGCGGGTGGCGCGCGCGGGGCGCATCTATGTCGAGGGGCGCCACGACGCGGAGCTCGTGGAGCGGGTGTGGGGCGACGACCTGCGCATCGAGGGCGTGGTCGTGGAGTACCTGGAGGGCATCGACGACCTGCCCGCCGTCGTCCGCTCCTTCGCGCCGGGACCGGACGCCCGGCTGGGCGTGCTGGTGGACCACCTCGTGCCGGGTTCCAAGGAGTCCCGGATCGCCGCGTCGGTGACCGACGAGAACGTGCTGGTCGTCGGCCACCGGTACGTCGACGTGTGGCAGGCGGTCAAGCCGTCCTCGGTGGGCATCGCGCGCTGGCCGTCGGTACCGCACGGGCAGGACTGGAAGACGGGCGTGTGCCGGGCCCTCGGCTGGCCGGAGCACACGGGGGCCGCCTGGCAGCGGATCCTCGCGTCGGTGCGCTCGTACAAGGACCTGGAGCCGGATCTGCTGGGGGCGGTGGAGCGGCTCATCGACCATGTGACCGTGGGGAGTTGAGCCCCTCCGGTACGGGGCGGGCCGCCCCGTACCGGTTCATCCCAACGAGCGACCGGCCTGCGGCCTGCCGTTCATCGGGCGGCGCTAGTCGACGAGGTCGCGGACCACGGCGTCGGCGAGGAGACGGCCGCGCAGCGTCAGGACGGCGCGCCCCCGCGCGTACGGCCCCGGCTCCAACAGGCCGTCGGCGACGGCCCGTTCGGCGGCGCGGGCGCCCGCCGGGGCGAGCAGGGACAGCGGGCAGCCGGCGGCGAGGCGCAGTTCGAGCAGGATGCGCTCCACGCGCCGGTCCTCCTCGCCGAGGACCTCGCGGCCCGCGCCCGGGGAGCGGCCCTCGCCGAGGGCCTGCGCGTAGGCGCCCGGATGCTTGACGTTCCACCACCGCACGCCCCCGACGTGGGAGTGCGCGCCGGGGCCGGCGCCCCACCAGTCGGCTCCGCGCCAGTACAGCTCGTTGTGGCGGCAGCGGCCGGCCTCGCTGGTGGCCCAGTTGGAGACCTCGTACCAGTGGAAGCCGGCGGCGGTGAGCGCCTCCTCGGCGATGAGGTAGCGGTCGGCGTGCACGTCGTCGTCGGTCATGGGGACCTCGCCGCGCCGGATCCGGCGGGCGAGCTGCGTCCCCTCCTCGACGATCAGGGCGTAGGCGGAGACGTGGTCCGGGCCCGCACCGATCGCGGCGTCCAGGGACGCGCGCCAGTCCTCGTCGCTCTCGCCGGGCGTGCCGTAGATCAGGTCGAGGTTGACATGCGCGAAACCGGCGGCGCGGGCCTCGGCGACACAGGCCTCCGGACGGCCGGGAGTGTGCGTGCGGTCGAGGATCCGCAGGACGTGCTGCCGGGCGCTCTGCATGCCGAAGGAGATCCGGTTGAAGCCGCCCTCGCGCAGTTCCGCGAGGTAGCGGGGGGTGACGGACTCCGGGTTGGCCTCGGTGGTGATCTCCGCGTCGTCGGCGAACCCGAACTCCTCGCGGATCGCGCGCAGCGCCGCGACGAGGTCGGCGGCGGGCAGCAGGGTGGGGGTGCCGCCGCCGACGAAGACGGTCGTCACGGGCCGGGGGTCGTCACCGAGGATCTTGCGGGCCAGGCGGATCTCCTCGACGAGGATGCCGGCGTAGTTGTCGCGCGAGGCGAGCGCACCGCCGGAGCCGCGCAGCTCGCTCGCGGTGTAGGTGTTGAAGTCGCAGTACCCGCAGCGCGTCGCGCAGTACGGCACATGCAGATAGAACCCGAGCGGCCGCGCCCCCGCGCCGTCGAGGGCGTGCGGGGGCAGCGCCCCGCTCTCGGGCACGGGTTCGCCGTCGGGCAGTACGGAAGGCATGACCCCATTGTCCGGCACGCGACGGGGTCCCGGACCCGGCGGCGGACCGGGGCCGGGGCCCGGGGAAACCGGCCCGGGGTACGGGGGCGCCTCCGGCGCCGGGGGCATCCCGGGCTCGCGGGGACGTCCGCCACCGGGAGCGCCGGCTCCGGAACCGCTCGGCGGGCAGCCTGCCCGGCTTCGGTGCGCGCCGGGCGTTCGGGGTGCGCGGCCGGGCCCGGAGGGTGCGCGGCAGAGCGGCGCGGCGGCGCTCGGCCTCAGGAAAGCGCCTTCCCGGGCCACGGGGGCTCCCGGCAGGCCGGGAGGGGGCAGGAGCCGGGAACCCTCCCCGGAGGGGCCGGCGCTCCCGGGCCCCCGCCCGCAGCGGACGGCCCGGACCCGGCACGGCATCGCGCGGCGCCCGGGAAGCCTCCCGGAAGCGCGTTCGCAGGGCCCGGGGCTCCGCCCCGGAAGGCTCACGTCTCGCGTGTGCCCGCGTACATTTCCTCGATCAGGTCCTTGTACTCGCGCTCGACGACGGGCCGCTTGAGCTTCAGGCTCGGGGTGAGCTCGCCGTGTTCGACGTCCAGATCGCGCGGCAGCAGCCGGAACTTCTTGATCGTCTGCCAGCGCTGCAGGCCCTCGTTGAGCCGCCGCACATAGCCGTCGATCAGCTCCTCGGTCTCGCGCGCCGCGACCACCTCGGCGTAATCGTGCCCGCCCAGGCCGTGGTCGGCGGCCCACTTCAGGAGGGTGGGCTCGTCGAGGGCGATGAGCGCGGTGCAGTAGTTGCGGTCGGCGCCGTGCACCAGGATGTTGGAGACGAAGGGGCACACGGCCTTGAAGCGGCCCTCGATCTCGGCGGGCGCCACGTACTTGCCGCCGGAGGTCTTGATCAGATCCTTCTTGCGGTCGGTGATGCGCAGATAGCCGTCCGGGGACAGCTCGCCGATGTCGCCGGTGTGGAACCAGCCGTCGCTTTCGAGGACTTCGGCGGTCCGCTCGGGCTGCCCGTGGTAGCCGGCCATCACGCCGGGGCCGCGCAGCAGGACCTCGCCGTCGTCGGCGATGCGTACCTCGGTACCGGGCAGCGGCTTGCCGACGGTGCCGGTGCGGTAGGCGTCCAGGGGGTTGACGAAGCTGGCGGCGCTGGTCTCGGTGAGGCCGTAGCCCTCCAGGACGTGGATGCCGGCGCCGGCGAAGAAGTAGCCGATGTCGGGGGCGAGCGCGGAGGCCCCGGAGACGCAGGCGCGCAGCCGCCCGCCGAACGCCTCGCGGATCCTGGCGTAGACGAGCGCGTCGGCGACGCGGTGCTTGGCGGCGAGGGTGAAGGGGACGGCGGTGCTGCCGGTGCGGCGGAAGTTGTCCTGCGAGGTCCTCGCGTACTCGCGGGCGACGCCCGCCGCCCACTGGAAGATCCGGTACTTGGCGGCGCCGCCCTCGCGCGCCCGGGCCGCGACCCCGTTGTAGACCTTCTCGAAGATGCGGGGCACGGCGGCCATGTACGTGGGCCGTACAACGGGCAGGTTGGTGACGATCCTGTCGACCCGGCCGTCGACGGCGCACACATGCCCCGTACCGATCTGACTGACAGTCAACACCTTGCCGAAGACGTGCGCGAGGGGCAGCCACAGGTACTGCACATCGCTCGGGCGCACCAGCCCGGTCGTGGAGACGGCCCGGGCCATGTACGACCAGCAGTCGTGCGGCAGCCGGACGCCCTTGGGGCGCCCGGTCGTTCCCGAGGTGTAGATCAGGGTCGCCAACTGCTCGGCGCGCAGGGCCTTGACGCGCTCGCGTACGACGTCGGGGTCGCGGCGCAGCTCCTCGGCGCCGCGCCGCTCCAGCTCGGCGAGCGAGAGCACCCAGCCCTCGGGGTCGCCCTCGGCGGGGGCCGCGCCGTCCTCGTCGATCACCACGACGTGTGCGAGGCCGGGCAGTTCGGCGCGGAACTGACGGGCCTTGGCGAGCTGCCCGGCGTCCTCGGCGATGAGTACCCGGCTGTCGGAGTCGGCGAGGATGTAGGCCGTCTCCTCGGCGTTGGTGCTGGGGTAGACGGTGGTCGTGGCCGCGCCGGAACACAGCACGGCGAGGTCCGCGAGGATCCACTCGACCCGGGTCGAGGAGGCCAGCGCGACCCGTTCCTCGGGGCGCACGCCGAGCCCGACGAGCCCCGCCGCGATGGCGAAGACGCGGTCGGCGGCGGCGCGCCAGGTGAGCGAGGCCCAGCCGTCCGGTCCGCTGCCGGAGGCGGGGGGAACCGGATAGCGGTACGCCTCCGCGTCGGGTGTCGCCTCCACCCGGTCGAGGAAGATCGTCGCCACGGAGGGCGGCCGGTTCTCGATCAAAGCCTGTGTCTCGGTCACGGCGTCCTCCGGGGCCGGCTCGTTACTGGTGACTCGCGAGTAACCTTGGGGCAACGATCAGCCTAAGGCGCCCGGGGCCGCCGCGTAAGGGGCCCGTATGCGCCGCCCGTTCCCGAGAGGGTACGCGTGAGCGCCCGCCCCCGGCACGGGGATGGGCGCTCACGGCCGTACAACGGGCCCGCGACGGGCGGGCCTTGGGGGACGGAGCCGGGGTTGCCGGCGTCTCCGGCGGCATCCCCGGCAGGGGGCTACTTCTTGCCCTTCTCGCCGCCCTCGTCGCTGGAGAGCACCGCGATGAACGCCTCCTGCGGCACCTCCACGCTGCCGACCATCTTCATCCGCTTCTTGCCTTCCTTCTGCTTCTCCAGCAGCTTGCGCTTACGGGAGATGTCGCCGCCGTAGCACTTGGCGAGGACGTCCTTGCGGATGGCGCGGACCGTCTCACGGGCGATGACCCGCGAGCCGATGGCGGCCTGGATCGGCACCTCGAAGTTCTGCCGGGGGATGAGCTCCCGGAGCTTGGCGACGAGCCGCACGCCGTACGCGTACGCCTTGTCCTTGTGCGTGATCGCGGAGAACGCGTCGACCTTGTCGCCGTGCAGCAGGATGTCGACCTTGACCAGGTCGGAGATCTGCTCGCCGGTGGGCTCGTAGTCCAGCGAGGCGTAGCCGCGGGTCTTGGACTTCAGCTGGTCGAAGAAGTCGAAGACGACCTCGGCGAGCGGCAGCGTGTAGCGGATCTCGACACGGTCCTCAGAGAGGTAGTCCATGCCGAGCAGGACACCGCGCCGGGTCTGGCACAGCTCCATGATCGCGCCGATGAACTCGCTGGGGGCCAGGATCGTGGCCCGTACGACCGGCTCGTGCACCTCGGCGATCTTGCCGGTGGGGAACTCGCTGGGGTTGGTGACCTCGCACTCGCTGCCGTCCTCCATGATCACGCGGTAGATCACGTTCGGGGCAGTGGCGATCAGGTCGAGGCCGAACTCGCGCTCCAGGCGCTCGCGGATGACCTCCAGGTGCAGCAGCCCGAGGAAGCCCACGCGGAAACCGAAGCCGAGGGCCGCGGAGGTCTCCGGCTCGTAGACCAGCGCGGCGTCGTTGAGCTGCAGCTTGTCCAGGGCCTCGCGCAGCTCCGGGTAGTCGGAGCCGTCCAGCGGGTACAGGCCCGAGAACACCATCGGCTTGGGGTCCTTGTAGCCGCCGAGCGCCTCGGTGGCACCGCCCTGGAACTGGGTGATGGTGTCACCGACCTTGGACTGGCGGACGTCCTTCACACCCGTGATCAGATAGCCCACCTCACCGACGGACAGGCCGTCGGCCGGCAGCATCTCGGGCGAGTTCGTGCCGATCTCCAGCAGCTCGTGGGCCGCGCCGGTGGACATCATCTTGATGCGCTCGCGCTTGTTCAGCGTGCCGTCGACGACCTTGACGTAGGTGACGACGCCCCGGTAGGCGTCGTAGACCGAGTCGAAGATCATCGCGCGGGCGGGGGCGTCCTTGACGCCCACCGGGGCCGGTACGTCGCGCACGACGCGGTCGAGCAGCTCGGGCACGCCGACGCCGGTCTTGGCGGAGACCTTCAGGACGTCCTCCGGCGCGCAGCCGACGAGGTTCGCGAGCTCGGCGGCGAACTTCTCCGGCTGGGCGGCAGGCAGGTCGATCTTGTTGAGGACCGGGATGATCGTGAGGTCGTTCTCCATCGCCAGGTAGAGGTTGGCGAGAGTCTGGGCCTCGATGCCCTGCGCGGCGTCGACGAGGAGGATGCAGCCCTCGCACGCGGCGAGGGAGCGGGAGACCTCGTAGGTGAAGTCGACGTGGCCCGGGGTGTCGATCATGTTGAGGATATGAGTCGTCCCCGACTCGTCCTCGCTCGGCGCCCAGGGCAGACGGACCGCCTGGGACTTGATCGTGATGCCGCGCTCGCGCTCGATGTCCATCCGGTCGAGGTACTGCGCGCGCATCTGCCGCTGGTCGACCACGCCGGTCAGCTGGAGCATCCGGTCGGCGAGCGTCGACTTGCCATGGTCGATGTGCGCGATGATGCAGAAGTTACGGATCAGAGCCGGGTCGGTACGGCTCGGCTCGGGCACGTTGGTAGGGGTCGCGGGCACGCAGGATCCATTCGGTGACTTCGGCGTTGGTACGCCAGTCTCGGCGGGAGTCGGGTATACGACGCCTCCCATCGTCCCATGAGCGGCGCCGGTCGTCCGGTTTGGGAGGGCACGAGGCCTGCTGGTAGCCTGGACCACTGTGCCTGGCGTGCCCTCTCACACGCGCGGGCGCTTTACGAACTCCAACGAACCTGAAAAGGCTCTTTTCGTGGCGAACATCAAGTCCCAGATCAAGCGGAACAAGACCAACGAGAAGGCGCGCCTGCGCAACAAGGCCGTCAAGTCCTCGGTCAAGACCGCCATCCGCTCGGCCCGTGAGGCCATCGCCTCCGGCGACACCGAGAAGGCCGTCGCCGCCGTCCGCCTGGCCGGCAAGAAGCTGGACAAGGCCGCGAGCAAGGGCGTCATCCACCAGAACGCCGCCGCCAACAAGAAGTCGGCGCTGGCCAAGCTGGTCGCCGCCAAGTAAGGCGGCCCCGCCGGGGTGCGAGCCCCGGCCCTCCGAAGGGCGCGAGCTCTTCGGAACCCACCGGTACGGACCCCAGCGGACCCCTCTCTCAGCCGCTCCGTCCCGGCCCCCCGTGCCGCACGCGGTCGTTCGCCACGCGGGTGCGGCAGGAGCCTGACGGCTCACTGAACGATCACGAGGCCCCGTGCCCGCCCTTTCCCCGGGCGGGCGCGGGGCCTTTGTGCGTTTCCGGTCTCTGTGCGTTCCGGGACTCTGTGCGTTCGAGGGCCGGCGCCGGGGCGGGGCCCCGGGCGGCGGACTCATCTGCCGCTGCGGGCCGCCCGCGCCACCGCCACCACGGCCTTCTCCAGGGCGTACTCGGGGTCGTCGCCCCCGCCCTTGACCCCGGCGTCCGCCTCGGCGACCGCCCGCAGCGCCGTCGCGACCCCGTCCGCCGACCAGCCGCGCATCTGCTGCCGCACCCGGTCGATCTTCCACGGCGGCATCCCCAGCTCCCGGGCCAGATCCCCCGGCCGGGCCCCCCGCGGCGCGGAGGCGAGCTTGCCGATGGAGCGCACCCCCTGCGCGAGGGCACTGGTGATCAGCACGGGCGCGACGCCCGTCGCCAGCGCCCACCGCAGCGCCTCCAGGGCCTCGGCCGCCCGGCCCTCGACCGCCCGGTCGGCGACGGTGAAACTCGACGCCTCGGCGCGGCCGGTGTAGTAGCGCCCGACGACGGCCTCGTCGATGGTGCCCTCGACATCGGCGGCGAGCTGCGCGCACGCGCTCGCCAGCTCGCGCAGGTCGCTGCCGATCGCGTCCACCAGCGCCTGGCAGGCCTCGGGGGTCGCGGAGCGGCCCAGGCCGCGGAACTCGGCGCGGACGAACGCGAGCCGGTCGGCGGGCTTGGTCATCTTCGGGCAGGCGACCTCGCGGGCCCCCGCCTTGCGGGCCGCGTCCAGCAGGCCCTTGCCCTTGGCCCCGCCGGCGTGCAGCAGCACCAGCGTGATCTCCTCGGCGGGCGCCGCGAGATAGCTCTTGACGTCCTTGATCGTGTCCGCCGACAGATCCTGCGCGTTGCGCACGACCACGACCTTGCGCTCGGCGAACAGCGAGGGGCTGGTCAGCTCGGCGAGCGTGCCGGGCTGGAGGGCGTCGGGCGTGAGCTCACGCACATCGGTGTCCGCGTCGGCGGCACGGGCGGCCGTCACCACCTCGCGCACGGCACGGTCCAGCAGGAGATCCTCCTGGCCCACGGCGAGCGTGACGGGGGCGAGGGGGTCGTCGGTTGCAGTCTTCCTGGCCATCGCGTCCAGCATCCCACGCGGCACCGACACCCCCCGTCGCGGCCGTTCGCCCGTATCGCACAATGAGCGTGTGAGCAGCACTCCTTCCTCTTCCTCGGCTTCATCCTCCTCGGCTTCGCCGTCCCCTTCGTCTGCTTCGTCTGCCCGGGAGCCTCTCTCCGAGCGGCTGTTGCTGGTGCTCCCCGACCGGGAGGCCGCCGAGGAGGCCGCCGACGAGGCGGTCCGGCGCTTCGGCCTCGACGAGGAGCCGCAGATCGTCCGGGAGGCCCTGGCGGGCGAGGACGACGCCGAGGACGCGCAGTGGCTGGTGGTCCTGGAGGACCCCGACGGCGAACTGGACCGGGCGGCGCTGCGCGAGCTGGCCGACGAGTACGAGGGCTGGCTGGAGACCGAGTGACCCGGCGGCGGCCGGCCGTGACGGCCGCCGCCGCTCCCGTCACCGCGACCGGGCCGTCGGTGTCGGTGCGCAGGACGGCCGCGCCGCCCGCCCGGAGCGCGGCGAGCGTCCGGGGCGAGGGGTGCCGGTACGGATTGCCCGCGCCCACCGACACGACGGCCAGCCGCGGGCGGAGCCGGCGCAGCAACTGCGGGTCCTGGTGGGCGGAACCGTGGTGGGCGACCTTGAGCACGTCGACGGGCGGCAGCCCGGGGCGGGCCGTCGACAGGGCCTGCTGGGCGGGCGGTTCGAGGTCCCCGAGCAGCAGCAGGGTCAGCCGGCCGCTGTGGACGAGCAGGGTGACGCTGGCGTCGTTGGGGCCGTCCTCCGCCGCCGGGGACGTGCCCGCCGGCGGCGGCCACAGCACCTCCCAGGACAGCCCGCCCAGACGCCGCCGCTCCCCCGGCGCGGCCGCCGTCACCGGCACCCGCGCGTGCCGCGCCGTCGCGCGGACGAACGCGGCCTGCCCCTCCGGCCGCTCGAACGACGTCGTCTCGATCGCCCCGACCGCCCGGCCCCGCAGCACCCCGGGCAGCCCGTCGACGTGATCGGCGTGGAAATGCGTCAGCACGACGAGCGGCACCCGCTCGACCCCGAGGACACGCAGGCACCGGTCGACGGCCCTCGGCTCGGGACCCGCGTCCACGACGACGGCCGTGCCCTCCCCCGCCGCGAGGACGAGGGCGTCCCCCTGCCCCACGTCGCACGCGACGAAGCGCCAGTCCGGCGGCGGCCAGCCGGTCACGAACCGCGTCAGCGGAACCGGCCGCAGCACCGCCAGCAGCAGGAGCAGCGCGCAGACCGCGCACGCCCAGGGCCGTCGCAGCAGCCGGGGCGCGGCGAGCACGGCCGCCCCGGTGGCCGCGGCGAGCAGCAGGGCGCCGGGCAGGCCGCCCGGCCAGCCGAGCTCCGCGCCGGGCAGGCCGGCACCCGTACGGGCCACGGCGGCGGCCCAGGACGTGGGCCAACCCGCGAGCCAGGCCAGGCACTTCGCGAGCGGCATCGCGAGCGGGGCGACGACGAGCGCCGCGAAACCGAGGACCGTGGCGGGCGCCACCGCCGCCTCCGCCAGCAGATTGCACGGCACGGCCACCAGGCTGACCCGCGCCGACAGCGCGACGATCACCGGTGCGCACACGGCCTGCGCGGCGGCCGTCGCCGCGAGGGCCTCCGCGAGGCGCGGCGGCACCCCCTGGCGCCGCAGGGCGTCGCCCCAGCCGGGCGCGACCGTCAGCAGGGCGCCAGTGGCCAGAACGGACAGCAGGAAGCCGTAACTGCGGGCCAGCCACGGGTCGTAGAGCACCAGCAGCAGGACGGCGGCCGCGAGTGCGGGCAGCAGACTGCGGCGCCGGCCCGTGCCGAGCGCGAGCAGCGTGATCAGACCGCAGGCGGCCGCCCGCAGCACGCTGGGGTCCGGCCGGCACACCACGACGAAGACCAGCACGAGCCCCGCCCCGAGCACCGACGTCAGCCGCAGCGGGATCCCCAACCGGGCGGCGAGCCCCCGGCGTTCGGCCCGTGCCGCGAGGTGGGGCGGGCCGATGAGCACGGCGATCAGGATGGCGAGGTTGCCGCCCGAGACGGCCAGCAGGTGCGTCAGATCCGTGGCCCGGAAGGCGGCTTCGAGGTCGGGCGGGACGCGGGAGGTGTCCCCGACGACGAGCCCCGGGAGCAGCGCGCGGGCATCCGGCGCGAGCCCGTCCGAGGCGCGCCGCAGTCCCGCCCGGAGCCGGGCCGCGAGGCGCTGTACGGCATCGGGTCCCTCGATGACGCGCGGCGGCCCGTGGTCGGCCACGCGCACGACGGCGGCGATACGGTCGCCCTCCCGCTGGGGCGGGGCGAGCCGGCCCGTCACCCGCAGGCGTGTGGACGGCAGCAGCCCCAGCCAGGAGGGGTGCGCGATCAGCAGCACCGGCGTCCGGACCGCGACCGCGCCCGTGGGGGTGAGGACCTCGGTGGCCTCGGCCTCCACCACGACGACGGGCTCCGCGCGGGCCGCTCCGCGCACCCGTGGCCGGGCGGCCCGTGGATCCCCGCTGACCGTCACCTCCACGGTGGCGACCCCGGACCGCCGGGCCAGCCCGGGCAGCGGCCCCCGGCGCCCGTCGGCGGCCCGCAGCGCGGCGGCACTCGCCCCGGCCACGGCACACAGCAGCACGGCGGCGACCGCGACGACGGCCCCCGGATACCGGGAGAAGAGCGCCCTCCGGGGGCGCGGGGCCGGGCCGACCGCACCGGCTGACGGCAGGGAGCCCACGGCCGCGCAGCCCACGGGAGCCGCCGCACCGCCCGTGGCCCCGGAACCCGGTGCGGCGACTCCCCTGTCGGCGCCCGAGGGCGCGGCAGTCACAGCCGGGCGGCCGCCCGGGCACGCTGCGCCCGTGCCCCCGCGAACTCCCGTGGCCGCGCCCGGCACGGCAACTCCCCCGCCGACACCCGCAGTCACAGCCGGGCGGCCCACCGACACCCCCGCACCCCCGTCCCCACAGCCACCCGCCACCACGCCCGGTGCGTGCCGGCGCGACCGGTGGAGCAGCAGCAGCGCCGCGAGCGTCCCCGTGGTCACGGCGACGGCCACCGTGCCGGCAGCCGCGTCCAGGGCCCAGGCCGCTGCGGCCCAGGCCGCGCACGCGGGGACGGCCAGTCGCAGGTCGTGCGGGGTGGCACGGCCCGCTCCCGGGCCCTCCCGGGGCGGGGCGGGGCTCCCGGGGCGTCGCGCCTCCTTGCCTCGGCTCATGGCTGGACCAGGGGGCGGAGTTCGGCGAAGCGGCGGGCGCCGATGCCGTGGACCTGGCGGAGCTCGTCCACGGAGCGGAAACCGCCGTGCTGTGTGCGGTAGTCGAGGATGTGCTGGGCGAGCGCGGGGCCCACCCCCGGCAGGGCGTCCAACTGTTCCAGCGTCGCCGTGTTGAGACTCACCGGGCCGCCGGGGCGGGCAGCCGCGCCGGACGCGCCGGGAACTGCCGGTGCCGCGCCCGCCCCTCCCGGCGCCCCGGCCGACCCCGCACCCGGCGGCGGGGTGACGCCCACCACGATCTGCTCGCCGTCGGCGAGGACCCTCGCCCGGTTGAGGCCGGTCACGTCCGTCCCCGGCCCGGGGCCGCCCGCGGCGGCGAGCGCGTCGGCGACCCGCGAACCGGCGGGCAGCCGCTGGATCCCCGGCTGCCGCACCTTCCCGGCCACGTCCACGACGACCGTCCCGCCCGTGCGCGCCGCCCCGGCAGCCGGCCCGGCCCCCGTCGCACCCGCCGCCGGCCCTCCCCCGGCCGACGGCGCCGCCGTCGGCGCGACGGCCGCCGCGGGCGTCTCCCGGTCCGGTTCCGGCACGGCCTGCGGGCGGCCCGTCCAGAAGTGGTGGACGGCGAAGGCGCACGCGGCGGCCAGGACGACGCACAGCGCCATGAGGGTCTTCGGCTCGATGCCGCACCGCAGTTGCACCCACACCGGCAGCCGCTCCCACACGGCGAGCCGCCAACCCGGCCCCCGACGGACGCCGTTGGATCCCTTCCCCGGCCCGCCGGGCGGGTCCGCACCGCCCCGCACCGGCCATGTCCCGCCGACGCGGGCGTCGTTGACGCCTTCCGATGGCTCGCGGACCCCGGCGGCCACGGGGCCTTCCCGGCCCCAGCCGCCCGAGGGAGTGCCATGTGCCAGCGACCCCGGCGCGGTCGGCGCAGCCCCCGCGAAGAGCGCCGCCGCACGGTCCCGCGTCCCGAACCCGCCGTCCCCGGCGGGATGTTCGAGCGCGGCAGTGTCCATGGCGGCGCCGGCGCCCGCCCCCGTACCCGTGTTCGCGTGATCGGTCATGCCCCGACCGTAGGGGTATCCGCCCGATCCCGCTGAGACGCCCCGATTTCCGTGGAAAACCCGGCAGTTGTGGAAAACCCCGCCACCCGGACGGGTGAGATCCGGCCGGAACAGCCGCGCCGGACCGAGTGCCCCCGCCGCCCCGCCTACCTCGGCGAGACCACCACGCCCACCAGCCCCGGCCCCGTGTGCGCCCCGATCACCGCACCGACCTCGCTGACATGCAACTCCGCCAGCCCCGGCACCCGTTCCCGCAGGTGCTCCGCGAGCGCCTCGGCGCGCTCGGGGGCGGCCAGGTGGTGGACGGCGACGTCGACGGAGGCGGCACCGGCCCGCTCCACGGCGAGCTCCTCAAGGCGGGCGATGGCCTTCGACGCCGTACGGACCTTCTCCCGCAACTCGATGCGCCCGCCGTCCAGTTGGAGCAGGGGCTTGACCGCGAGCGCCGACCCCAGCAGGGCCTGGGCCGCGCCGATGCGGCCGCCCCGGCGCAGATAGTCGAGGGTGTCGACGTAGAAGTACGCGGCCGTGCTCTGCGCGCGCTTCTCGGCGGCCGCGACGGCCTCGTCGAGGGTGCCGCCGGCCTCCGCGACCCCGGCGGCGGCCAGCGCGCAGAAGCCCAGGGCCATGGCCACCATGCCGCTGTCCACGACCCGTACCGGCACCGGCGCCTCGCGGGCCGCGAGGAGGGCCGCGTCGTAGGTGCCGGAGAACTCGGCCGACAGATGGAGCGAGACGATGCCCTGCGCCCCGGACTCGGCCGCCGCCCGGTAGGCGGCCGCGAAGACCTCGGGGCCGGGCCGCGAGGTGGTCACCGGCCTGCGCTTCTGCAGGGCCTGGGCGACCGAGCGGGCCGAGACGCCGGTGCCCTCCTCCAGCGCCTCCTCGCCGAGCACGACCGTCAGCGGGACGACGCTGATCCGGTGCCGCCTGCTCGTCTGCTCCGGCAGATAGGCCGTGGAATCGGTGACGACAGCGACGTGGCGGGACATGCTCGGGAGATTACCCGCCGGTGCCTCCTCGCGGCAGAGCGGCCCCCGTGCGCGTGATCGTGCGCCCGGAGCGCCGGACAGCGCGGCCCGGCATCGGGTAGAGACCTTCGGGCCTTCAGAACCCGGGCCCTCAGCCCGTGCCCTCCGGGCGGCGCGTCTTCTGCCAGGAGTAGCCGGGCTGCCGCCAGGGCTCGCGCCCGGTGATCGCGCGCGGCTCCGGGCCCTGCCCGGCCGCCGGTCCGGCGCCGGGCGCGCCCGCCCCGGCCGGGCCCCCGGCGGCACCTCCCGCCGCGCTCCCGGCGGCCGGATCGGGGGCCGCCACGGGCTCGTCCGGCTCCTTGGTCCAGTGGCGCAGCGCACCCGCCTCCATGCGAATCTGGTCGCCCAGCGACTGCAGATCGTCGTCGGCGAAGCGCCGGGCCCGGTCCTGCGCGGCCCAGCGCAGCTCCTCCGCCGAGCTCCTGATCTGCTCCGTGCGCTCGCGCAGCTCCGCGAGGCGGGCAGCGAGCCGTTCCTTGTTCGGCTCGGTCTCCAGGCGCCTGAGGTCGTCGTCGAGCTCGTGGCCGTGCTCGCTGAGCCGCTCGAAGAGGGCCAGGGCCTCGGAGAGCGAGGGGTCCTCGGGGGCGGCGCCGCGCAGGGCCTCCTGGGTGGCGCGCATCGTGGTGCGCAGGGACAGCCGCAGCTGGGCGACCTCCCCGGCCGGGCCGGGCTGCGCGTAGGTGCGGGCCTTGAGCCGGGTGTCCTCGACGGTGCGGCGGGCCTGGGTGACCGTACGGTCCACACCGCGCTTGACGGCCCGTACCGTCTTGACGGTGGCGAACACCCCGAGCGCCACCAGGGCCGCGAAGATCAGTGCGACGATCACGGCCACGGCTTCCATGGGTGCTCCTCGGCAGGCTCGACGGACGGCGGGTCGACCAGGCGGACCTCTGTGTGGCGGAGCCCGGCTCCCGCACGCCCCGGCTCCGCTGGTGCTGTCTCCACGGTAACGGGGCCGGGCAGGCCGCGGGTTCCGGAAGAACCCGCAACCTGCCCGGAGAGACCGTGCCCCGCCCCGTAGGGGATGCCCTGATGCCGCCTCGGCGGCATCAGCTCACACCCCCGCCGCGTGCGTCACGCGGGAACGATGTTCACCAGCTTCGGCGCGCGCACGATGACCTTGCGGATACCGGCGCCGCCCAGGGCGGCGACGACCGCCGGGTCGGCCAGCGCGGTGCGCTCCAGCTCCTCCTCGGAGATCGACGGGGCGACCTCCAGGCGGGCCCGGACCTTGCCCTTGATCTGGACGACGCAGGTGACGCTCTCGTCGACCAGGTAGGCGGGGTCGGCCACGGGGAAGTCCTGGTGGACGACCGAGCCGGTGTGCCCCAGGCGCCGCCACAGCTCCTCGGCGATGTGCGGGGCCAGCGGCGCCACCAGCAGCACCAGCCGCTCGGCGGCCCAGCGCGGCACCTCGCGCTGCTTGGTCACGTAGTTGTTCAGCTCGGTGAACTTGGCGATGGCGGTGTTGAAGCGCAGGTTCGCCATGTCCTGGCCCATGCCGTCGACGGCCTTGTGCACGGCGCGCAGCATCGCCTCGTCGGGCTCGGTGTCGACGACCGTGACCTCGCCGGTGGCTTCGTCGACGACGTTGCGCCACAGGCGCTGCAGCAGCCGGTACTGGCCCACGACGGCACGCGTGTCCCAGGGGCGGGAGACGTCCAGCGGGCCCATCGCCATCTCGTACAGGCGCAGGGTGTCGGCCCCGTACTCGGCGCAGATCTCGTCCGGAGTGACGGCGTTCTTCAGGGACTTGCCCATCTTGCCCA
This sequence comes from Streptomyces gamaensis, assembly GCF_042656465.1. Classification (NCBI taxonomy): domain Bacteria; kingdom Bacillati; phylum Actinomycetota; class Actinomycetes; order Kitasatosporales; family Streptomycetaceae; genus Streptomyces; species Streptomyces gamaensis. The sequence goes on from NZ_JBHSPB010000004.1 coordinate 238,147, forward strand.
GCAGCCGGCTGACCTTGCCGCCCTCGTAGTAGAAGGCGCCGCCGTCGCGCTCCTCGACCTCGGCGGCCGGTACGGCGATGCCCCGCGCGTCACGGTAGACGTACGCCTGGATCATGCCCTGGTTGAACAGCTTGTGGAACGGCTCCGCCGAGGAGATGTGCCCCAGGTCGAAGAGCATCTTCGACCAGAAGCGGGCGTACAGCAGGTGCAGCACGGCATGCTCGGCGCCGCCGACATACAGGTCGACGCCGCCCAGCGGCTGTCCCTCGCGCGGGCCCATCCAGTAGCGCTCGGCGTCGGGGGCGACCAGCTGCTCGCTGTTGTGCGGGTCCAGGTAGCGCAGCTCGTACCAGCACGAACCGGCCCAGTTGGGCATGGTGTTGGTCTCGCGGCGGTAGCGCTTGGGGCCGTCGCCCAGGTCCAGCTCGACGTCGACCCAGTCCTCGTTGCGGGACAGCGGGGTCTCCGGGGAGGTGTCCGCGTCGTCCGGGTCGAAGGTGCGCGGGGAGTAGTCGTCGACCTCGGGCAGCTCCAGCGGCAGCATCGACTCGGGCAGCGCGTGGGCGACGCCGTCCTCGTCGTAGACGATCGGGAAGGGCTCGCCCCAGTAGCGCTGGCGGCTGAACAGCCAGTCGCGCAGCCGGTAGTTGACGGTGCCCTCGCCGATGCCCTGCTCGGTGATCCAGGCGATCGCCGTGCGCTTGGCCTCGGCGACGTCCATGCCGTTGAGGTCCAGCTTGTCGTTGGCGGAGTTGATGGCCGGGCCCTGGCCGGTGTAGGCCTCGCCCTCCCAGCCCTCCGGCGGCGCGACGGTACGCACGACCGGCAGCTCGAAAGCGGTCGCGAACTCCCAGTCCCGCTCGTCCTGTCCGGGCACCGCCATGATCGCGCCGGTGCCGTAGCCCATCAGCACGTAGTCGGCGACGAAGACGGGGATCTCCTCGCCGGTGACCGGGTTGACGGCGTACGCGCCGGTGAAGACGCCGGTCTTGTCCTTGCCCTCGGTCTGCCGCTCGACGTCGGTCTTGGCCTCCGCCTGCTTGCGGTAGGCGGCGACGGCGTCGGCCGGGGTACGGGCACCGCCGGTCCAGGCGTCCTTGGTGCCCTGCGGCCACTCGGCGGGCACGATCGCGTCGACCAGTTCGTGCTCGGGGGCCAGCACCATGTAGGTGGCGCCGAAGACGGTGTCGGGGCGGGTGGTGAAGACGGTGATCTTCTCGTCGCGGCCGGCGGCCACGAAGTCGAGGCGGGCGCCCTCGCTGCGGCCGATCCAGTTGCGCTGCTGCAGCTTGATGGCCTCGGGCCAGTCCAGCGGTTCCAGGTCCTCCAGCAGGCGGTCCGCGTAGGCGGTGATGCGCATGTTCCACTGGCGCAGCTTGGCCTTGAAGACGGGGAAGTTGCCGCGCTCGGAACGGCCGTCGGCGGTGACCTCCTCGTTGGCCAGGACGGTGCCCAGGCCGGGGCACCAGTTGACGGGCGCGTCGGAGGCGTACGCCAGGCGGTACTCGCCCAGGACGTCGGCGCGCTCACGGGCGGTCAGCCCGCTCCAGGCCCGGCCGCCGGGGACCTCGCGCTCGCCGCGCTCGAACTGCTCGACCAGCTCGCCGATCGGGCGGGCCTTCCTCGCCTCGGGGTCGTACCAGGCGTTGAAGATCTGCAGGAAGATCCACTGGGTCCACTTGTAGTAGTCCGGGTCGATCGTGGCGAAGGACCGGCGCTTGTCGTGGCCCAGACCCAGCCGGCGCAGCTGGGCCTTCATGTTCTCCATGTTGGCCTCGGTGGAGACCCGCGGGTGCGTGCCGGTCTGCACGGCGTACTGCTCGGCGGGCAGGCCGAAGGCGTCGAAGCCCAGGGTGTGCAGGACGTTGTGGCCCGTCATGCGGTGGTAGCGCGCGTAGACGTCGGTGGCGATGTAGCCCAGCGGGTGGCCGACGTGCAGGCCCGCACCGGAGGGGTACGGGAACATGTCCATGATGAACTTCTTGGGCCGGGCGACGGTCTCCGGGTCGCCGGCCAGCTCACCGCTCGGGTTGGGGGCGTCGTAGGTGCCCTCCGCGTCCCAGACGTCCTGCCAGCGTGCCTCGATGTCGGCGGCCAGCGCGGCCGTGTAGCGGTGCGGGGCAGCCGCCTCGGCGGCGGTGGTGGTCTCGCTCATCGTCCTCAAAGCTCCAGATCGTCGTCTCTGCCTGCGGGTGCCGTATTCCGTGAAATGTTCAGGAAATGAAAAATCCCCTCGCACAGGAGGGGACGCCGCGCCGATTCCGACCGGCTGGGCCGGTCGGCACTGATCAGCGCGGCCCGCTAAGCAGAAGGCGTACGGCACGCATAGAGGTCAGGTTACCGCAGGGGCCGAAGGGCCCGCACCGGCGCTGCCGCCCCGGTGCGGGCCGCGCGGTCAGTTCCGCTGACCGGGCACGTAGGAGGTCACGTAGGTGTCGGCCGGGCTGCCGACGCCGGTGACGTTGTCGTAGCCGACGGTCGCCGACAGGGACAGGTCGCCGCCCATGCTGCGCAGCGAGGTCACCGTGCCGCCGGAGGCGTCGACGTGGTTGACGTAGTCCACGCGCGCGACGGCGGGGGTGCGACCCTTGCCCAGCGGGTGGTCGGTCACGTCGTGGTAGGCGGGGGTGCCGTAGCGGTCGTAGATGGCCGGGTTGGCGAAGCCGATCGGCACACCGTGGCGGGCCTGCTGCGCGAGCGCCTGCACACCGGCGATGACCGGGGCGGCGAGCGAGGTGCCGCCGATGCGGTACTCGTCGTACTTCACGCTGCCGTCGGGGAACGTCTGGGTCTGGCCGACCAGGAAGCCCGTGCTGGAGTCGGCGACGGCCGCGATGTCGGGCTCGACGCGCATCGGGGCGCTGGTGCCGTTCGCCTTGGCGAGCGTGTCGGGGACGACGCCGCGCTGGTAGAAGGGCTGCGGGTGCAGGGTGCTGGTGCCGCCGCCGGCGCCGCCGGTGAAGGCGCCCGGCAGGCCGTCCCAGCTGTGGCCGTCCTTCGACAGCGGCGCCGAGTGCGTGCCCCAGCCGGTCTCCCACAAGTACTTGTCGCCCTTGCCGACGGCCAGCGAGGTGCCGCCGACGGAGGTCACCCAGGGAGAGTTCGCGGGGGTGTCGACCTGCTTGACGCCGGTCTTGACCGTGTTGTCGCCGTCGTCGCCGGAGGAGAAGTAGAAGCCGATGCCCTCGACGGCGCCGGTCTGGAAGACCTGGTCGTAGGCGGCGGCCACGTCCGGGCTCTCGTGGGTCTCGATGTCGCCCCAGGAGTTGGAGACGATGTCGGCCATCCGGTTGTCCACGATCTTGTGCAGGGCGTCGATCAGGTCGTCGTCCTGGCAGGAGGCGCCGGCCACGTAGACGATGTCGGCGTCCGGGGCGACCCCGTGCAGGGCCTCGACGTCCAGGGTCTGCTCGCCGTACCAGCCGGACGCGTTGCACTCGGCGGTGCGGTTGTAGTCGGCGGGCAGCACCTGCGTGTACTGGCCCTTGCGGTACGCCTTGTCGCCGTTGCGCTTCGCGTACTGCTCGATGTCGCCGGTGATCGTCGGCGAGGCGAACGCGTCGGTGATGGCGACGGTGACGTTCTTGCCAGTGAAGTTCTTCGCGCCGTAGACGGCGCGCAGTTGCTTGCCGGTGTAGCCCTTGATGGCGTACGAGGGGTGCGAACCGTAGGCGGACGGCAGGCTGTTGTCGGTGGTGGAGCCGAAGTACGTCGAGAACGGGCCCGCGTTGCGGAAGGCCTTGTCCGGTCCCGGCAGGGTCTCGTTGTGCCTGGCCAGACGGGGCGCGTTGTTCAGGCCGACGACGGTCAGGACGGCGCCGTCGAGGGAGGCGGGGACGGACGCCGTGGTCGACGGCGCGTGGTAGGTCCTGCCGTCCTTGGTGTAGTTGTGCAGCTCCGTACCGAACGCCTTCTTGGCCGCCGCCGCGTCACCGCTCACCGTGACGTAGTGCTGGTTCTTGCCGGTCACCGTCAGGCCGGAGGACTTCAGCCAGTCGGTGACCTTGGCTATCTGGGCCTCGGTCGCGCCGAAACGATCCTGCGCCTGGTGTGCGGTCAAGTACTTGCCGTACGACGGGGACTTCGGGTCGGAGACGGCCTGCGCGTAGGCCGCGAGGCCCTTGGCGTCCCGGCCGGCGAGATAGACCCGTGCGGTCACCTCGTCCGCGCCGTCGACGCGGCCGCGGTCGGCGGTGCCGGTCGCCCACGCGGGCTTGGTGCCGGCCAGGGCCTGCCGGCCGTGCGGGCCGGAGTCCGCGCCGGCGGCGGGCACGCCGAACGCGAGCGCCCCGGCGACCAGCGGCAGCGACGCCGCCAGGGCCAGCGCGGCACGCGCTCTGGAGCTGCTTGATCTCAATGGAACCCCCTGCATGCGAACGGTCGCGTGCGGCGGATGTGCCTCTCCGGCGCGGGCGCCGGCCGCAGCACGCACACAACGCGGTCACTCTGTCGATGAACCGTTCATCCATGGGGCATGCGTTCGCCAAGAAGAGGCAAAAGGGTGTCCGGTGAGGGCAGCTCAAATCCCGTTTGTTACGGGCGGATTGACGAACGACGTCCGACGGCCGGGGCGAACGGACCTGCCGGGCGGGGCGGTTCGTGACCGGAGCGGCCGGCCTCCGGGGAGTCCTCGGCCCTGCCGCGGGCCTGCGAGGCGGCCCGGGTCCGCAGGGCGTGCCCGTGGGCGGCGGCCACGGCGCGCGGCCGAACGCGGGCGGCGGCCGCCCGGCAGCCCCCACGCCGCCCTGGCGGCCCCTGACGGACCCCAGGAGGGCGCAGACCCGGCCGCACGCGTACCGAGCGGCGGCCGCGGGCGCGGCGCAGCGGGTGCACCGCCGGTCGTCGAGGTCACGCCGGAACGACAGAGCGGGCCGTCCGTTTCCGGACGACCCGCTCATCTTCTGTGGAGCTAAGGAGAATTGAACTCCTGACCTCCTGCATGCCATGCAGGCGCTCTACCAACTGAGCTATAGCCCCTTGTTCTGTTTTCGCTTTTCCGTCTCTCCGGGCTCCCCCGGCGACACCCAGAACTTTACACGGTCACCCCCCTCACCTGCCAAATCGATACCCGCAGCTCATACGACAAGGCCCACAAGAACGGACAAAACGGTATAAGCTCGCCCGTCGTGACAGTCCGCCGCAGCACCGTGGCCGCCGCCACGGGGTGTCTGGTCTCCTACGGCCTCTTCCTCCTCGCCCAGCGCGCCTGCCACGTCACCTCCGTCGACCTGTTCGTCTACCGCGCCGAGGGCCTGGCCGTACGCGCCGGGGACGACCTCTACGCGCTGCGTGCCACGCCCTCGCGCCTGCCCACCACCTATCCGCCCTTCGCGGCGCTGCTGTTCACCGCGCTCACTCCGCCCGGCCCGGCGCTGCTGCGCGTACTGGCCGACGCGGCCAACCTCGTGCTGCTGCTCGTCGTCGTCCACCTCTCCCTGCGGCTCGCCGGCCGCCGCCCCCGCGCGGCCGTGACGCTCGCCGGGGGCGCCCTGTGCGTGTGGTGCGAGCCGGTGTGGAAGACGCTCGGCAACGGCCAGGTCAACCTCGCGCTCCTGGCACTCGTGCTGTGGGACCTCACCCGCCCGGCGGGACACCGCTGGGCCGGACTCGGCACCGGGCTCGCGGCAGGCGTCAAGCTCACGCCCGCGCTGTTCGTGGTCCACTTCGCGGCCGTGGGCCTCACCCGCCGCTCCGGAGCCCCGTGGCTGCGGCAGGCCGCCGTCGCCACGGCGACGTTCGCGACGACGGTCCTGCTCGGCGCGATCGCCCTGCCGCACGACACGCGGACCTTCTGGACCACCGCCCTGTACGACACCGGGCGGGTGGGCCGCGCCGAGGACGCCGGCAACCAGTCGCTGCGCGGCGTTCTCGCGCGGCTTCTGCACACCGGCGACCCCGGCCCGTGGTGGGCGCTCTGCGCCGCCCTGACGGCCGTGTCCGGCATCGCCGTAGCCGCCCTGGCGCACCACCGCGGCCCGCCGCGCACCGCCCGCGCCCGGGGCGCCCTGTGCTGCGCGGCGACCGCCCTGCTCGTCAGCCCCGTCTCCTGGTCGCACCACTGGGTGTGGTGCGTGCCCGCCGGGGTGCTGTGCGCCGGTGAGGCGGCGGCCCGCCGCAGCGGCGCCCGGTGGGCCGCCACCGCTGCGGCGGGCGCGGTGTTCTGCTCGTACACGCTGTGGACGGTCCCGCACCACGGGCAGGCCCGCCCCGAACTCCACCACAGCGGCGGCCAGATGCTGCTGTGCGCGGGCTATCCGGCCGCCGCCGCGCTCTTCTTGACACTGACCGCCGTGCACGCGGCACGCGGCACGGGCCGCTACGGCGTCAGTGGCCGCCGTGCCGCCCGCCGCCGCTCCCGTGATGGAACGCCATCACCTCGGGCGGCATCACGACGAACGGCCGCATCATCCCCATGTCCTCGTGCTCCAGCAGATGGCAGTGGAACATGAACCGGCCCTTCCCGCCGTGGAACCGGCCGATCACGTTCACCATCTGCCCGGCGGGCACCTGGATCACGTCCTTCCAGCCGGCGTCGCTGTCGGAGACCGGGGCCTGGCCGGTGGACACGAGCGGGGCACGCGTACCGCCCAGCGCGCTGTCGAACGAGCTGCCCGCGCCCGCCGGATACAGCTCCCGCCCCAGCACCTGGAAGTCCATCAGGTGGATGTGCATCGGGTGTGTCGGCCCGCCCAGGTTGAGGAAGCTCCACTGCTCCCAGGCGTCGTGCTCGGCCATGAAGCCCAGCGCGTCGTCGAAGGAGCTCGCGCCCCTGACGTACGTACGCACCGTGCCGTCGGCGCCCTGCAACTGCACGACGCCCTCGGACGGCACCTTCACCTGCCCCGGGTCCACCCGGTGCATCTCCCACATCCCCGGGTGGAGGTTTCCTGCGGTGCCCGGCGGGACGAGCGCGACGAGCCGGTGCCCGTGCTCGGGCGCCGTCTCGTGCGTAATCCGCCGGAACGAGCCGGAGACGACCTCGGGCAGCACGAACGGATCGCGCACCGGCTCCTCGTCCACCCGGAACTGCATCACCTGCGGATACCGCACGCCCTGAGCGGAGTTGACCAGCCGCAGCCGCCGCCCGCGCAGCCTGCCGAAGTCGACCAGCAGGTCCATGCGCTCGGCCGGGGCCACGGGCAGCGGGGCGTCCAGCGGCACCGGACGCGGCAGCAGCCCGCCGTCCGTACCGATCTGCCACACCGCGCCGCGCACCGGCTCGCCGCTGTCCTCGTCCGTCAACTGCAGCTCGAAGATACGGGCGTTGGAGGCGTTGAGCAGCCGGAGGCGGTACCAGCGGGCGGCCACGTCCAGGTAGGGCCAGACGACGCCGTTGACGAGCGTGTACGGGCCCGAGAACGCCTTGGTGACGTTGTTGCCCTGCGCGTCCTTGGCGACGATCTCGGTCTTGTGCAGCAGCCGTCCCGAGAGCAGGCCGTCCGGGTCCGTGTCGAGGTTGCGGTCCTGCACGACGAGCGGGATCTCGAACTCGCCGGACGGCAGCCGCAGCGCGTCCTCCTCGTCGTCGCGCAGCAGATACATCCCCGCGAGGCCCGTGTGGACGTTGAAGCGGGTGATGTCCATGGCGTGGTCGTGGTACCACCAGGCCGTCGCGCGGTGGTCGTTGGGATATTCGGCGAGCTGGCTGTCGCCCGGCGAGACGGCGTTCTCCGCCCAGCCGTCGTTGCCGCCGCCGGTCCGGGCGCCGTGCAGGTGCGTGACCGTCCAGGGCGGCAGGGCGGCCACCGCGGCGAGCGGTTCGGCGCCGCTGCGGCCCGGGACGTCGCTGGGTGCCGGCTCGCCCTGGCGGGGCTGCGCCTCGACCGCCGTGACCGGGTAGCCGCCGGTGAGGCGGTTGGTCCAGGACACGCGCAGCCGCTGCCCCCGCCGGACCTCCAGGGTCGGCCCCGGGAAGTGGCCCGCGTACGTCCACACGCGCGTGGGCGGCAGTTCCGAGTGCAGCCGGGCCCAGGTGGCGGACAGCTCGATCTCGATGCCCTGGAGGGCCTCCTGCGCGTCAGGCCGCAGCACCGGCGGCACGCGCAGGGCGTCGATGAACGGTGTGAGTCCGGCAGCGGTTTCACGCAAGCCGGCAGGACTGATCGCTGTTTCGGTCACAGAGTGACTCCCCCGTGTGCTCCCCCGTGCCGCCGGCCGTTTCCGGCGGCAGCTCTCACGGTGCAGGACGCGCCCAACGGCGCGCAGGGTTGCCCCAGTTGCGCAGAAACACGGAATCAGGCGCTGGCGAAGGAGTAGAAGCGCTTGAGCGCGCAGTGCTCGTCGAGGAGCCGCCCGTAGATGGGCTCGCCCTCCAGCTCGCGATAGGTCTCGATGGGGTCGCCTTTTATGATCAGCGCCCGTGCGCACTCGACGCACCAGTACTGGTAGTCGGCATTGACCGGTTCCAGGTCGCGGACGATCGGGGTGCCGCTGCCGCACCAGTCGCACTTCCGGCTGTGTGCCCCCACCCGGTCTCCCCTTCGGCCGTCCGCACCCGGTCGCCCGATTCTGCCACGTGATCAAGGAGGTACAGCAAACGATCCCGTCTCCTCATACCCGGGAGACGGGATCGTTTTCCGCTGTGGAGCTAAGGAGAATTGAACTCCTGACCTCCTGCATGCCATGCAGGCGCTCTACCAACTGAGCTATAGCCCCGCTGTTCCCGGCTCCCCGGAGGCTTCCCTCCGCGTTCCCCGCGAACAAGAAGAACTTTAGCCTGTGAGCTGCCCAGAAGTGAAATCCGGGGCGGACGCCCGGCCCGCGGCCGCCGGACGCCCGGCCGCGGACGGTCTCAGACGTCGTCGCCGAGGACGGGCTGGGGCAGCGTGCCGGCGTTGTGCTCCAGCAGCCGCCAGCCGCGTGCGCCCTGGCCCAGGACCGACCAGCAGCAGTTGGTCAGGCCGCCGAGCGCCTCCCAGGAACGGGGCTCCAGGCCGAGCAGCCGGCCGATGGTGGTGCGGATCGTGCCGCCGTGGCTGACCACGACGAGCGTGCCGTCCTGCGGCAGCTTCGCGACGTGGTCCAGCACCACCGGTGCCGCCCGGTCGGCGACCTCGGTCTCCAGCTCGCCGCCGCCGCGCCGGACGGGCTCACCGCGCTTCCACGCCCGGTACTCGTCGCCGTAGAGGCCGAGGATCTCCTCGTGGGTCAGCCCCTGCCAGCGGCCCGCGTACGTCTCGCGCAGCCCGGCGTCGGTGACCACGTCGAGGCCCGTGAGCGCGGACAGTTCGGCGGCCGTCGCCCGGGCCCGCCGGAGGTCGGAGGCGACTATCGCGTCGGGCTTGAGGGCGGCCAGCAGCCGGGCGGCGCGGCGCGCCTGCGCGACGCCGGCCTCCGTCAGCTCGATGTCCGTGGAGCCCTGGAAGCGGCGCTCCAGGTTCCACGCGGTCTGCCCGTGGCGCCACAGCACGACGCGGCGGCCACGGCCGCTCCGGTCGCCGTTCAGCGCGGCTCACCCTCGGCGCCGTCGAGGCCCTCCGCCGCGCGCTCCCGGGCGTGCTCCTCGCCCTTGCCGCGGGTGGCCACCGCGTCGGCGGGCAGGGCGATCTCCGGGCAGTCCTTCCACAGCCGCTCCAGGGCGTAGTAGACGCGCTCCTCGCTGTGCTGCACGTGGATCACGATGTCGACGTAGTCCAGCAGCACCCAGCGGGCGTCGCGGTCGCCCTCGCGGCGGACCGGCTTGGCGCCCAGGTCCTTCAGCAGCCGCTCCTCGATCTCGTCGACGATCGACTTGACCTGGCGGTCACTGGGGGCCGAGGCCAGCAGGAAGGCGTCGGTGATCGACAGCACGTCGCTGACGTCGTACGCGATGATGTCGTGCGCGAGCTTGTCTGCGGCCGCCTGGGCGGCGGCCTTGATGAGCTCGATGGAGCGGTCCGTGGCGGTCACAAGCCATGCTTTCGGTCAAGAGGGTCAGTACCGCATCAAGGGTCTCACGACCGCCGTGACGCCCTCCCGGGCATTTCGCCCCATCCCTTGTGGTCCTCAGCTCTTGTAGTCCTCAGCTCTTGTAGTCCTTGCCCAGCACGACCACGACATCGGCGTTCGCGGCCCCTGCCGCCTTCTTCACCGCCCCGTCCGGCAGGCCGAGCGTCTTGGCGACCTCCTTGGCCTGGGCCTCGCGCTTGTCGTCCGCGTACGTCACGGAGGAGGCCGCCTCGGCCGAGCCCGCCGTGCCGCCGTCGACGACGGTGTAGCCGCTGTTGACGAGCGCGATCTGCGCGGCGCCGGAGGCGTTCTTGCCGCCTGTGGCGTTCTTCACGCTGACGCGGGGCGTGGCACCGGGCGGGGTGTTCTTCACCGTGCCGCCGAGGATCCCCTTGACCACGCTGTCGGTCGCCTGCGGGGCGAGCGTGCCGTCGGGCTGCACGGGCAGCACCGCGGTGTCGTAGGCGCCCTTCTGCGCCAGGGCCGCGAGCTGGGCCAGGGAGGCGCCGAGCTGTTCCACGGACAGCGAGGGGTCGGGGATCTGGGCGAGGTTCTCCATGGTGCGGGTCGCGGTGGCGCCGTCCGTGGAGAGTTTCTTCAGCACGGCCTGCATGACCTGGCCGAAGCGGGCCAGCTGCTTGCCGGGGTCCTCCCCGGAGGCCCGGTAGGTGGCGTAGGCGACGGCCGCCTGCCCGTTGAGGGCCTGGGCGCGGCCCTGCCGCACGCGCGGGGCGTCGCCGGACTTCGCTCCCGGCACCTCGGCGTCGGTGTCCACGGAGATGCCGCCGACCAGCTCGACGAGGTTCTCCAGGTACGGGGTGTCCAGCCGCCAGCTGCCCTTGATGTCGGCGCCGAGGAGGGCACCGAGGGCGTCGCGGGTGGCGCCGGTGCCGGCGTCCTGCACGGACTTGGCGAGCGTGGTGGAGCCGCCGTCCTTGGCGACGGACAGCGAGTTGGGCAGCAGGACGGTGGTGCCCTTCCCGGCGGTCTCGTTGTCGACGAGCAGGGCCGTGGAGGAGCCGCCTCCGTCGGTCTCCCGCAGGTGGACGACGATCACGTCGCGCTTCTGCCCGGTGACCGCGGTCTTCTTCTTGCCGCTGCCGGAGTCCGCGAACCACAGGTAGGCCGCGACCCCGCCCAGGACGAGGACGAGGGCCACGACGAGGGCGACGACGCGGTTGCGGCCCTTGCGCTTGCGTTCGTCGCGCCGCTCGGTGCGGCTCTCGCTGAACTTCAGCCAGTCGATGACGTCTTCGGAGGAGTCGTCCGGCTCCTCGATGAAGGAGAACTGCTCGGTGCGGTAGTCGGGGGCCGCGCCCTGCGGCTGCCCCCCGGCGGACGGCTGCCGGCCGGCCCGCTGCTCCCCGTGCTGCCCGGTGTGCTCCTCGTGCGGGGGCGGGCCGGGCTGCGGGGGGATCCACTCCTGCGTCCCCTGCCCGCTCGCGGCGGCGTCCCCTACGGGCTGCGCCGCGTACGGGTCGTACTGCTGCTGCGTGCCGAACCCGTATGCGTCGTAGCCCGCGTGCGGTTGTACGGACTGCTGCTGTACGGACTGCTGTTGTACAGGCTCCTGCTGTGCGGGCTGTACGGGCGGTACAGGCTGCACGGGCTGCCCGTACTGGTCGTACACGCGCTCCGGGGCGTCCGGCCGGTACACCGGCTGCCCGTAGGCGTCGTAGCCGTACACCTGCGGCTGCTGCGGGGGCATCCCCTGGGCGTAGGGGGAGTACGGGTCCTGCCCGTACGGGTCCTGTCGGTCGTTCACCAGTGCCCCTCGAAGTGCCTTGTGCGGGGTGCCCTGTGCGGCGCCGGCCGGGGTCGGCCGGGCGTCGGGCGTCAGCTCTCGTGCCGGTACAGCTTGCGCTTGGCGATGTAGCGCACGACGCCGTCGGGGACGAGGTACCAGACCGGCTCGCCCCGCGCCACGCGGGCCCGGCAGTCGGAGGAGGAGATCGCGAGGGCCGGCACCTCGACGAGCGAGACCCCGCCCTCGGGGAGGCCGGGGTCGGCCAGTATGTGCCCGGGCCGCGTCACCCCGATGAAGTGCGCGAGCGAGAACAGTTCCTCGGCGTCCCGCCAGGTGAGGATCTGCGCCAGCGCGTCGGCTCCGGTGATGAAGAACAGGTCCGCGTCGTCGTTGAGGGCCCGCAGCTCACGCAGGGTGTCGGTGGTGTACGTCGGCCCGCCGCGGTCGATGTCGATCCGGCTCACCGAGAACTGGGGGTTCGACGCGGTGGCGATCACCGTCATCAGGTAGCGGTCCTCGGCCGGGGACACCTGCCGGTGGCTCTTCTGCCACGGCTGCCCGGTCGGCACGAACACCACCTCGTCCAGGTGGAACTGCGCGGCCACCTCGCTCGCGGCGACCAGGTGTCCGTGGTGGATCGGGTCGAAGGTCCCGCCCATCACGCCGAGCCGCCGCTTCACGGGCCCTGTCTGCTCTCCCATGCGTGCAGACCCTACTGGGCGCGCCGGGGCGCCGCTGCCGCAGGGACCGGCACGCTCAGCGGTCGCGGTTGAAGCGGGTGGTGACCCACAGCAGGAGCAGCAGGATGACCAGGGCGGCGCCACCGGTCATGAACGGGCTGATGCTGGGGTGGTTGTCCACGTGCTCGCTCTCGGCGAGGGTCGTCAGCGCTGAGGTGATGGTGTGCATCGTCGGCAGGACCTATCCGGTTGAGGGTCGGCGGAGACTTCTGCCACATCGTATGCGGGGGCGGCGCGCCGCATCACGCCGACTCCGGCCGACGGCGGACAGGCGGGCGGACAAGCGGCCGGGGCGCGCGCTCAGTCCTTGTTGCCGTAGCCGCGCAGCAGGAACCACGCGAGGAAGACGATGCCGACCACGCCGACGACGAGGACCGTACGGATCACCGGCCCCGGCCCCTGGTCACCGCTGGAGACGGCCAGCTCCGTGAACAGGGGGTGCGCGGTGAAACCATTGATGTCGGTCATGTCTCCACGGTAGCGAGCCCGGCGGCGGCGCCTAGGGTGGGGTACGGAAGCGGGGGCAAGGACGAGATCGTTTCACGCAGGGGGTCTTGATGAGCGGCATCGACGACAGCACGGGGCTCGGCGGGGAAGCGCAGGAGCGGCTGCCCGGCCGTGTGCGGCAGCGCTTCCCGGACATCTCCTCGCGCGCCTACGAGCATCCGGCGGACCGCAGCGCCCTGGTGGCGCTGCGCAAGCTGAGCGGTTTCGACACGGTCTTCAAGACGCTCAGCGGGCTGCTGCCGGAGCGCAGCCTGCGGCTGCTGTACCTGTCGGACTCGGTGCGGGTGGGCGAGCGGCAGTTCCCGCATCTGCACCGGATGCTTCTGGACGCCTGTTACGTGCTGGACCTGCCGAAGGTCCCGCCCCTGTACGTCACGCAGGACCCGCAGCCGAACGCGATGTGCGTGGGCCTGGACGAGCCGGTGATCGTGGTGACCACGGGCCTGGTGGAGCTGCTGGACGAGGAGGAGATGCGGGCCGTCATAGGCCATGAGGTGGGGCACGCGCTGTCGGGCCACGCGGTCTACCGCACGATCCTGCTGTTCCTGACGAACTTCGCGGCGAAGGTCGCCTGGATCCCGCTCGGGAATCTCGCGGTCACGGCGATCGTGACGGCGCTGCGCGAGTGGTTCCGCAAGTCGGAGCTGTCGGCGGACCGGGCCGGGCTGCTGGCCGGGCAGGACCTGCGGGCCTCGATGCGGGGTCTGATGAAGCTGGCGGGCGGCGACCACCTGCACGAGATGAACGTGGACGCCTTCCTCGCGCAGGCCGAGGAGTACGAGGCGGGCGGCGATCTGCGCGACTCCGTACTGAAGATCATGAACGTGCTGCCGCGCTCCCACCCGTTCACCACCGTGCGCGCGGCCGAGCTGAAGAAGTGGGCGGACAGCCGCGACTACCAGCGGCTGCTGGAGGGGCACTACCCGCGCCGTGCCGAGGACAAGGGCACCTCGGTCACCGACTCCCTGCGCGAGTCCGCGAACCACTACGCGGAGTCGGTCCGTTCCAGCAAGGACCCGCTCATGGGGCTGGTGCGCGACATCGCCGAGGGGGCGGGGGATCTCGGCGGGCGGCTGCGGGAGACGTTCCGGGGCGGCAAGGGGCCGGACGGCGGCAAGGGCGGCGGCAAGGAGTAGCTAGTGCCGCTGCGGCGGCACCGGCTGGGCGCCGGGGGCGAGCGTGCCGCACAGGGCCGGCGTCACCTGGCCGGTCGCGTACGGGTCGGTGGCGGCCGGGCCGTCGGGGCCCGCGCTCTGCCCGGCCAGCAGCGGCCGCAGATAGACCTGGTCGTCGGCGGAGCAGGACTCGGGGCCGGCCTGGAGCGAGGCCGACAGCACCGTCAGGCGGTGTTCCTGCAGTCCGTCGCGGTCGAAGCGGAAGCGCATCGCCCGGCGCACCGTGAACAGGGAGGTGTCCGTGGTGCCCGGGCGTTCGTCGTGGCCGGCCCTGGCGGGGCGCACGGCGTAGACGAAGGTGTGGTCGCCGGAGACCTCCAGGGTGGCGGGGCCGGTCTCGGCGACGGTGAAGACGCCCTGGGTGCGTATGGGCGCGTTCGCGAGGACGACCTGGGCGGGGTCGAAGCGGATCAGCCAGCCGGTGGCGGCGTGCCGGCCGTCGGCGGCGGGGTGGTCGAAGCTCTTGTCGAACTGGTCGAGTTGGGCCGGGTCGAGCAGGACGCGCACGGTGCGCCGGTCGCCGCCGGTGAGCACGGCGGGGTCGAGCGCGGATTTGACCGTGTACTCCTTGGCGGCGGCGAGGGCCGCGATGACCTGGCTCTCGGAGAAGTGCGCGGTGCTGCGGGCGGCGGGCAGGGTGACGCCCTCGGCGCCGTCCCGGAAGCGGGCGGCCGGGCCGCTCTCGAAGAGCTGCTGGGCGGTGCCGCCGGGCACGGGGTCGCGCGGGGCGAGCGGGACGACGGTGGAGTGCAGGGGTTCGGCGGGGGGAACGGCGGCGTCCTTGTACGGATGCCGCAGGCCCATGTAGACGGCGGTGCCGAAGGCGAGGGCGATGAGGACGACGAGAACGAGGACCTGCCGCGAGGTGCTGACCCGCGCCCAGGCGTGCCGGTTACGGACAGCGAGCGCGCTGTCACCCATCCGTTCGCGTGCGGACAGCTCCTGGAGCCGTGCAGCGCGAACGAACGATTCGTCGAAGACGACCGATCGGAACTCGTCGTCCCCACTCCCAGGGACTCCCTCGGGCGTCCCCTCAGGTGGGTCTCCAGGCCGGCCCATACCTCAAGGGTAGGTCTGCCGGGGCTCCGGTAAACGCCCTGGTACACGACAACTTTCGGTGGTCTTCCGGCCGGAGGCACCGCGTCGCGCGCGCCCCCGCGAGCGCCGCTGAGCCCTGTCGCGGCCGGTCGCGCCGGGTGCGGGCGGGCCCGGGGCGGTGCCGCCCGCACCCGGCGGGCGCCGGTCAGCCGCGGGAGGCGGCCGAACCCACCGGAGGCTCCGCATCCGCCGACACGGACGGCAACGGACCGGGCCGCTCGACGACGGGGGCGTCCACGCCGGAGGTGGCGGGCGGCGGATCCGGACTGGTGCGGTCGCCGGAGGAGGCCCCCCGGTAGACGGCGGTGAAGGCGAGGGCCACCACGCCGATACCCATGAGCACGGCGAGTATCCAGGCCACCGGGCGGTGCCAGCGCGGGTGGCCGCGGTAGGGCGCGCGGGGGGCGCCGTAGCGCCCGTACGGCCCGTAGGCGTCGTCCGGGTCGAGGTCGCGGGAGAGGGAGGGCCAGCCGGTGCCGCCCGGCCGGTCCCCGGCGAAGCCGTCCCCGTGGCCGGGCAGGCCCTCGGCGTGGCCGAAAGGGTCGCAGGAGTCGCGGGGATCGCCGCCGGCCGAGCGGGGGCGGGCGGGGTCCGCCTCGGCGCGGGCCTGGGCGGCCGAGCGGATCCGCTCGGCGGCGGTGGGCTCGTGGACCGGGGCCGCGCGGACGAACTCCTCGTCCAGGGCCGTGGGCGCGAACCAGCCCTTCCCGCCGCCCTGTTGGGCGGCGGGGCCCGTCGCGTCCTGCTGGTGGCTGCTGTCGGGCTCCTCACCGTCCGGGAACGGCTTGCCCCCCACGTCGTCCGGCACGCGTCCAGCGTAGCCCGCGCGCGCTCAATGCGCGCAGCCGGTACGGGAATTGCCGGGTACCCGGCGTCCCGGGGCCGCGCCGCTAGCGCACGTGGCCGTCGCCGGTGACGACGTACTTGGTGGAGGTCAGCTCCGGCAGGCCCATCGGTCCGCGCGCGTGCAACTTCTGCGTGGAGATGCCGATCTCGGCGCCGAAGCCGAACTGGCCGCCGTCCGTGAAGCGCGTCGAGGCGTTGACGGCGACGGCCGCCGCGTCGACGAGCTGGGTGAAACGGCGGGCCGCGCGCTGGGAATCGGTGACGATGGCCTCGGTGTGGCCGGAGGACCACAGCCGGATGTGACGGACGGCGGCGTCCAGGGAGTCCACGACGGCGGCCGCGATGTCGTAGTCCAGGTACTCGGTCTCCCAGTCCTCGACGGTCGCGGGCACGACGGTCGCCGGGCCGCCCTCGGCGAGGGCGAGGAAGCGCTCGCAGCCGTGCACCGTCACGCCCTCGCGGGCGAGCGCGGCCAGCGCGCGCGGCACGAACTCGGCGGCGATGTCCTGGTGCACGAGCAGGGTCTCGGCGGCGTTGCAGACGCTGGGGCGCTGCGCCTTGGAGTTGACGAGGATCCCGACGGCCATGTCGAGGTCGGCCTCGGCGTCCACGTACACATGGCAGTTGCCGGTGCCGGTCTCGATGACGGGGACGGTGGACTCCTCCACGACCGTACGGATCAGCGAGGCGCCGCCGCGCGGGATGAGCACGTCGACCATGCCGCGGGCGCGCATCAGCTCACGGACGGACTCGCGGCTCTCGCCGGGCACCAACTGCACGGCGTCCGCGGGCAGTCCGGCGCCGCCGACGGCGTCGCGCAGGACGCGCACGAGGGCGGTGTTGGAGGCGTACGCGGACGAAGAGCCGCGCAGCAGCACGGCGTTGCCCGCCTTGAGGCACAGCACGGCGGCGTCGACGGTGACATTCGGGCGGGCCTCGTAGATGATGCCGACGACACCGAGCGGTACGCGCACCTGCCGCAGCTCGATGCCGTTGGGCAGGGTGGAGCCGCGCACGACCTCGCCGACCGGGTCGGGCAGGGCGACCACGTCGCGCACGTCCTTGGCGATGGCCCGCACCCGCTCCGGGGTGAGGGTGAGCCGGTCGACGACGGACTCGCTCGTGCCGGCGGCGCGGGCGCGCGCCACGTCCTCGGCGTTGGCCTCGACGATCTCCTTGGCGCGGACCTCCAGCGCGTCGGCGACGGCCAGCAGCGCCTCGTCCTTCACCGAGCGCGGCAGTGGCGCCAGCTCCTCGGCCGCGGCGCGGGCGCGGTAGGCGGCGCGCAGCACCGGCGACTGCGGCATCGGGTCGGCGAGGGGGGAGGGGAAAACGCTGCTCATGCCCCGCAGCCTAGTCCGGTGGCGGGCGGGGGCGCGGCGGGGTTCCGGACTGTGGACGGGCGCGGGACCGCCGTGGCGGCGGGAAAGGGCGGGGGGAGGCCGGGAAGGCCGGGAACGGGGCCAGGAGGCGCCGGCGGGCGCTAGAAGGGATGGATGCCCACCGGGGTGGCCGGCAGCGGCCCGTGGCCCGCCGAGAGCCGCTGGTGGTAGGTCTCGCGGTCGATGACCTCCAGGCCCACGATCTCCCAGGGCGGCAGTTTCGCCGACGAGCGGTGCTCGCCCCACAGCCGCAGCGCGACCGCCGCGGCGTCGTGCAGATCACGCGCCTCTTCCCAGTAGCGGATCTCGGCGTGGTCGCCCGCGTAGCGGCTGGTCAGCAGGAAGGGGTGGTCGTGGGCGAGCTGTTCGAGGGCACGGCGCACCTCGGCGAGCGGCGCCTCCCGGCCGGAGACGCTGAGGGTGATGTGCCACAGGCGCGAGCGCGCGCCGGCCGGTGCGGCCGTGCCCGCCGGACGCGGCCCGGCCGCGCCGTCCCGCTCCCCCGCCGCGTCCGGCCCGTCCGTGGCGTCGCCGGCGGCGACGCTGGTCAGGGCGCGCTCCTCCCCCGCGGCCCGGCGGGCCCGGTCGGGAGTGCCGCCGCCGCGGGGCAGCGCCCCCGGTCGCCCTCGTCTCACCGGTGGCCTCCTGTGTGCTCGCTGCTCCTGTGTCCGCCGCTCCGCGCGGGCGGCGGAGCCGTGCCGAACGGTT
This sequence comes from Streptomyces gamaensis, assembly GCF_042656465.1. NCBI lineage: Bacteria > Bacillati > Actinomycetota > Actinomycetes > Kitasatosporales > Streptomycetaceae > Streptomyces > Streptomyces gamaensis. Next base: position 256,277 of record NZ_JBHSPB010000004.1, read on the forward strand.
CTCCCTGCTTCTCTCCCGCATCAAAGTTGACCAGCCCGGGCGGGGCCACGGGGCGGTTTTCGGGAAGGTCCCCATGGAAAGGCTGGACTTGCTCGCACACGCTCGACGCGGCGCCGCCGGCGGGTGCGCCGCCGGCCGAGGGGTTCTCGCCCTGCGGTGACGACCGTCAGCGATGCGGCATGCCCTTGCGGCGGTCCCGCAGGCAGCGGTCCCGCGGGCAGCGGTCAGCGGGGGTCGGCGGTCAGTGGGGCAGCACGACCAGGTCGTCCCGGTGCACGACCTCCCGCTCGTAGCCCGGGCCCAGGTCGCGGGCCAGGTCGCGGGTCGAGCGGCCGAGCAGCTGGGGGATCTCCCCCGCGTCGTAGGTGACGAGCCCGCGCGCCACGGCCCGGCCCGCCGGGTCGCGCAGTTCGACCGGGTCGCCGGCGCTGAACTCGCCCTCGACCGCCGCGATGCCCGCGGGCAGCAGCGAGCCGGTCCCCTCGACCACGGCCCGTACCGCCCCCTCGTCGAGGGTGAGCGCGCCGCGCGGCGTGGAGGCGTGCGCGAGCCACAGCAGCCGGTCCGCCGAGCGCCGGCCGGTGCGGTGGAAGTACGTGCCGGTCTCCCGCCCGGCGAGGGCGTCCGCGGCCCGGCTGGCCGAGGTCAGCACGACGGGGATACCGGCGGCGGCCGCGATCCGGGCCGCCTCGACCTTGGTGACCATGCCGCCGGTGCCGACGCCCGCCTTGCCGGCGCTGCCGATGGAGACGCCCTGAAGGTCCTGCGGGCCCCGCACCCGGGCGATCCGCGAGGTGCCGGGGGTGCTGGGGTCGCCGTCGTAGAGCCCGTCGACGTCGGAGAGCAGGACGAGCAGATCGGCGCGCACGAGATGGGCGACGAGCGCGGCGAGCCGGTCGTTGTCGCCGAAGCGGATCTCGTCGGTGGCCACGGTGTCGTTCTCGTTGACGACCGGTACCGCGCCCATGGCCAGCAGCTGGTCCAGCGTCCGGCACGCGTTGCGGTAGTGGGCCCGGCGGCTGGTGTCGTCGGAGGTCAGCAGCACCTGGCCGACCCGGCGCCCGTAGCGGGCGAAGGAGGCGGTGTAGCGGGCGACGAGCAGCCCCTGGCCGACGCTCGCGGCGGCCTGCTGCCGGGCCAGGTCGCGGGGGCGCCGGGTCAGGCCCAGCGGCGCCAGCCCGGCGGCGATGGCGCCGGAGGAGACGAGCACTATCTCCTTGCCGTCCGTGCCGCCCGCCGGGCCCACGGCCCTGGCGAGCACGTCGACGAGCGCGTCGACGCGGTCGGCGTCCAGCCCGCCGCTCGCGGTGGTCAGCGACGAGGATCCCACTTTGACCACGATCCGGCGGGCACCGGTCACCTCGGGCCGTGTGCCGTGCGTCTCCTGCGCGCCGTGCGTCTCCGCTGCCCCTGCCCCTGCCACGTTCTGCACCTCTGCGTTCGTCTGCTGCGTTGTCTGCTGGGGCGGCCAATCTACCGCCCGGACGATTGTGGTCGTTCGGCCCTGTTTTGCGATGATTCCCGTCGGAGAAGATTGCTCGTCGGGCAGCCCCCGTCATACGGTCAGTAGTCGACCGTCGTCAGGTGTGCCCTTCGGCGCGGTCCCTTTTCCAAGCCTTTACGTCCTTCTCGTCCCTCGTGCCAGGAGCCCGTCCAGTGCCTTCTGCCGGAACAGCCTCCCGCCGAGCGGTCCAGCTCGCGGCGCTGCTCGCCATGCTGGTGTTCTTCACCGGCCAGCTCGTCGGCGCGCTGCTGCCCAACGTGCCGCTCTTGATCATCGCCTCGGCGGCGGGCCTCGCGCTCGACCTCTATCTGCAGCACCGCGATCCCGGTCTGCTCGCACTGCTCGGCAAGATCCGCTTCGACGTCATGGTGCGGCAGCTGCTGCGCGACATGCTGGTCATGGTCGGGCTGCTGCGCCTGCACGGGGACGAGCCGCTGCGCGAGTACGTCCCGCTGCTGATCGGGTTCGTGCTCTTCTACGGCGCGCACCTCGCCTGCCAGGCCACGGCGATCCTGGTCCGCCGCAGCCGCACGCTGCCGTTCGTCACCCGCAACATCGACGCCTCCGCCCTGCGCCTGTGCGCCGCCCCGCCGCGCCTGCTGAGCCGCCAGCACGGCCGCCGGCTGCTGCGGCTGTCCGTCCCGGCCACGGCGGGCCTGCTCGTCACGGCGGGCACGCACCGGGTGCTGTGGGGCGGGATCGGCCTCGGCCTCGCCGTCGTCCTCGCCTTCGGCGGCACCGCCTACCTGGCGACCTGGCTGGGGGCGAAGAAGCGCATCGCCGGTGAGGAGCAGGCCCTGGCCTGGCTCGACAACTGGCTCGCCGAGTACCGGCCCACCGTCGGCATGTACTTCTCCGGCGGGACCAGCTCCGCCTACCAGGCCAACATGTGGCTCTCCACGCTCGCCGAGCTCGACGGCAACCCCGTCATCGTGCTCCGCGAGCGCTTCATGGTGGAGAAGATCGACGCCACCGACGTGCCGATCGTGTGCATCCCCAAGGTCGCGCACCTGATGGCGCTGGAGAAGTCCTCGCTGAAGATGATGCTGCACCCGGCGAACTCCGGTAAGACCTCGCAGGTGCTGCGAATGCCGTCGATCAAGCACGCGTTCATCAACCACGGCGAGAGCGACAAGCTCTCCAGCTGCAACCCCTACTCCAAGGCGTACGACGAGATCTGGGTCGCCGGGCCCGCCGCCCGCGAGCGCTACCAGCTCGCCGACATCGGCGTCGACGACCGCGACGTGGTCGAGGTCGGCCGCCCGCAGCTCGCCCCCATCCGCCCGTACGCGGGCCCGCCCGCCGGTCAGTACACCACCGTGCTGTACGCGCCGACGTGGGAGGGCTGGGACGGCAACCCCGGCAACACCTCGGTGATGCTGGCCGGCGAGAACGTCGTCCGCGCGCTCCTCGCCGACCCCGGGGTGCGTCTGCTGTACAAGCCGCACCCGATGACCGGCTCCGTCGACCCGCGCGCCGGTGAGGCGAACCAGCGCATCCAGGCCATGATCCGCGAGGCCAACACGCGGCGCTCCGGCGAGCGCCCCGGCCCCGAGGCGGCCGCCGAACTGGCGCGCCGCACGGAGGAGTTGGACCGGCTCACCACGAGGACGTTCCGCCCCAGCGCCGACGAGATCGAGCGCATGATGCTGCAGAGCACCCCGGAGCCGGACCGCTCGGCGAACGTCGAGGCCGCCACCGCCGCCTGGGAGAGCGCCTACTGGGCGTCGCTGCCGGAGTGGGAGCACCAGATCATCACGACGGCGCGGCCCGCCCTGTTCAGCTGCTTCAACCAGGCCGACCTGCTCATCAGCGACGTCTCCAGCGTGGTCTCCGACTACCTGGTCAGCGAGAAGCCGTACGCGGTCGCCAACACCTCGGGGATGGCCGAGGACGAGTTCCGTGCGGTCTTCCCGACCGTCAGCGCGGCCACCGTCCTCACCCCGGAGGCGGAGGGCGTCCCCGCGCTGCTGGCGGCCGTGCGCGAGCCCTCGCGGGACGTGTTCGTGGCCGCCCGCAAGGAGCTCAAGGTCCAGCTGCTGGGCCCCTCCGACCCGCCGTCGCTGGTCCGCTTCAACCAGGCCGCGGTGGCGCTGGCCGCGCAGGCGGATGCCCGCGCGGCGCGGGCGGCCGCGCGGGCGGCCTCGGAGATTCCGGGCCAGCGGGACGCGGACGCGGTGAGCACGTCCGCGTAGCGGCCGTGCCATGACGGAGGGCCCGGAGGCTTGCGCCTCCGGGCCCTCCGTCATGAGTCCCGCCTTACGCGAACGGGTCGAAGCCCTCGAACTCCTGCTGTGCCTCGTCCCGCTCCGCCTCCCGGTCGCGGCGCCGCTGCGCCGCCGGGCGCGGGGCCTCGAAGCGGTGGTCCTCACCACGGCGGCCGAGCATCTCCGCACCGGCGGCCATCGACGGCTCCCAGTCGAAGACGACCGCGTCCTCCTCGGAGCCGATGGCCACGCCGTCGCCCGCGCGGGCCCCGGCCTTCATCAGCTCCTCCTCGACACCGAGGCGGTTGAGGCGGTCGGCGAGGTAGCCGACGGCCTCGTCGTTGTTGAAGTCGGTCTGCCGCACCCAGCGTTCGGGCTTCTCACCGCGCACGCGGTAGATGCCGTCGTCCTCCAGCGTGACCGTGAAGCCCGCGTCGTCCACGGCCTTGGGGCGGATGACGATCCGGGTCGCCTCCTGCTTCGGCCGGGCGGCCCGCGCCTTCGCGACGATGCCGGCCAGCGCGAACGACAGCTCCTTCAGACCCTGCCGGGAGACGGCCGACACCTCGTAGACGTCGTAGCCGCGCTCGGCCAGCTCGGGCCGGATGATGTCGGCGAGGTCCTGGCCGTCGGGGATGTCGACCTTGTTCAGGACGACGATGCGCGGCCGGTCCTCCAGACCGCCGTACTCCCTGAGCTCGGCCTCGATGACGTCGAGGTCGCTCAGCGGGTCCCGCTCGGACTCCAGCGTCGCCGTGTCGAGGACGTGCACGAGCACCGAGCAGCGCTCGACGTGCCGCAGGAACTCCAGGCCCAGGCCCTTGCCCTGGCTGGCGCCGGGGATCAGCCCGGGCACGTCGGCGATGGTGTAGACGGTCGAACCGGCCGTGACCACACCGAGGTTGGGCACGAGCGTCGTGAACGGATAGTCCGCGATCTTCGGCTTGGCGGCCGACAGCACGGAGATCAACGAGGACTTGCCCGCGCTCGGGTAGCCGACGAGCGCCACGTCCGCGACGGTCTTCAGCTCCAGGACCACGTCACCGCTCTGCCCGGGCTCACCGAGCAGCGCGAAGCCGGGGGCCTTGCGGCGGGCGGAGGCGAGCGCCGCGTTGCCCAGGCCGCCGCGGCCGCCCTGCCCGGCGACATAGCTGGTGCCCTGGCCGACGAGGTCGGCGAGCACGTTGCCGCGCTTGTCGAGGACGACCGTGCCGTCCGGCACGGGCAGGATCAGGTCGGCGCCGTCCTTGCCGGAGCGGTGGCCGCCCTCGCCGGGCTTGCCGTTGCCGGCCTTGCGGTGCGGGCTGTGGTGGTAGTCGAGCAGCGTGGTGACCGACTGGTCGACGACCAGGATCACATCGCCGCCGCGGCCGCCGTTGCCGCCGTCCGGGCCGCCCAGCGGCTTGAACTTCTCGCGGTGCACGGAGGCGCAGCCATGGCCTCCGTTACCCGCGGCGACATGCAGCTCGACGCGGTCCACGAAGGTGGTCATAGCGAGTGCCTCCAGGTGAGTGGTCCGTGATCGGGGGACATCGGGGGATCTGTACGTATCTCAACGCAGCGAGGGCGGACCCGCTTCCCCGCAGGGAAGAGAGGTCCGCCCTCGCTGCTGTCGCTCTACGGAACCTGGATCAGGCGACCGGAACGACGTTGACGACCTTGCGGCCACGGTGGGTGCCGAACTCCACCGCACCGGCCTGCAGCGCGAACAGCGTGTCGTCGCCACCGCGGCCGACACCGGCGCCCGGGTGGAAGTGGGTACCACGCTGGCGGACCAGGATCTCACCGGCGAGGACGGTCTGGCCGCCGAAGCGCTTCACACCGAGCCGCTGAGCGTTGGAGTCGCGACCGTTCCGGGTGGACGATGCGCCCTTCTTGTGTGCCATCTCTCGTCAGTCCCTTACTTCGCAGCCGTGGGGATGGTGGTGATCTTCAGCGCGGTGTACTGCTGGCGGTGACCGATCCGCTTGCGGTAGCCGGTCTTGTTCTTGTACTTCAGGATGTCGATCTTGGCACCCTTGTGGTGGTCCACGATCTCGGCCTGAACCTTGATGCCCGCCAGGACCCACGGGTCGCTGGTGACGTTCTCGCCGTCGACGACGAGCAGCGTCGAGAGCTCGACCGCGTCGCCCACCTTGGCGGTGGAAATCTTGTCAACCTCGACGATGTCGCCAACAGCAACCTTGTGCTGGCGGCCACCGCTGCGCACGATTGCGTACACGCGGATCTCACTCTCTCGCTAGTAAACGGAACCTCTGATGCCAGCCGCTCTCGTCGCGGGGCTACGCCCGCGCCCATCCGGAGGCGGACGAGCGGCCTCTCCCGGAAAGCCGGGAGGTGTCTGCTCAGGGGTGGCGTACAGACGCCGAACGACAAGGTTACGGGCCGCACACCGGGGGGTCAAACCGGCGCCTTTCCCCAGCGGGGTGCGGGGGAAACGCGGGCCTCCCCCAGCGATCGCTGGGGGAGGCCCGTCGGCTCCCTCAGTCCTCCGACGCCGCCACTGCCTCGGCGGCAACCTTCTTCGCCGCCGTCTTCTTGGCCGTGGTCTTCTTCGCGGTCGTCTTCTTGGCCGCGGTCTTCTTGGCGGTGGCCTTCTTCGCCGTGGTCGTCTTCTTGGCCGCCGTCTTCTTCGCCGTGGCCTTCTTCGCGGTGGCCGTCTTCTTCGCGGTCGTCTTCTTGGCGGCCGTCTTACGAACCGCCTTCTTCGCCGGAGCGGCCTCCTCGGCCTCCTCCGCGCTCTCGACAACCGTGCTCTCGACGGCCTCGGCGGCCGGCTCGACGGCCGGAGCGACCTCGGCGGCGGGCTCGGCGGCCTCCTCGGCCACGGCCTCCGCCGCAGGCGCGCTCACCACGACCACGGCCTGCTCCGCCCCGGCCGGGGAGCCCGCCGGAGCGGACGCCCGGCGCGCCACCCGGCGACGGGTACGGACAGGGGCGGCCTCCTCTGCGGGCGCCACCGGCACCTCGGCCGCAGCCGGCTCGACGACGGCCTCCGCGACGGCCTCCGCCGCAGGCGCGGCAGCAGGCTCGGCCGCAGCCACGGGCGCGGCCTCCGCCGGCTCCTCGGGAGCCTTCGGCATCACGACGACCTCCGCCTCGGCGGCCGCCTTCGGCGCACCCGCCGGAGCGGTGGCCTTGCGGGTGGCCCGACGGCGCGTACGGCCCCGCTTCGCGGCGGCCTCCGCCTCGGCCGGGCTGCCGAACCACTCCTCGTCGGCCCCGCCGCCGACCGACGGCACGAGCTCGGCCTCGGTCACCGTCACGGGCTCCAGCTCGGGCGCGGCGGCCTCGGCGGCCTCCACCACCGGAGCCGCCTCGGCCTCGGCGGGCCGCTCCGCGGCCACGGCCTTGCCCTTCTTCCGGCCGCGCTTGCCGCCGCCACCGCCGCCCACCGTGGACGGCTGGTCCATGTGCACGATCACGCCACGGCCGTTGCAGTGCACGCACTGCTCGGAGAAGGACTCCAGCAGGCCCTGGCCGACCCGCTTGCGGGTCATCTGGACCAGGCCCAGCGAGGTCACCTCGGCGACCTGGTGCTTGGTGCGGTCCCGGCCCAGGCACTCCAGCAGCCGGCGCAGCACCAGGTCCCGGTTGGACTCCAGCACCATGTCGATGAAGTCGATCACGATGATGCCGCCGAGGTCGCGCAGCCGCAGCTGGCGCACGATCTCCTCGGCCGCCTCCAGGTTGTTCCTGGTGACCGTCTCCTCAAGGTTGCCGCCCTGACCGGTGAACTTGCCGGTGTTGACGTCGACGACGACCATCGCCTCGGTCCGGTCGATGACGAGCGAACCGCCGCTGGGCAGCCAGACCTTGCGGTCGAGCGCCTTCATCAGCTGCTCGTCGATCCGGTACGTGGCGAAGACGTCGACGTCGGACGTCCACTTCTGCAGCCGGTCCGCGAGGTCCGGGGCGACGTGCGAGACGTAGCCGTGGATGGTCTCCCAGGCGCCGTCACCGCTGACGATGACCTTCGAGAAGTCCTCGTTGAAGATGTCGCGCACGACCCGGACGGTCATGTCCGGCTCGCCGTACAGCAGGGTCGGAGCGTTCCCGTTCTTCGCCTTCTTCTGGATGTCCTCCCACTGCGCCTGCAGCCGCTGGACGTCGCGCGCCAGCTCCTCCTCGCTCGCGCCCTCGGCGGCGGTGCGCACGATGACGCCCGCGTCCTCGGGGACGATCTTCTTGAGGATCTGCTTCAGCCGCGCCCGCTCGGTGTCGGGCAGCTTGCGGCTGATACCGGTCATCGAGCCCTCGGGCACGTACACCAGGTAGCGGCCGGGCAGCGAGACCTGGCTGGTCAGCCGGGCGCCCTTGTGGCCGATCGGGTCCTTGGTGACCTGGACGAGCACGGACTGGCCGGACTTCAGGGCGCTCTCGATACGGCGCGGGCCGTTGCCCATGCCGAGCGCCTCGAAGTTGACCTCACCGGCGTACAGGACGGCGTTGCGGCCCTTGCCGATGTCGACGAACGCGGCCTCCATGGACGGCAGCACGTTCTGGACCTTGCCCAGGTAGACGTTGCCGACGTAGCTGGTGGCCTGCTCCTTGTTCACGAAGTGCTCGACGAGGACGTTGTCCTCCAGCACGCCGATCTGGGTGCGCTCGCCGCTCTGGCGGACGACCATGACGCGCTCGACGGCCTCACGGCGGGCGAGGAACTCGGCCTCGGTGATGATCGGCACCCGGCGGCGGCCCTGCTCTCGGCCCTCACGGCGGCGCTGCTTCTTCGCCTCCATGCGGGTCGAGCCCTTGATGGACTGCACCTCGTCGAAGCCGGTGCCCGGCTCCTCGCGCTTGCGGGGCTCACGGATCTTGACGACCGTGCGCTCCGGCTCGTTCTCGCCCGGCTCGGCCTCGGCGGCCTCCCCGCTGCGGCGGCGACGGCGGCGACGGCGACGGCTGCCGGCCGTGCCCGCGCCCGCCTCCTCGGCGCCCTCGGCCCCTTCCTCGGGCTCTTCCTCGCCCTCGGCGGCCTGCTCCTCGGCGGCCTCCTCCTGCGGCTCCTCGGCCTCCGCCTCGGCACCCTCGCCACGGCGGCGGCGACGGCCCCCGCGACGACGGCGGCGCGAGGGACGCTCGGCCGGCTCCTCGCCCTCGGCGGCCGGGGCGGCCTCCGCCTCCTCGGCCTCCTGCTCGGCCTCGGCGGCGGTCTCCGCCACGGCGGCCGGGGCGGCCTCGGCGGGCTCCCCGCGACGGCGGCGCCGGCGCCGGCCCGTCTCGGCGGGCTGCGCGGCGGCGGTCTCCTCGGCAGGCTCCTCGGCCAGGGCGGCCGCGGCGGTCTCCGGGGTCTGGAACATCGGCTCGGTGAACACCGGCGCCTGGAACATGGCCGCCGTCGGACGCACGGCCCGGCGTCGGGTACGGGCGGGGGTCTCCTCGGCCTCCGGACCACCGGCGGCGGGCTCGGCCACGACCCGGCGGCGGGTACGGCGGGCCCGCGGCTCGGCGGCCGGAGCGGCCTCCTCGGCGGTCTCCTCGACGGCGGCGGCCGTCTCGACCGGAGCGGCCTCGCGCGCGGCGGTACCGGCGGCACGGGTCACGCGGCGTCGGGTACGGGCGGGCGCCGAGGGCGCGGCCTCGGCGGCCGGCGCGGCGGCCTCGGTCTCGGGAGCGGCGGCCTCGGTCTCGGGAGCGGCGGTCTCGGCAGCGGCCTCGACCGGCTCGGCGGTACGCGGCGCACCGGCGGGCGCGGAGGCCCGGCGCGTGGCACGACGACGCGTACGGGCCGGCGCCGAAGGCGCAGCCTCGGCCTCGACCGGCTCGGCAGCCTCGGCCTCCACGGCCGGAGCGGCCTCGGTCACCGGCTCCGCGGCCTGCGGGGCTCCCGCCGGGGCGGTCGCCTTACGGGTCGCGCGGCGGCGCGGACGGGCCGGCGCGGCCTCGGCGGCGGCCTCGGCCACCGGAGCGGCGGGCTCCGCGGCCGGCGCCGGCTCGGCGACCGGCTCGACGGTCTCTGCGGTCTCTGCGGCAAGCGGCGCACCGGCGGGCGCCGACGCCCGGCGCGTGGCACGACGACGCGTACGGGCCGGCGCCGAAGGCGCAGCCTCGGCCTCGACCGGCTCCGCAGCCTCGGCCTCCACGGCCGGAACAGTCTCGGCGGCCTCCTCGGCGGCACGCGGCGAGCCCGCCGGAGCGGCCGCCTTACGGGTCGCGCGGCGGCGCGGACGGGCCGGGGTGGCCGGAGCGGCGGCCTCGGCGGCCGGAGCGGCCTGGGCCTCGGCGGCCTGCGCGGCCTCCGGCAGGTCGGCGGCCTGCGGCTGTACGGCGTCGGTGGTGCCGCCGGAGGCGGGCGGGCCCGCCGGGCGGGACGCCGCCCGGCGGCGCCGGCGCGGCGGCAGGGTGTCGCCGGGCCCGGTCTCGCCGGGGGTCACGGCTTCGGTGTCATTGGGCTCAATGGGTTCGAGCATGCGGGCGGTTCTCCCGTCACGCTCCCGGGCGCCGCGCCGGTTCCGGCCCGGTGGTCCGCGTGATGAGCGCGGTACCGCCGTCCGGGGCGCGGTCGCCGCACGGGAGCTGTCGTCTCGCTCGCCGGGTCCGAGGCGTCGGCACCGGCGAAAGTCTTCTGGTCAGTGCGCCTGCCGGACCGGGGTGGCTCCCAGGCGGTACGGCGGCGCGGCAACGGCCGTCCTTACCCGGAACCTTCCGGGACCCGCGCGGCACCGGCGCCCGGCCCGGCGGCCGAAGCGGCCGGGGAGGCGTCGCGATCGGGCGCGAGCGGGTCGGTCACCGTGCCGGTCTCCTCATCGAGCAGCCCCTGCGCCAGCCTGGTCACCGCAGCGGGGACCGGCGGCGCCAGGTCGGCCACAGCGCGGAGGCCGGACAGGACGTCGTCGGGTCGAACGGCGGGTGTCGCATGCCGAACAACCAGCCGCAGTATCGCACAGGCACCGTCACCGGGCCTATCGGCCGGAGCGTCGAGGACCTCCAGCCGCACGACCGCGGCACGCGCGTCGAAGGTCCGCAACCCGTTTTTCGTGCGGCGCTCGACCTCGACGGCCCCGGCGGCCAGGAAGGCCGCCACGGCCCGCTCGGCCTCGGCGCGCTCGACGCCGTCCAGCCGCAGCTCCCACACGGAGGCCTGCAGCCGGTCCGCGAAGGAGGAGGTGTGCGCCTCCACCGCGTCGATCACGTCGAGCCCGGCGGGCAGCGACGCGTCGAGCAGCTCGCGCAGCGGGCCCGGGTCCCGGGCCTCGGTGAGCTGGATCTCCAGATACTCGGCCTCACTGCCCGTGCCGGTGGGTGCGGCATTGGCGTACGACACCTTGGGGTGCGGGGTGAAGCCCGCCGAGTACGCCATGGGCACCTCGGCGCGGCGCAGCGCCCGCTCGAAGGCGCGCTGGAAGTCACGGTGGCTGGTGAACCGGAGGCGGCCGCGCTTGGTGTAACGCAGTCGGATGCGCTGCACCGCGGGTGCGGGCGGCGGGCCTTCGGGCTGTCGCTTGCCCAGTGGTCTCGTCCTTCGTGAGAGCGGTCGTACTGCTACCTAGAGTACGTGCCTCACGCAGTGACGTGGTCCGGCGGGTCAGGACTCGTCTCCGGGGAAGACGTCCCCGTCACGGCCGTGGGGGGAGGGCCGGAGCCCTCCCCCCACGGGTCACGCTGTTACTTCACCACGGTCAGCGGCAGCAACTTCTTGCCGGTCGGACCGATTTGGATCTCGGTCTGCATCTGCGGGCAGACAGATACACCCCTAAAGTCACCGGCATGTCAAAGCGTTCACGTACGAAGTCAGCAGCGAAGCAGAAGGCATACGACGTCGAGGCCGAGTGGACAGCAGCGGACTTGGCGCTGCTCGAAGACCTGAAAGCGGCCGAAGCCCAGTTACCGGAGGACGCTCCCCGGGCACTCCTGTCCGTCCGCCTGTCGGTATGGACGGACGACACGACCTCACCTGTTCGACAAGAACTCGATCTCCGGATCCTGGCGAAGGAGCAGGGGTGCAGGGTCGTGGGCGTGGCCAGCGACCTGAACGTCAGCGCAACCAAGGTGCCGCCCTGGAAGAGGAAGCAACTCGGCGACTGGCTCAACAACCGGGTGCCCGAGTTCGACGTGTTGCTCTTCTGGAAGCTCGACCGCTTCGTACGCCGCCTGTCGGATCTGTCGACCATGATCGACTGGTGCCTGAAGTACGGCAAGAACCTGGTCTCCAAGCACGACAGCATCGACCTGACCACGACGGCAGGGAAGATCCTGGTCACGATCATCGGAGGTATCGCCGAGATCGAGGCCGCCAACACCTCCACCCGCGTCGCGAGCCTCTGGGACTATACGAAGACACAGAGCGAGTGGCTGGTTGGCAAGCCCGCCTACGGCTACGTGACTGACGTGGACGAGCACGGCAATGTTGTCCTCCGTATAGAGGGGACAGCGCACCGAGCACTCCACTGGTGCCGGCGCGCAGTAAGGAGGCCCAACCCACCGTCCGCGAGGCGCATGGTCAAGGTGCTCGTACGGTCTGGTCTCTGCGGGCCCGGCCTCACCGCCTCCACGCTGCTGAGCCGACTACGCAATCCGGCTTTGTTGGGCTACCGGGTCGAGACGGACCCCGAGAGTGGGTCCCGCAGGTCACGACTCGTCCTGGGCAAGGACGGCAAGCCCATCAGGGTCGCAGAGGGTGTCTTCACCGAGGACGAGTTCTACGAGCTCCAGACCAACCTGGACAGGTCTGCCAAGAACCAGCCCCCACGGCAGACGGACGGGCCCACGAAGTTCCGGGGGGTCCTGACCTGCGCAGACTGCGGCACCAACATGACCGTGCAGGTGAACAACAGGACGACGGCGACATACCGCTACCTTCGCTGCCAAGGCTGCAAGAGCGGAGGCTATGGCGCTCCGAACCCCGATGAGGTCTATGGGCAACTCGTGCAGGACGTCCTGACTGTCCTCGGCGACTGGCCGGTACAGGTCCGGGAGTACGCGAGGGGTGCAGAGGCGCGCAAGGAGGTGAAGCGCCTCCAGGACTCCATCGCCTACTACATGAAGGAACTGGAGCCCGAGGGCCGCTTCTCGAAGACACGGTTCACTCAGGAACAGGCCCAGGAGACGCTGGACAAGCTCATCGCCGACCTTGAGTCCATCGATCCGGAGACCACCCAGGACCGCTGGGTGAACGTCCACAACGGCAAGACGTTCCAGCAGCACTGGGAGGAAGGAGGCATGGAAGCCATGGCTGCCGACCTGGTCCGCGTCGGCGTCAAGTGCGAGGTCTACCGGACGAAGATCCCGGGGGTTCGAGCCCCTCAGGTTCGTCTGCGCCTCCTCATCCCGAAGGACGTCCGAGAGCGCCTGGTAATGAAGGAAGACGACTTCGGCGAGAAGTTCTAGCTCACCAACGAGACAGGCCCCTGCCGCACGGCAGGGGCCTGTGTTCATAGCTTGCTGGGGTCGTACGGCTCCTGGTTGCCGTCGCTGTCCACGATGACAATCTCGCTGGTCACCGTGGCTCTTGTCCGTCGTTCGCCGACCCGTCGGCCTTCCTTGTCCCGAGCGACCGGAACGCCCGTGACCACAGCGGCCCTGCTGCCTTGAACCGTTGACCGCCCCCTCATCCCGCCTCACCTCGCCTCGATCCGAGCGCCAGGGCCTCACGGGCAAGCTCATGGTTGTGGGCCAGGTCTTGAGCGACTCCGTTGGCGAGGAGGGCGGTGCCGGGGGTGTGGCCGGTGCCCGTGTAGCGCCACTGGGATTCGGTGACCGTGTCCGGGGCGGCCGGGGTGTCGTCGGCGTCTCGGGCGTGGTTTTGACGGTCCGCGCGGAGTGCGGTGTAGGTGGTGGAGTAGGCGTGGGATTTGGTGAGGAGGTGGCCGCGGTAGCCGAGGGTGTGGGCCCAGGCGCGGAGGCGCAGGGGTTCGTACTCGGGGAGTGCGCCGAGGTCCCAGCAGGCGCGCATGAGAGCGCGGACGTGGGGGGTGACGGGGGCGGTGTCGAGGTCGTCGCGGGTGGTGAGGCGGTGGTCAGTGCCGGCTCCCGTGTCGTGGGCGCCTTTGGAGATGTACTTGGCGACGTAGGCGGCGACCGCGTCGTCGGCCAGGCCGTCCGCGTCGGCGGTGGTGGTGCGGAGGGGGCGGACGTCGAGTTGGGTGCCCCAGCGGAGAGTGTGTTGGCCGGTGGCCGGGCTGTAGGCGGTGTGCACAGTCACGGTGCGGGCGGCGGCGCGGATCGCGGTGGTGAGGGTGTCGACCGTGCCCCAGGCGGGCGGCGGGGTGGTGGGGCCGTCCGGGCCGTCGAGGCGTACGACCGCGTGGACGTGGACGGCTGCCCGGCGTTGGTACTCGGCGACTTTGGCGAAGGAGAGCCGGGCGTAGTCGGGGAAGCGGGACTGTGTGATCCCGGCGGTGGTGGCGAGGTGGCGGCGGACGGCGCGGGTGAAGCGGTCCCAGAGCTGTCCGGCGTGGGCGTGCCAGAGGACGTGCGTCGTGTAGTCGTAGCAGCCGGGGCAGAGCGGCTGCCCGGCCAGCGGGTCGTCCAAGGGGTGAACGCTCCCGCAGCCCAGGGCCTTTCCGTGTTCGCAGTGTCCGGTGCCGCGCCGGGGGCGGCAGGGTTGGCCGCTGGTGGTGGTGCGGTGGACGGGGCCGAAGCCGGGTGCGGTGAGGGTGAGGAAGAGGCGGGGGTGGGTCTGGACGGTGGCGGGGACGGTCTTGCCGCCGGTGAGTCCGGCGCGGACGAGGTGGAAGGTGTCTCCGGAGTGGAGGCGGGAGCAGGGCGGGCAGACGGTGGCGCGGCGGTTGCGGCAGCGGATCAGGAGGCGTTCGCCGGGTTCGGTACGGGTGTCGTAGTGGTGGAGGATTTCGCCGGTGACGGTGTCGCGGGTGGTGGTGTGGCCGGTCAGGTGGACGGGGTGGGCGCAGCCTCCGGTGGCGGTGATCTGCTCCAACAGGCGGTGGAAGGTAGGGGCGTTGGCGAGGTGGATGATGTCGCGGTCGGTGTCGGGGAGCTGACGCAGGCGCGCCGCGCGGTCGAGGGCGGCGCGCCGGTCAGCCGCCGTGGGGTTGGCGGTGGCGATGGTGGTGGGGACCTTCCGGGGTGGGCCGCCGTGCCGGCGGCGGGGTGGTTGGGTGGTGGTCCGGTGTCGTCCATGGGCTCGGCCTTTCTGGGGGTTGGTCTGGTGTGCGGTCAGCGGATGGTGCCGTGGCCCCGGCAGCAGCGGCAGCGGCGCCACCGTCCGGTGTGGGTGCGGATGCGGCGTTCGCCCTTGCAGACGGGGCAGCGAACGGGGCGCATGGGCATAGGCGTTGGGCCCCTCTCTTCGGGGGTCAGGTGTGGGTGAGGCCGGAGAACAGCCAGGAGATGAACCCGTTGACGGTGAAGATGACGGGGGTCTGGCCGAGGTAGACGCCGAACAGGGCGATGAGGACCGCTTCCCACCAGCGCACCTCGCGGGAGCGCACGAGCAGCGTGGTGACGAGGCCGAAGACGATCACGAGCGGGAGTGCTGTGTTCTCGCTGATCATGACTCCACCTCCGCAAGTGCCTTGCGTACCGGGCGGAGTTCGGGGGTGAGGTGGGCGTGGGCCATGGCCGTCTTCCGCGCCTCCAGCACGCTCGTGTGGTGGGAGCGGGCCCACGCCCAGGCCCCGTCGGCCCCGGCGCACACGGCCACGCCCTTCTCGTCCGTGGTGATCGCTTGGGCGACCGTGATGGCGTCCTTGTTCAGGTCGCCGAGGGCCATCTCGGCGGTGCCGCCGTCGTTGACGCGGTGGCAGACGCGGCCCGACAGCTGGGCGCGCAGCGCGGTGACGCCGGGGCCGAGGTCGGAGCCGACCCGTTGCCCGGCCACGACGAGGTGGAGGCCGAGGGCGGCGCCGAGCTGGGCTATCCGCAGCAGGTACGTGGAGCAGGCTTCCGCCTCGGCTTTCCCCGCCCGCGTGCCGTCCGAGAGGTAGAGCTCGGCGAGTTCATCGACCAGGACCACGATGGGCACAGGCCGTACGTCGTCCGGGAGGTCCCACACGGAGCGCACCGCGTAGGTGCGGCACGTCTCCATCCGGTCGTGCAGCTCGCCGACGAGGGCGCCGAGGACGGCGACGGCTTCTTTGCGGCAGGTGGTCAGGGCGGACAGCCGTCCGTCGAACAGGCCGAGTTCGATGCCGCCTTTGCAGTCGATGCCGATCAGGGCCACCTTCTGCCGGGCCAGCTGCGTGACCAGCCGGGCCAGGAGGGTGGATTTCCCGGACTGCGTGGCACCCACGATGAGCCAGTGCGGCACCTGCCGCAGATTGAGCACCCACGCGCTGCCGTCTTCGAGGATGCCGACCAGCGCGGACAGCAGCGCTTTCGGCGCTGTGGCCAGGTGTGGTTGTTTCAGCGGGTCGCCGGCGGTGGCCGCCAGGCGGACGAGCCCGCGTTCCGGGGAGCTGACGCGTACGGCGTGGACGCGCCACGCGTGCATCAGCGCTTCCGCCGCCGCGAGGTACGGCTCGGGGGTCTGTCCGGGGTGCAGGCGCACGGTCACGGTCAGGCCCGTACGCGTCGGGCGGGGCCACGAGATGCGTGGAGCGACCGGCCGCAGCGCTTCGCCCTTGACGATCAGTTCCCCGATCAGCCCGCGCGCGGGCCGGGGAGCGACCGCCAGATCGTTGAGGGTTGCCGCCTTGCGCCAGGTCCACACCACCCGCAGCGCGGTGACCGGGTAGCCGGTCAGGTACCAGACGGCGACCGGGAACCGCCCCGCCAGGGACGGCCCCGCGAGAGCGGCCGCCGCGAGTAACGCGGCGAACAGCGAGAGCCACAGCCCTCCCATCACGCACCACCACCCTTACCGCCGGTGCCCGCGCCGGACGCGGTAGTGGTCGTGGCGGGAGCGGGGACGGGGGTGATGGCGGCGGCGCGGAAGCTGATGCCGTGCCGGTCGCCCATGGCCCAGGCGAACGCCTCCAGCCCGGTCAGCTTCACCTGCACGCCCTCGACGACGCCGACCGGCTCCCCGGGAACGGCGACCTCGATCACCGACACCCGGCGCCCGTCCTGACGCACCATCACACCCACGGTCCAGACGGTGTTGCCGTCGCGGTCCTTCTTGACCTCCCTGCTCTCGAAACCGGTCGTCTTCGGCTCGGGCGCGACCGCGCAGCGCAGTACGCCCAGCCGGGATGTGTCCACAGGAATGGACTGCATGATCTTCGGCCTCCCAGGCCACTCGGGAACGCCAGAGCACAGACACCCTGACGTCACTTGTCCTTACGAGTGACACCTATGAGGGACTGTCGGCGTGCCGCACAAGCACTTATGCTGACGAGTGATGACCCTCGTATGACATCGCTGCCAGAGCCGAGAGGAACAGCCCGGTATGTCAGAGATCCAGCGCCCCGGAGCCCTCTACCAGCAGGTCGCCGCCGCCATCCGCGACGCCATCACCTCCGGGGAGTTCCCGCCCGGCGCCCCGCTCCCTTCCGAAGCCCAGCTCATCGACCGCTACAAGGTCTCCCGTCCCACCGTCCGCAACGCGATCGCCGCCCTGCGCGCGGAAGGCCTCATCGACGTCCGCCACGGCAAGGGCAGCTACGTCCGCGCCGCCGGGAAGCCCGTCCTCACCGTCCAGCGCAGCATCCAGCGCGGCGCCGGCGGCACCTTCACCACCGCCGACGGCACGAAGTGGCAGCAGGCCGAGGCGCCGGGCGTGCACCGGGTGGAGACCACCGTCACGACCGGGGCGGCGCTGCAACTCGCTGAGGGAGAAGCCCTCTTCGGCGTCGACCGCCTGTTGTCCGACCCGGCCACCGGGACGCGGGCCCTGCACCGCACGCTCATCCCGTTCGCGACCGCCGAAGACACCCCGCTCACCGAGGCCCCGGACACCGAACCGGCCGAGGTCTACGGCCTGCTGGAGAAGGCCGGACACACCCTGACGTGGACCGAGACCGTACGCGCCCGCATGCCCCTCCCCGACGAACGCACCGCACTCGGCATCCCCGACGCCACCCCGCTCCTCGTCGCCACCCGCACCACCCACGACGCCGACGGCCACCCCCTGGCCCTCGAAGAACTCTGCGTCAGCGCCGAACACGCCCAACTCGCCTACCGCATCACCGCCGACAAAGCCGCAGGGAAGCGCACCCGCTCCTAGGCATGTCCGATGGATCACGCCCATCCGCTGCCGGGCGATCGAGCATGCTGTTGTACCTTGCCCGCCGGGACAGCGGTAGCGCGAGGATGCTGCTCGTGCCCCCGATAGCTCCTTCACTACCTGTGATTTGTGTGTCTGATGCAGTGGCGGGGAAGCCTCCAGCTGATCTGCGCGGTGACACGCCACCTCATCAGAACGGTTGGGCGGCAACGGCACGAGTGATGATCTGCACCGAGTCGACGAATCTTCGGAATCCGGGTCAAGGAGCATCAGTAGATGAGGAATACGTTGCGCACCCTGCTCGTGCCAGTGGCCGTCGCGGCCGCCACCGTCGTGCCGGTCACCACGGCCCGTGCGGCCGACGGGTATGACAGATGTCCCGACGGCTACTACTGCATGTTCTCGGGCCTCGACGGCACCGGCGACGTGATCACGCTGACGCACAGCACGCCGGACCTCGCGGCGCTCGGCATGAACGCGCGCGCCGAATCGGACTGGAACCGGACCTCTTCCACCATCCACCTCTGGTCCGGAACGAACTACACCGGCTGCACGGCCGTCACCTCCGCCGGCCCGACCGGCAAGGGCAACTTCTACCCGGACTTCCGGGACTTCTTCAACTCGGTGCAGTTCGACGGCCCGGGCGGCCCGAGCTGCGGCACACCGCCCGGCGAGGGCCACTAAGCACTTTCCGGCGGCTCACTCACGCAGCCACAGCGGATCACAGCCAGGATGGCCGTCCACGGCAGACGCGGCGCCAGACGAGCCCACTCCACGGCCCAAAGAACACCCCGCCACATGCCACGCACAACGGTACGTCCGCGCACCGGTCACCGATTCACCGGACACGCCTAGTGGGACTACCCCGACGAGGATTGACCGGGACTTCCTGGCGAGTTGAAGGCCAGACCAACCGGATGGACACCGCATAGAGCCACCCTCGCGACGCGTTCGGAGCGGCTCCATCCCCGGGATCGGTCGAAATCTTCTTCACTTCCTCAAGGGCGCGCCCACGGGCGCGCCGGGCGGCCCCGGCGCCCGCCCGGGCTGCGGCCTGGCGGCCGGTCCCGGTCGGCGCCAGGCCGCCCCGCATCCGCAACACCCCTGACACGCGCCCGTAGTCGAGCCGACCCGGCAGCCGTGGCGCCCGGCCTGAGGCCGCCAGCGGGCGGTGGGGGTTGCTGGTCTGTGGTTGCGCTCGCTTCGCGTGGCGGCGCCGTTGTCGTCTGCGGGAGGGGGACAGCATCATCGGTCCTGCGTCTCGGGTGGCACAGGCCGTGACGTGTCAAGAGCCTTCGACGTGTGGCTGATGCCGGTGGGGGTGCAGGTCCACATTGCTCGGCTCCTTCGCCCGTCCCACCGTCGGGGCGCGCTTTCTGTGGTGCAGGCCGACCACACACACGGCAACGCCAGGACCGCACGATAGGTGTTCTGCCGTCTCTCGCTCTCGCCGTGGTGCAGGCAGTGAGGCTGGCAGCGAGGGGAGAGGTGGGGGGCGCGGGTCCGGTACCGCGTCAGGCGGGGCCGTGGGAGGCCGGGCGCCGTACTCCCGCCGTCACGGATGCGGCCGCGTGAGGAGACCGCACCCATAGACCGTGGCTCGGGGGGGAGCGGCAGCTGCCGCGCTGTGGCCGGGCCCGTCGTGGGCGCTCCGCTCAGCGCGGCACCACCGTGGCCAGGCGTCAGCCCGCCCCACCGTGGCCAGTTGCGGTCTCACCCGGCCCGCTTCAGCTCCCCCGCGTCCTCCAGCAGGCGCGCCACGGTCCGTACGGTCTCCACCGGCCACACCAGCCGCACCACCCCGGCCCCGTCCGCCCGCGCCGCCGCCGACACCGAGGCGCCGGCCGCGTCCACTCCCGCCGCCGTCAGTGCCTTCTCCAGCTCCGCCGCCGCGTCCTTCGCCGCACGCCAGCCCGCCACGTAGTCCACCCCACGCACCCACACCACCGCGTCCGGGTCGAACTCTCCCGCGTCGGACCACACGCCGTCTGACTCGTGCATTGCCCAATCCCCTTCAGCAAGTGTGGTGTTGACTCCTGTCGATCGGGGTTGATCGCACACGCACGCGGCGGCAACCCCGGTACCATCGGCACCGGGGTTCTTCTCGTTCCCCGTCCGGACCACCCCGGTTGCTGCCAGGCGCGGGGGTGGTCCGGTCCTTGTTTCCGGTGGTTGTGCGCGGTCCCGCTCCCGCCACATCCGGCCTCATTCGGGAGCGGGACCGCACGCGGTGCCCGGTGCACCGCCTCCCCGGCGTGGCAGGGGAACCCAGCCCTCACAGCGCGCGATGGACGAGAGACACGCACTATGAGCGCATGCGCCAGGGGAGTTGGAGGACGGAGGCCGCCAGCCCTCCCAGGTCGTGACGGCCCCCGCCCGGTCTACGGGGACGGTGTGGGGGCGTCCACGAGCACGGCCCGGAAGTAGGTCAGGTTCTCGCCCCGGAACTCGGTGTGCCCCGTCGCTTCGGTGTGAGCGGTCCCCCACCGCTGCACTTCTTCCGGGAGGTACGAGGGGTCTTCCGGCGTCCCGTCGCACGTCATGCACTTCAGCTTGAACTGCGGCGGAATTCCCCTGTAGTCGACCTTCAGCATCCACTTACGGGGCCGTACAACCGGTTGCGAAGCCATCACCGCACCCCCTTCCCGCCGCGCACCATCTCGACGCGGGCCGTCGCGTTCATCCGCTGGGCCGGGCCGTCCTTGAACAGCAGCACCACTACGGGGTTGCCCCCGCCGCGCCGCTCCGGACGTACCTCCTTGACCTCCCGCCAGCGGCCCCGGACGCACACTTTGTCGCCGCGCCGCACCCGCGACGCCCAGACATGAGCCATCGCGATCTCCTTCCGTGTCGGGGGCCGTGAGTTCGGCCCACACCGACTTGCCGATATGTGACTGGCTGCTCACGCCCCAGCAGTCGGCGAGCGCCGCCACCAGGAGCAGTCCCCAGCCGCCGTGCTCGTCGTCAGCACGGGCCACGGGGCGCCGGTGGTCCGCGTCGTCCACCGCGATCCGCACGGTCCGGCCGTCACGCCGGAAGACCGTTTCGATCGCCAGGCCCGGTGAGGCCAGCGTGTGAGCGACCGCGTTCGTGAGCAGCTCGGAGAGGACCAGGACGGCCGCATCCTCGATCGATGCCAGCCCCCAGTCAGCGAGAGCCTTGCTCAGATCGGCGCGGGCCCGGGCGACGCAGCGCGGGTCATGTGCCCAACACCGCCTCACCTCTTGCCCGTTCGCGTCTTCCTGCCTTCCCTTCATGTCCAGCAGCATCGCGGGCACCAGTTCACGAATCGAGCCCATCGTGATTACCCACGGTGGGTAACATCACCGGTAACCACATCCCTATGGACCCGACGCGGATTCCGTCCCTCCCCGGAGCGCCGCTCATGCCCAAGCACCAGCCCCCACAGGGCTTTCCGGCCCGCTTGCTGCGAGACGCCATGATGGTCGAGGCGTGCAGACAACGGGACTTCGCCACGATCTTCCAGATGGCCAAGCGGGCAGGCATCTACCCTTCGTTGATCGCACGCCTTTGCGAGATGTCGCCGAGCCGTGTCGGCGAAGTCGCCAAGGGACAGCGCGAAGTGAAGGACATGCAGGTCATCGAGCGTCTCGCCGATGGCCTGCGCATCCCCGGCCACATGCTGGGACTCGCCCGCCGCGACTGGGAACCCGACGGCGACGGCTTCCCGACCGCGACCGCAGGCACGGCGACCGCCCCGGACCCGGGCGCCGGCCTCTTCGACGACTCCGCCGACGCCGGTCCGGTCGACAACACCACCGACCCCGAGTTCGCCGCCACCCTCATCGAGGGCCAGCTACCGCAGCACTACCAGACGGCGAACTACTTCGGCGCCCGCCACAGCATCCCGTCCGTCGTCCAGCACGCGCAGAACATCTCCCGGCTGCTGGAGACCGCCACCGGGCCGACCCGGCAGACCCTCTTACGGACCGGCGGCCAAGTCGCCGAGTTCATCGGCTGGCTGTACCAGGACCTGGGCGACTTCCGCAGTGCGGCCCTGTGGTCCGACCGCTCCATGGAATGGGCCCAGGAGGCAGCCGACGACCACATGCAGGCGTACCTGCTGTTCCGCAAGAGCAACCAGGCCACCGCGCAGGCCAGCGCCCAGAAGGCCGTAGGACTGGCCAAGGCCGCGCAACGACTGCCCGGGCTCACCCCGCAGCTCACGGCTCTGGCTGCTCAGCAGGAGGCCCAGGGCTACGCACTGATGCGCAACGAGCGGGCGGCGTTCGCCAGGTTCGACGAGGCGTGCGAACTCGCCGCCGAGGCAGCCACGGCCGGGACAGACGCGACCGTGGACACGTCCTATTGCACGCCGACCTACATCGAGATCCAGCGCGCCAACTGCTGGATCGACCTGGGCCAGCCGCAGCGCGCGATCAAGCTGTTCGAGGGACAGTTGGCCGCGCTTCCGCAGGTCTACCGCAACGACCGCAGCGTCTATCTCGCCCGCCTTGCCCGCGCCTACGTCACGGCGGGTGAGCCGGAGAGCGGAGCCGACGCGGCGATCAAGGCACTCGCCATCGTCCGGCACACGGGATCGGCCCGCACCTTCAGCGAACTCGCCTCAGTGGCAGGCTCCTTGCTCCCGCACCGCGTCCTGCCGAAGGTGGCCGCCTTCATCGATCACTTCGAGATCATTCGCGACCGGTTCGCCGCATGACAAGGCCGGAAGTGCCGGGAGAAGCTGGGGTCATGGACGAACTGATCACGCAAGCCACCACCCGGGACGAGCGACAGCGTGGCCCCGCCGTCGCCGTCCTCCCGGTCGGCAGCTTCGAGCAGCACGGCGATCACCTGCCCCTGATCACCGACACCGCGATCGCCTGCCTGATAGCCCGACGGCTCGCCGACGACCACGGCCTGTTCCTCCTGCCGCCCATCACCATCTCCTGCTCCCACGAGCACGCCCCCATGGCGGGCACGGTCAGCATCAGCGCCGCGACCCTGTACGCCACGGTCAACGACATCTGGCGGTCCCTGGAAGCCTCCGGCCACCCCGGCCTGCTCATCGTCAACGGGCACGGCGGCAACTACGTCCTGTCCAACGTCGTCCAGGAACTCAACGTCAACGGCCCCCGCGTCGCCCTCTTCCCCGTCAGCGAGGACCGCGCCAAGGCCCGCGCGGACGCCGGACTGGAGAGCACCGGCGCCGAGGACATGCACGCCGGAGAGTTCGAGGTCTCCCTCCTCCTGCACGGCGCCCCGCACCTCGTGCACGACGGCATCGCGGCCGACGACCACGCGGCACCCAGACGGCCACACCTGCTCACCCTGGGCATGAACGGCTACACCACCAACGGCGTCATCGGACGCCCGTCGCTCGCATCGGCAGCCAAGGGAGAAGCGCTCTTGAACAGCTTCTCGCAGTCGGCACGGGCCCACTTGGACCTGATCACGACCGGCTGACTGCCTCAGGTCCCAACAAGACGCCCCCGGCCTCAGGAGAGGACCGGGGGCGCTTGACGCTCTACGGGCTGGCTATGCAGCAGCCGGAACCTCCGGCCCAGGCTTCGAGCCGCCCCAGGTCCGTCTCGTCCTGGATCGTTCGCAGAGAGCAGGTGGCACGGCTGACGCCACGATCCGGCGTTCGGAGCTGCCCAGCATTGAGGCCCCGGGTACTTGTGCGCTGGCCCGATCGAGGCGCATCTGCCCACCATCGACAGATGCCGCCATAAGTGAGTTACGTCACACCCACTCGATCTCGCTACGGATGCCGGAACGGCTCCGTTGACTGGGCAGCGGAGTGCGCCCGACCTTGGGAACCCGCTCCCGGGCCTGCCTCTGGGGCAGTATCTCAGCCACGACACGAGCCCTTTCGGCCTCGTTCAGCCCCGCCAGGGCATCCGCCACCGCCTCTAGAGCATCACTCATCCGGCAGACCTTTCCGCAGGTCAGAGCCTACTTTTTGACAGTCAGCGGCAGCAGCTTCTTGCCCGTCGGGCCAATTTGTATGGCCGTGTCCATTTGCGGGCAGACGCCGCAGTCGAAGCAGGGCGTCCAGCGGCAGTCCTCGACCTCGGTCTCGTCGAGGGCGTCCTGCCAGTCCTCCCAGAGCCAGTCCTTGTCGAGGCCGGAGTCCAGGTGGTCCCAGGGCAGGACCTCCTCGTAGGAGCGCTCGCGCGTGGTGTACCAGTCGACGTCGACGCCCTGCGGCGGCAGGGTCCGCTCGGCGCAGCGCATCCACTGCTCGTACGAGAAGTGCTCGCGCCAGCCGTCGAAGCGGCCGCCGGACTCGTAGACGGCGCGGATGACGGCTCCCACGCGGCGGTCGCCGCGCGAGAGCAGGCCCTCGACGATGCCGGGCTTGCCGTCGTGGTAGCGGAAGCCGATGGAGCGGCCGTACTTCTTGTCGCCGCGGATCTTGTCGCGGAGCTTCGCCAGGCGGGCGTCGGTCTCCTCGGCGGAGAGCTGCGGCGCCCACTGGAACGGCGTGTGCGGCTTGGGCACGAAGCCGCCGATCGACACCGTGCAGCGGATGTCGTTGGACTTCGAGACCTCGCGGCCCTTCTGGATCACGTTCATCGCCATGTCGGCGATCTGCAGCACGTCCTCGTCGGTCTCGGTGGGCAGACCGCACATGAAGTACAGCTTCACCTGCCGCCAGCCGTTGCCGTAGGCGGTGGCCACCGTACGGATCAGGTCCTCTTCCGAGACCATCTTGTTGATGACCTTGCGCATGCGCTCGGAGCCGCCCTCGGGGGCGAAGGTCAGTCCGGAGCGGCGGCCGTTGCGGGTCAGCTCGTTGGCCAGGTCGACGTTGAAGGCGTCCACGCGGGTCGACGGCAGCGACAGGCCGATCTTGTCTTCCTCGTAGCGGTCGGCCAGGCCCTTGGCGATGTCACCGATCTCGGTGTGGTCGGCGGAGGACAGCGACAGCAGGCCGACCTCCTCGAAGCCGGTCGCCTTCAGGCCCTTGTCGACCATCTCGCCGATGCCGGTGATGCTGCGCTCGCGCACCGGGCGGGTGATCATGCCGGCCTGGCAGAAGCGGCAGCCGCGGGTGCAGCCGCGGAAGATCTCCACGGACATCCGCTCGTGGACGGTCTCGGCGAGCGGGACGAGCGGCTGCTTGGGGTAGGGCCACTCGTCGAGGTCCATGACGGTGTGCTTGGACACGCGCCACGGCACGCCGGAGCGGTTGGGGACGACGCGGGCGATGCGGCCGTCGGTCAGGTACTCGACGTCGTAGAACTTCGGGACGTACACGCCGCCCGTCCGCGCGAGGCGGAAGAGCAGCTCGTCGCGGCCACCGGGCCGGCCCTCGGCCTTCCACGCCCGGATGATCTCGGTGATCTCCAGGACGGCCTGTTCGCCGTCGCCGATGACGGCGCAGTCGATGAACTCCGCGATCGGCTCGGGGTTGAAGGCCGCGTGGCCGCCCGCGAGGACGACGGGGTGGTCCTCGGTGCGGTCGGCGGCGTTCAGCGGGATGCCGGCGAGGTCGAGCGCGGTGAGCATGTTGGTGTAGCCGAGCTCGGTGGAGAAGCTCAGGCCGAACACGTCGAAGGCCGACACCGGCCGGTGGCTGTCCACCGTGAACTGCGGCACGCCGTGCTCACGCATGAGCTTTTCGAGGTCCGGCCACACGCTGTAGGTGCGCTCGGCGAGCACGCCCTCCCGCTCGTTGAGGACCTCGTAGAGGATCATGACGCCCTGGTTGGGCAGACCGACCTCGTAGGCGTCGGGGTACATGAGCGCCCAGCGGACGTCGCAGGCGTCCCAGGGTTTGACGGTGGAGTTCAGCTCTCCACCGACGTACTGGATCGGCTTCTGAACGTGCGGAAGGAGGGCTTCCAGGCGCGGGAAGACCGACTCGACAGGCATCGCGATGGGTGTCTCTCATGAGCGGACAGGGGTGACCCTCAAGACTAACCCGCCCGGGAGCCGGCCCCCGAATCGCTGTGCGGCGCCGTCGGCTCCGGCCGCGCCGGGGATCACGCCCCCAGCTTCGCCTTCCACCGCGTGCCCGAGGCCTTGGCCCACACCTTCGGCAGCTCGCGCTCGTCGCGGTCGGCGCGCTGTTCCTCGCGGCCGTAGAGCAGTCCGAGGGTGAAGGTGCTCTCCCCGGCCGCGTGGGCCTCGGCGGCCAGCGAGCGCAGGGCGCCGCGGGCCATGACGCTGTCCTGGTGGTCGCCGAGGAGGGTCTGTACGGCCTTCATCCGGCCGCTGAGCCGGGCGGCGGGCCGGCCCAGGGCCGGGGTGGCGGCCTCGGCGGCGTACCGGGCGCGCTTGGCGGCCTTGCGGGCGTCGTGCAGCACGGTGTCGCGGGCCGGGCCGGGTTCGGTGGCCAGGGCGCGCTCGACGCGGGTGGCCAGGCGCCCGTAGTCGCGCACGACGGCCTTGGCCAGCACGGCGGGGGCGGGGCGGGCGGCGGCGGGCAGCAGCGGCGGGTCGGCGAGGAGGGCGTCGAGGGTGTCGAGGAGGGCGAGGTAGCGCTCTCCGTCGAGGAGGGCGGCGAGACGTTTGCGGGAGCCCTTGCCGCGGGCGGCGGCCCAGCGGCGCAGCCGGGCGCGCACGGGGCCGAGGACGAGCGCGCGGTCGAGTTCGGCGAGCCGCTCCCGCAGCCGTTCGGCCAGCACCTCGCGGTCCCGGTCGACGCCCAACTCGGCGGCGAGCCAGCGCAGTTCCGCGCCGACGGGGCCGGTGACGGCGGGGTCGAGGACACCGCGGTAGGTACGGAAGGCGCTGCGCAGCCGGCGGGTGGCGACGCGCATCTGGTGCACGGAGTCGGGCAGGTCGCGGCGGACGGCGGGGTCGAGGGCGAGCAGGGCCTCGGCCTGCGCGCGGACGTAGGCGAGGACGTGCTCACCGGCGGTGACCGGGGCGGGGGCCTCGGCGGTTCCGCGTTTCTTGGCGGGCCTGCGTCTGCTCTTGCGGGGTTCGCCGGTCCCGGCATCGGCAGCCGGTTTCGTCCCCGGTTCGGTCTCCGGTTCCGTCTCCGGTTCGGTCTCCGCGAGGGCGCGGGCGAGTTTGGAGGGGGCCGCGGAGCGGCGCAACCCGGCCTCGCGCAGCCGGGGTTCGAGGGTGTCGAGGAAGGCGGGCTCGGCGCCGGGCCCGAGTTCGACCTCGTACTCGCGCCAGTGGGCGGAGCGTCCGCCGCGTCCGAGGCGGTCGGCGGTGACGGTGTCGGCGCTCACCTCCGCCAGGAGCGCGCCGTCGGCGTCGAGGAGGTGCCGGGCCTCGCGGCGGGTGACGATCCGTACGAGCGGGGCGAGTTCGGCGTGCCGGACCCGGCAGCGCACGAGGTCGGCCAGGGCGCGGGGCACGCTCGCGGAGAGCGGGGCGCGGATCTCGTCGCGCGCTCCCTGCGGGGCGGCGGGCAGCTTGAGGTGCCAGCCGGCGTCCGTACCGCCGGTGCGGCGGCGCAGGGTGATGCCGGCGGCGGCGAGCCGCCGGTCGGCGGTGTCGTAGTAGACGGCGTCGAGCTCGGCCGTGCCCTTCTCGGCGACGGCCGCGACGCCCGCGGCACGGCTCAGGTCGGGCAGCCGGGCCGCTGCCGTACGGCCGCCGGCTTCGTACTTCCGCTCGATCTCTCGCACGGTGTCCGCCATAGTGCGAATCTAAACCGCGAACGGCCCGTGGGTCAGCCCCGGTGCGGCCGGTACGGGCCGATACCGGCCGTACCGGAGTCGTACCCGTACCGGAGCCGGACCGCTAGGCCGAGACCGGCCGCCGCACCCTGATCGACTGGAGCAGTCCGATGCCGATCCAGGCGGCGAACATCGAGGAGCCGCCGTAGGAGACGAAGGGCAGCGGCAGTCCGGTGACGGGCATGATGCCCAGGGTCATGCCGATGTTCTCGAAGGCCTGGAAGGCGAACCAGGCGACGACGGCGGCGGCGACGACCGCCCCGTAGAGCTCGTCGGTGCCGCGCGCGATGCGGCAGCCGCGCCACAGCACGACGCCGATGAGGAGGATGATCGCGCCCGCGCCGGCGAAGCCGAGTTCCTCGCCCGCGACCGTGAAGATGAAGTCGGTCTGCTGCTCGGGCACGAACTGGCCGGTGGTCTGCGGGCCGTGGAAGAGGCCGGCGCCGGTCAGCCCGCCGGAGCCGATGGCGATCCGGGCCTGGTTGGTGTTGTAGCCGACGCCGTAGGGGTCGAGGGCGGGGTTGGCGAAGGCGGCGAAGCGGTTGATCTGGTAGGTGTCGAGGATGCCGAGCTGCCAGACCAGGACGCAGCCGAGCACGCCCGCGCCGAGCAGTCCGCCGATCCAGCGGCCCGGGGCGCCGGAGGCCAGCAGCGCGGCGAGGACGATCACCGCGAGCACCATGACCGAGCCGAGGTCGGGCATCAGCAGGATGACCAGGACCGGCAGGGCGGCGACGCCGAGGGCGCGGACGACGCTGCGGTGGTCGGGGCGGAGCGCCTCCCCGGAGTCGACGCGGGAGGCGAGGGCCGCGGCCATGCCCAGCGCGATGGTGATCTTCGTGAACTCGGAGGGCTGGACGGAGAAGCCGCCGCCGAGCTGGATCCAGGAGCGGGCGCCGTTGATGGTGGCGCCGAGCGGGGTGAGCACGGCGGCGGTGGCCAGGACGGACAGCGCGTAGAGCAGGGGGACGGCGCCGCGCAGCCGCTGGTGGCCGACCCAGACCGCGGCGAGCGCGAGACCCAGGCCGATGCCCGTGTTCATGATGTTGCGCAGCAGGAAGTAGTACGGGTCGCCGTGGGTGAGGACGGTGCGGCCGCGGGTCGCGGAGTACACGAGCAGGGTGCTCAGCGCGGACAGGGCGAGGGCGGCGAGCAGCAGCGGCCAGTCCAGGCGGCGCAGGACGGAGCCGCGGGCGGTCAGCCGCTGCCGGAGGGAGCGCTCGGGGGCCAGGCGGCCGGGGCGTATCGGACGGCTCGTGATGGTGCTCACCGGTCGCCGCCCTCCTTGCGGGCGGGCGGCGAGGGCGGGGGCTCGATGGGCTGGGCCTGGATGCTGCCGTCCTTGTCGATGGCGGGCAGCTTGTCCTGGGGGTGCGGCAGCAGGGCCCGCTTGTCGTCGACATGGCCCTTGTCGTCGACGCCGTAGAGGGCGTCGTAGATCCGGCGCACGGCGGGGCCGGAGGCGCCGGAGCCGGTGCCGCCCTGGGAGATCGTCATGACGACGGCGTAGTCCTGGGTGTAGGTGGCGAACCAGGAGGTGGTCTGCTTGCCGTAGACCTCGGCGGTGCCGGTCTTGGCGTGCATGGGGATCTGCTTCTGCGGCCAGCCGCCGAAGCGCCAGGCGGCGGTGCCCTCGGTGGCCACGCCGGCGAGGGCCGCGTCGAGCTGGTCGCGGGTGCGGCCGTCGAAGGGCAGCCGGCCGTGCGCCTGCGGCTTGATCTCGGTGATGTCCTTGCCGTCGGGGCTGATGACGGCCTTGCCGATGGTGGGGTTGTACAGGGTGCCGCCGTTGCTGATGGCGGCGTAGATCGTGGCCATCTGGACGGGGGTGACGAGGGTGTCGCCCTGGCCGATGGCGTAGTTGACGGAGTCACCGGCGCGCATGCGCATGCCGGACTCGCAGTTCTCCTTGGCGATCTTCCCGGCGTAGCTGTCGTCGTCGCCCTGCTTGCACCAGGCGTCCTTGTTGGCCTCCCAGTACTTCTTCTTCCACTCGCGGTCGGGGACGCGGCCACTGACCTCGCCCGGCAGGTCGATGCCGGTCTCCTTGCCGAGCCCGAAGTCGTGGGCGGTGCGGTAGAACCAGTCGGCGGGGTGCTTGGGGTTGTTGCCGCCGTCCTTCTGCCACTGCCGGTAGGCGATGTCGTAGAAGACGGTGTCGCAGGAGACCTCCAGGGCACGGCCGAGGTCGATGGGGCCGTAGCCCTTGGACTCGAAGTTCTTGAAGACCTGGTTGCCGATGCTGTACGAACTGGAGCAGTTGAACTTGTCGTTGAAGCCGTAGCCGGCCCGGACCGCGGCGGTCGCGGAGATCACCTTGAAGATGGAGCCGGGCGCGGCCTGTCCCTGGATGGCCCGGTTCAGCAGCGGGTAGTCGGAGTCCTTCCCGGTCAGCTCCTGGTAGTTCTTGGCCGAGATGCCGCCGACCCAGGCGTTGGGGTCGTAGCTGGGGTTGGAGGCCATGGCGACGACGCGGCCGGTCCTGGCCTCCATGACGACGACGGCGCCGGAGTCGGCCTTGTAGTTCGTGCCGGTGTTCTTGTCGAACTCGTGCCGGGCGTCCTTCATCGCCTGGTCGAGCTCGCGTTCCGCTATGGCCTGCACGCGGGCGTCGATGCTGGTGACGATGTTGGCGCCGGGGATCGCCTTGTCGCTCCTGGCCTTGCCGATGACGCGGCCGACGTTGTCGACCTCGTAGCGGGTGACGCCGGCCTTGCCGCGCAGCTGGCTGTCGTACTGGCGCTCAAGGCCGGAGCGGCCGATCTGGTCGGAGCGCATCAGCGGGGTGCCGTTCTCCTTGGCCTTGGTGATCTCCTCGTCGGTGACGGGCGAGAGATAGCCGAGGACCTGGGCGGCGTTGGCGCCGCCGGGTGCCGCGTAGCGGCGGACGGCCGTGGGCTCGGCGGTGATGCCGGGGAAGTCCTCGGCGCGCTCGCGGATCTGCAGGGCCTGCTGGGTGGTGGCCTGGTCGGTGATGGGGATGGGCTGGTACGGGGAGCCGGCCCAGCAGGGCTTGGGGGTCTTCGCGTCGCACAGCCGGACCTTCGCGGCGACGTCCTCGGGCTTCAGGCCGAGGACGGCCGCGAGGCGGGCGAGGACGTCCTTGCCCTTGTCCCGCATCTTCATCAGGTCGGTGCGGTTGGCGGAGACCACGAGGCGGGTCTCGTTGTCGGCCAGGGGGACGCCGCGGGCGTCCAGTATCGAGCCGCGGGTGGCGGGGGCGACGACCTGCTGGATGTGGTTGTCGGCGGCCTCGGCGGTGTACTGGTCGCCGTTGCGGATCTGGAGGTACCACAGCCGGCCGCCGAGGGTGACGAGCAGGGAGACGACGAGGATCTGGATGACGACCAGACGGATCGTCACGCGTGAGGCCCTGGCGGGCTCCGGGAGGGTGCTCACAGCCGCTTCAGCCCCTTGATGCGGCGGGCCCCGGCCCCCTGGCCGCCCAGCCGGCCGGTCCGGCCGGAGCGGCCGAACCGGGCCAGGACCGGGCGGCGTTCCCCGGTGCCGGTGCCGGCGTCGGCGGCGAGGGGGTCGCTCTGGGTGCGCCGGGCCAGCGCCATGATCAGGGGCACGGTGAACGGGGCGAGCAGCAGGTCGTACAGGGCGGCGGTCAGGACCAGGCCGGTGAGTCCGACGTGCCGGGCGGCGGTGTCGCCGACGAGGGAGCCGACGCCGGCGTAGAGCAGGGTGGAGCCGACGGCCGCGGCGAGGACGACGAGCATCGGCCCGGTGGCCGAACGCACGTGCCGGCTCTCGGGCTTGGCCAGCCCGACCGCGTAGCCGACGAGGCACAGCACCAGCGCGTAGCGGCCGGTGGCGTGGTCGGCGGGCGGGGCGAGGTCGGCGAGCAGGCCCGCGCCGAAGCCGACGACGGCGCCGGTGGTGTGCCCGTGGACGAGGGCGAGGCCGATGACGACGAGGAGCAGCAGGTCGGGGACGGCGCCGGGCAGATGGAGCCGTGCGAAGACGGTCACCTGGACGACGAGGGCGACCACCACGAGCACGGTCGACAGCAGGATCCGGTTCAGGCGCATCGGTTGTCAGTCCCTGGGGTTGACGCTCGCGGACGGGGATGCGGAGGGAGTCGCGGTGACGGTCACCGTGGGGATGGGCTTGGGGGCCTCGGGCTTGGGCGGCAGGACGCTGTTGCGGGGGTCCTCGCGCGGCGGCTGCACGACGACGCCGACGATGTCGAGCTTGCTGAAGCCGACGAACGGGCGGACCTGGAGGGTGCGGGTGAGCCGGCCGCCGGAGGGCTCGACGCGGGTGACCTCGCCGACCGGGACGCCGGGCACGAAGGGCTTGTCCTTGCTGGAGCCGAAGGTGACCAGGCGGTCGCCCTCGTGCACGGCGGCCTTGCCGTTGAGGAGTTCGACGCGCAGGGAGCTGTCTCCCTGGCCGCTGGCGAAGCCGAGTTCCCCGGTCTTCTCCATACGGGTGCCGACGGTGAACTTGGGGTCGCTGGCGAGCAGCACGGTGGAGGTGGTGCGGGCGACGGTGGTGACGCGGCCGACGAGTCCGTCGCCGTTGAGGACGGTCATGTCGCGCTGGATGCCGTCCTGGCTGCCGGCGTCGATGGTCACGGTCCAGGAGAAGCCCTGGGCCGCTCCTATGGCGATGACCTGGGCGCCCTTGATGCCGTACTGGCCGGCGCCGGCGGTCTTCAGCAGGGCGTCCAGGTCGCGCAGCCGGCCGCGGTTGCGGTCGTCGCTGCCCAGGCGCTGCTTGAGGAGGGTGTTCTCGCGCTCCAGCTCGGTGATCCGGTCGCGCCGCCGGCCGGAGTCGCGGACGGCGGCCACGGCGTTGGCGACGGGGTCGACGGCCGCGGCGACGCCGTGCTCCACGGGGCCGAAGGCCGAGGCGGCGGCGTGCCGGGCACCGTCGAGCGGGGACTGCTCTCCGCCGCGGATGTCCACCGTGATCAGTGCGAACGCGATCGCGACCAGCAGCACCAGCAGCAGCCGGCTCTCTCGTGTGTCCCTCACGTGCGGCGGCGTGCCCTTCTCGTCGGACCGGCCGGGCGCGGGTCCGGGCCGGTCATGCGGGAGCGTTCTGCCTGTATATCAGGTTGTTTCGGGGCGGCGCGGGTGCGCCGGGCGGGGCCCGGCCGAGTGCGGGCCGGGCGGGGCGGCCGCTGTCCCCCGGCAGGCGGAACAGCGCCCTCCGGCCGGGTGCCGGCCTCCGCCCCGCGTCCGGCGCGGCAGGGGCGCCGGACCCGCCGCGGACCGCCGGTTCCCCGTCACCGGCGGGCCGTCTGCGCGGCGTTGTCGTCAGCGGCGGGGCTGGGCGTCGAGCACCTGCTGGAGCGCCTCGAACTCCTCGACGCACTTGCCGGAGCCCAGGGCGACGGAGTCCAGCGGGTCCTCGGCGATGTGGATGGGCATCCCGGTCTCGCGGCGCAGCCGCTCGTCGAGGCCGCGCAGCAGGGCGCCGCCGCCGGTGAGGACGATGCCGCGGTCCATGACGTCGCCGGACAGTTCGGGCGGGCACTTGTCGAGGGTGGTCTTGACGGCGTCGACGATGGAGTTGACGGGTTCCTCGATGGCCTTGCGGACCTCGGCGGCGGAGATCACCACGGTCTTGGGCAGTCCGCTGACGAGGTCGCGGCCGCGGATCTCGGTGTGCTCGTCCTGCTCCAGGTCGTAGGCCGAGCCGATGGTGATCTTGATTTGCTCGGCGGTGCGCTCGCCCAGCAGCAGGCTGTACTCCTTCTTGATGTGCTGGATGATCGCGTTGTCCAGCTCGTCGCCCGCGACGCGGATGGACTGGGCGGTGACGATGCCGCCGAGCGAGATGACGGCGACCTCGGTGGTGCCGCCGCCGATGTCGACGACCATGTTGCCGGTGGCCTCGTGGACGGGCAGGCCGGAGCCGATCGCGGCGGCCATCGGCTCCTCGATGATGTGCACCTGGCGGGCGCCCGCCTGGGTGGACGCCTCGATGACCGCGCGGCGCTCGACGCCGGTGATCCCGGAGGGCACACAGACCACGACGCGGGGCCGGGCCATCCAGCGCCGCTTGTGAATCTTGAGAATGAAGTAGCGGAGCATCCGCTCGGTGATCTCGAAGTCGGCGATGACGCCGTCCTTCAGTGGCCGGACCGCGACGATATTGCCCGGGGTGCGGCCGATCATCTTCTTCGCCTCGGCACCGACCGCGAGGATGCCGCCGGTGTTGGTGTTGATGGCGACGACTGACGGCTCGTTGAGCACGATTCCGCGGCCTCTGACGTACACCAGCGTGTTGGCGGTCCCGAGGTCGACAGCCATGTCACGGCCGATGAACGACATGTTGTTCCCCATGAGGATACGTCTGGCCTTCCCAGCTGGAGCGATTGCTTGACGGAGGTCGGCAGGTGTGCGGTGCGGTGCGCCGCGGGCGCGGAAGCTTCCATCGTAGTGGCGATGGGTCGAACACGGCGCGACGGTTCCTCCGCCATTGTCGGCGGAAGGCGAGCGCGCCCCAGTAATGGTGACGTCGTGTCGGAGTGAGAGGTTCCCGCCGCGCGTGCCGCATATGCCAAGAGCGACCGAAAGGAAATCGGTCGCCCTTGATCACAACGGTGACCTGTCCGAAGCGCGCTCAGGCGAGTCCGGGAAAGAAAATCTTGATTTCCCGTTCGGCGGACTCCGGCGAGTCCGAGGCGTGGATCAGGTTCTCACGGGTGATGGTGCCGAAGTCGCCCCGGATGGAGCCGGGGGCGGCCGCGATGGGGTCGGTGGGGCCGGCCAGCGCGCGGACGCCCTCGATGACGCGCTCGCCCTCGACGACCAGGGCGACCACGGGGCCGGAGGACATGAAGGCCATCAGCGGCTCGTAGAAGTCGCGGCCCACGTGCTCGGCGTAGTGCTGCTCCAGGGTCGTACGGTCCAGGGTGCGCAGCTCCAGCGCGCCGATCGTCCAGTTCGCCTTGCGCTCGATCCGGCCGATGATCTCGCCGACCAGGCCCCTGCGGACGGCGTCTGGCTTGAGGAGGACGAGGGTGCGCTGGTTCATACGGCGGCTCCTGGTGGCGGCTCGTCGAAGAGGCGGACGGACGGGAGGCCAGGACGACATCGTCCTGGTGCGGCAGAGGCTACAGGGGTGTGCGGGACCGCCGAAATCCGGCGTTCCCGCAGCTCGTACGCCTGTCCGCCGGGTCGGGAACGAGTCGTGGCGAATACCCGCAAGCCGGTCAGGCCGTGTCCGGATCCGGCTGCGCCGACCGCTCGGCGAAGCGGGCCTTCGCCTCGTCGATACGGCGGCCGAAGTGCACCGAGGCCCACCACAGGCCGCCGAAGACCACGCCGAGGATGAACATCATCGGCACCACGAAGCCGCTGAGGACCAGGCCCAGTTGCAGCAGCCAGCCCAGCTGCACCCCGCCGGGCCGGGAGAGCATGCCGCACAGCAGCACGCTCAGCGCCATGGCGGTGCCGCTGACGGCCCAGACGGTGCCGGCGGACAGGTCGGAGGTCTGCATCGCGACCAGACCCGCGAATCCGATGACGAAGAACTCGCCGATCAGCGTGCTCGCACACAGCATCCGCACGGCTCAGCCCCTCCCCAGGAGCAACCGGGCCTCGCCGACCGTCATCACCGAGCCGGTCACCAGCACTCCGGCTCCGGAGAACTCGCCCTCCTCCTCGGCCAGGGTGATCGCCGCCTCCAGGGCGTCGTCCAGGCGCGGCTCGACCTGCACCCGCTCGGAGCCGAAGACCTCGACCGCGACGGCGGCCAGCTCGTCGACGTCCATGGCGCGCTCGGTGGTGTTCCTCGTGACCACGACCTCGGCGAGGACCGGCTCGAACGCCTCCAGCACCCCGCGCACGTCCTTGCCCGCGCTCGCGGCCAGCACCCCGATGAGCCGGCTGAAGCCGAACGCCTCGGTGACGGCCTCGGCCGCGGCCCGCGCGCCCGCCGGGTTGTGCGCGGCGTCCAGCACCACGGTGGGGCTGCGGCGCACGACCTCCAGCCGGCCCGGGGAGGTGACCGAGGCGAAGGCGGAGCGCACGGTGTCGATGTCCAGCGGGCGGGCGTGCTGCGCGCCGATGCCGAAGAACGCCTCGACGGCGGCCAGGGCGACCGCCGCGTTGTGCGCCTGGTGCGCCCCGTGCAGCGGCAGGAAGACCTCCGGGTACTCGCCGCCCAGACCGCGCAGGGTCAGCAGCTGGCCGCCGACGGCGACCTCGCGGGAGACCACGCCGAACTCCATGCCCTCGCGGGCGACCGTGGCGTCCACCTCGACCGCGCGCTTGAGGACGACCTGGGCGGCGTCCACGGGCTGCTGGGCGAGGACGACGGTGGCGTCCTGCTTGACGATGCCCGCCTTCTCCCCGGCGATGTCACCGGTGGTGGTGCCCAGCCGGTCGGTGTGGTCGAGGGAGATCGGGGTGACCACGGCGACGCCGGCGTCGACGACGTTGGTCGCGTCCCAGGTGCCGCCCATGCCGACCTCGACGACGGCCACGTCGACCGGGGCGTCCGCGAAGGCCGCGTACGCCATGCCCGTGATCACCTCGAAGAAGGACAGCCGGAATTCCTCGCGCTCGTCCACCATGCGCACATAGGGCTCGATGTCGCGGTAGGTCTCGATGAAGCGCTCGGCGGAGATCGGCGCGCCGTCGAGACTGATCCGCTCGGTGACCGACTGCACGTGGGGGCTGGTGTAGCGGCCGGTGCGCAGCTCGAAGGCGCCGAGCAGCGCCTCGATCATGCGGGCGGTGCTGGTCT
Organism: Streptomyces gamaensis; assembly: GCF_042656465.1. NCBI lineage: Bacteria > Bacillati > Actinomycetota > Actinomycetes > Kitasatosporales > Streptomycetaceae > Streptomyces > Streptomyces gamaensis. The sequence goes on from NZ_JBHSPB010000004.1 coordinate 292,385, forward strand.
TGCCGTTGGTGCCGGTGACGTGGATGGACGGGTAGGCGCGCTGCGGCTGGCCCAGGATGTCCATGAGCTTCTCGATGCGCACCAGGGACGGGTCGAGCTTGGTCTCGCCCCAGCGGCCCGCCAGTTCGCTCTCGACCTCGCGCAGCGCGCGGTCGACCTCGGGGTCGGCGGGCCGGGCGGGCACGCCGTCGCCCTGCGGCGGACCGGCGTGGGTGCGCAGGGTGCGGCTGCCGGCCTCGATGACGGCGAGGTCGGGGGTGGGGGTCCCCCCTGCCCGAGCGGATTCGAGGGCTTGGGGGAGGTCGGTCTCGGCTTCGACGATCTCGGCGAAGCGGTCGTCGCCGGGGGCGCCGGTCGCGTCGGTGCCGGCGTCGTCGTTCTGGTCGTCGTTCGGGTCGTCGTTCTGGGGGCGCTCGCTCACGCCGACCAGTCTACGGAGCGCCGCCGACAACCGGCCCGGCCCTGCCGCGGGCCCGGCGTCAGCGGCCGAGCGCGGCCTTCATGACCGCCTTGGCGACGGGCGCGGCCAGGCCGTTGCCGCTCACCTCGGCGCGGGCCGCGTCGCTGTCGGCGATCACCACGGCGACGGCGATCTGCTTGCCGTGGCTGTCGGTGGCGTACGAGACGAACCAGGCATAGGGCGTACCGCTGTTGTCGACGCCGTGCTGGGCGGTGCCGGTCTTGCCGCCGACGGTCAGCCCGTCGACGCGCGCATTGCTTCCGGTGCCCTGCTCGACGACCGTCTGCATCGCCGAGCGCAGTTGCTCCGCGGTGCCGGCGGAGACGGCCCGGCCGTACTCCTTGGGCGCGTAGGAGTCGAGGACGCCGGAGCTGCCGTCGGTGACCTTGTCGACCATGCGCGGCGTCATCAGTTTGCCGTCGTCGGCGAGCGCGGAGACGACCATGGCCATCTGCAGCGGGGTCGCCTGGTCGTTGTACTGCCCGATGCCGGAGAGCGCGGTCTGCGAGGCGTTCATGTCCGTGGGGTAGACGCTCTTGGCGGCGCGCACGGGGATGTCGAGGGAGCCGTTGTTGAAGCCGAACTTCCCGGCCTGTTCGGCGATCTTCTGCTGGCCGAGCTGGACGGCCATGTGCCCGAAGACGTTGTTGCAGGAGTACTGCAGGGCGGTGCGGATGCTGGCGTTCGCGCAGGGGGCGCTGGGGTTCTCGTTCTTCAGGTAGGTCGTGGTGCCCGGCATCAGATAGGGGTCGGGGCTGTCGGTGGCCTGGTCGACGGAGGAGTACAGGCCGTTCTCCAGGGCGGCCGCCGCGACGACGAGCTTGAAGACCGAGCCGGGCGGATAGGTCTGGCGCAGCGCGCGGTTGAGCATCGGCTGCCGCTCGTCCTGCTGGAGGGCGTCCCAGGCCTTCTGGTCGGCGCTGCCGCGGCCCGCGAAGCCGCCCGGGTCGTACGAGGGGGTGCTGGCCAGGGCGAGGACCGCGCCGGTGGCGGGGTCGAGGGCGACGGCGGCGCCGGTCTTGTCGCCCAGGCCCTCGTAGGCGGCCTTCTGCACGGCCGGGTCGATGGTGGTGATCACGTTGCCGGGGGCGGGCTGCCTGCCGGTCAGTGTGTCCTCGGGGGTGCGCAGCCGGCTGTCCTGGCCGGTGAGGACGGAGTGGAAGAGGCTCTCCAGCTGGTTGCTGCCGTAGGTCTGCGAGGAGTAGCCGGTGACGGGCGCGTACAGGGCGCCGTCGGGGTAGGTGCGCTGGTACTTCAGGTCACCGCCGGTCTCCTTGGAGCCGGTCAGCGGGGTGCCGCCGGCCAGGATGTCGCCGAAGGGCCGGGAGTGGGCGGCTATCGCCTGCCGCGGGTTGTGGGGGTTGTCGTCCAGGCTGCCCGCCTCCGCCGCCTGCACCCACGTGGCCCGTACGAGCACGGCCAGGACGAGCAGCAGCGAGAAGACAGCGATGTGCCGGAGCGGTCGGTTCATCGGGGGCGCGGTCCCTTGCCTTGACTTACGGTGACATATGGCGGCATACGGCCGATACCTGGCCTACCCCTCGAAAACTCCCGACGGCGGAGGGCGGGTTCCCCGCCCGTATGAGAGCTGAGTGAGAAAAATGGCGTCCGAGGACCGGGGGCTGCTCCAGGCCGTCCTGGAGGCGCTGCCCGTGGGTGCGATCGTGCAGGGCCCGGCCGACGAAGTGCTCGCGGCCAACGGGAAGTTCGCCGCGATGTTCGCGCTCGACGGGCGTGTGGACCTCTCCCCGGGCGCCCCCGTCCGCCCGCTCGTCCCCCTCGTCCAGGCCTGCTACGCCCCCGGTTACGACGGCCTCCTCCCGATGGACCAGGACCCGGGCTGCGTCCACGTCCACCGCGTCCACCGCTCGGCGGAGATCCCGCTGGCGGACGGGCGCGTCGTCCGCCGCGATGTCGCGCCCCTGCGCCGCGGCGACGCCTACCTGGGCGCCCTGTGGACGTTCCTCGACGTCAGCGACCGCAAGCGCCGCGAGCACGGTCTGGAGCGCGACAACCTGGCCCTCACCGAACTGGCCCGGCAGCGCAACGCCTTCGTCGGCGCCGCCTCGCACGAGCTGCGCACCCCCCTGACCACGGTCATGAGCTTCGCGGAGCTCCTCGCCGACCCCGCGTTCGGCGCGCTGAACGAGCAGCAGTCCACCTTCGTCGACGCGCTGCGCCGCAACGCCGACCGCATGCAGCGCGTCATCGCCGACCTGCTGGTGACCACCCGGCTGCGGGCCGAGCACCCGGAGCTGGAGTTCGGCCCCGTGGACGTGCCGGGGATGCTGCGGGACGCGGTGCTGGAACGGCTGGCCGCCGCACGCGGCACGGACGTCTTCACGGTCCTCGACTGCGCCCCCGGGCCCGAACTGCGCGGCGACCGGCACCGGCTGCAGCACGTCCTGGCCAACCTGCTGGACAACGCCGCGAAGTACACCCCCGCCGACGGGCGCGTCACCGTCACCGCCGCGCCCCGGGGCGACGCGTGGGTGATCGAGGTCGCCGACACCGGGATCGGTGTCCCCGCCGACGCCCGCGAGGCGATCTTCTCCGGCTTCGTCCGGGCCGCCAACGTCCGTACCGGCGGCTACCCCGGCACCGGCCTCGGCCTCGCCATCAGCCGCACCGTCGTCCGGCTCCACGGCGGCACCCTCACGGCGAGCGGCACGGAGGGCGAGGGCGCGGTCTTCACGATCACGCTGCCGCTGCGCGGACCGGCCGGGGGCGCCGGGGAGCGCGGGGCGCGGGGCACCGCCGCGGGCGGGGAGGCCGGCCGGTGACGCGGGTGCTCGTCGTCGAGGACGACCCCGACCTCGCCCTCGCCCTGCGCACCCTGCTCGGCCACGCCGGCTACGGCGTCCTGCACGCCGGTGACGGCCGCGAGGCGCTGCGGCTGCTGTTCGCCGAACGGCCCGCGCTGATGCTCCTCGACGTCGAGTTGCCGCAGCTCGACGGCTGGCAGGTCCTCGAACGCACCCGGGACCTGTCCGACCTGCCCGTCCTGCTGCTGACCGCGCGCGGCGCCGAGACCGACCGGGTGCGCGGGCTGCGGGCCGGCGCCGACGACTATCTGCCCAAACCCTTCGGCAACGACGAGCTGCTCGCCCGCGTCGAGGCGCTGCTGCGGCGTGCGGCGCCCGGCCGCTGGGCCGGTGAGTCCTTCGACGACGGGCTGCGGCTGGTGCCCGAGCGCCGCTCGGCGGTCTGGCAGGGGCAGGAGGCCCGGCTCAGCGACATCGAGTACCGGCTGTTGCAGGTGCTCGTCCGCAACCGGGGGCGGGTGCTCACCACCGACCAGCTCCTGGACCGGGTCTGGGACGACCCCGGGGGCACGGGCCGCGAGCGCGTGAAGTTCGCCGTCCTGCGGCTGCGCCGCAAACTGCGGCAGGCGGCGGGGGACGCGGCGGCGGACCCGCTGGAGGCGGTGCGCGGGCTGGGCTACCGCTACCGGTCGGGCGGCGGCTGAGCGGCCCGGCGCGGGACGGCCGCAGGGTGCGGGCCCGCCGCGACACTCCTGCGCCGTGACGTACCGGGCTGCCGGCGGAGCGCCGGGCGGCGTCCGGGCCCATCGCCCCGCACGCCCCGGGACCGGCGTCCCGGCCCGTGAGTCGCAACCGTCACGCAACCGAACACCGCCCGTCCGGGCAACCGACGCACCCCAGGCTCTGGAGCCGTCCCCGCAGCATCCGGCCCCAGGAGCCCCATGTCCCGCCTGCCCGCCCGCAGCGTCGCCGTCGTCCTCGGCACCCGCCCCGAACTGGTCAAGCTCACCGACCTCGTCCGCCTCCTGGGCCCCGCTGCCCACCTGGTGCACACCGGGCAGCACTACGACGAGGCGCTCTCCGGCCGGTTCCTGGCGGAGCTGGGCCTGCCCGGGCCGACGTTCCTGACGGGTGTGGGCGGGCAGCCGCGCGCCGTGCAGATCTCGGCCGCGCTGGCGCAGCTGGACGCGTTGTTCACCGCCGGGCCGCCGTCGGCCGTCGTCGTCCAGGGCGACACCAACGCGGCCCTGGCCGGCGCGCTCGCCGCCAACGCGCGCGGCATCCCGCTGCTGCACGTCGAAGCGGGCCTGCGCAGCCACGACCGGAACATGCCCGAGGAGCACAACCGGGTCCTGATCGACCGGATCGCCGACGTGCTGTGCGCCGCGACCGAGGACAACCGCGCCAACCTCCTCGCCGAGGGCGTCGAGGACGCGCGGATCGCGGTCACCGGCAACACCGTCGTCGAGGCCGTGCGCGGAGCACTGCCCGACGCGGCGGCCCGCGCCGGGCTGCTGCGCCGGTACGGGGTGCCCGCCGACGGCTACGTCCTCGCCACCGTCCACCGCCCCGAGAACACCGACGACGCCGACGCGCTGCGCGCCGTCCTCACCGAGCTGCGCGCCCTCGCCGCGGACGTCCCGGTGCTCTTCCCGGTGCACCCGCGCACCCGCGCCCGGATCGCGGCCGCCGGTCTGGAGGACCTGCTGCCGGGGCTGACGGTGACCGCCCCGCTCGGCTACGGCGAGTTCCTCGCCCTGGCCCGGCACGCGGCGCTGCTGGTCTCCGACTCCGGCGGCATCCAGGAGGAGTGCACGGTACTGGGCCGCCCGCTGGTCGTCGTGCGCCGCTCCACGGAACGGCCCGAGGCGATGGCCGACTTCGCCGAACTGGTCGCGCCCGGCGCGGAGCTGGGCCGTGCGGCCCGCCGCCGGCTGGCACAGGGCACGGCGGGCCTGGACCGGCTCGCGTCCCTGCCGAGCCCCTTCGGCGACGGCCGCGCCTCCGAGCGGATCGTGGCCCTGCTGGCCGAGGCCACGGCCCCGCCGCGGATCGCCGCGGCGGCGTGAGGGGTCCGTACCGCCCGTAGAGCCTGCACGTCCTCGGACCACCGACCGACCGCGTGCGGTACGGCCCCTCGCACCGCAGGCCGGTACGCCCCGCAGCGCCCACGGAGCCCGGCCGCCACCACCTGGCGTGCCCATACGCCCGCACGGGAGCCGCGCTCCGCCGAGCGCCCCGGCCGACCGCCGCCCCAGGCCCGTACGCCCCACAGCACCCGCGACACCCCGACGCCACCACCCGGCACGCCCACGCGCCCGTACGGACGCCACGCCCCATGCCCCCGGCCGACCGCCGGCCGCCGCCCCTACGTCCCGCGGCGCCCACAACACCCCCTGCCCCCACGGCGAGTTGCCGCCCCCGCCCCACCGGAGTCCTCCCCCCATGTTCCACTCCCCCCTCCTGCTCGTGTTCCCCTTCTTCCTCCTGGTCTGCTTCCTGCTGTACTGGGCCGGCGCGCGCCACGCCTTCCTGCGGCGTCCCGCCGTCCAGGACGGCGACCCGCGCGCCTTCGACTGGCACGTCTTCGTGCCGTGCCGGGACGAGGAGGCCGTCATCGGCACCACCGTCGCGCGGCTGCGTGCCGACCATCCGGACGCCCATGTGTGGGTCGTCGACGACGACAGCGACGACGCGACCGGCACGATCGTGGCCGCTCTCGCCGAGTCCGACCGGCGTGTGCACCTGGTGCGCCGGCACCGGCCGGACGCCCGCCAGGGCAAGGGCGCCGCGCTCAACGCCGCGTACGACGAGCTGACCGAGTTCCTGGCCGAGGGCACCGACCGGGAGCGGGTCGTGGTGTGCGTCGTCGACGCCGACGGCCGGCTGGCCCCGGACGCCCTCCGCCGCGTCAGCGGCCCGCACGGCTTCGGCGACCCCGAGACCGGCGGCGTCCAGGTCGGTGTGCGCATGCGCAACGCCGAGGACCCGCGGCCGCTGCCGGACCGCGGCAGGGCGGCCAACGCCTTCGCGCGGCTGCTGGTGCGCATGCAGGACATGGAGTTCTCCGTCTCCAACGCGGGCATGCAGCTGCTGCGCGCCCGTACCGGCTCGGTCGGCCTCGGCGGCAACGGCCAGTTCACCCGGCTCGCCGCCCTGGACCGCATAGCGGCCGCCGAGCGCCGCCCCTGGCAGCGCGGCGCACTGCTGGAGGACTACGAGCTGGGCCTGCACATGGTCCTGGGCGGCGACCGGACAGCACACATAGCGGACACCTGGGTCTCCCAGGAGGGCCTGCCGCACGCCCGCCGCTTCCTGACCCAGCGCACCCGCTGGGCGCAGGGCAACCTGCAGTGCGTGCGCTACGCGCCGCGCATCGTCTCCTCGCGCCACTACAGCGGCAAGGGCGTCCTGGAGACGCTGTACACCTTCCTGCAGCCGGTCGCCCACATCGCGACGCTCGTCCTGTGCGCCGTGATGTTCACCCTGCTCGCTCTCGACGCCGTGCGGGACGGCTTCGGCGCGGCCTTCGGCGGCATGCTCGCGCTGTGGCCGCTGGTCCTCGTGCTGGGCCTGGTGTCCGTGCTGCCGTTCGTGCTGTGGGGTCCGGTCTACCGCCGGGAGCGCGCGGACGACCGCTCGCCGCTCGTCGGCGTCCTGTGGGGGCTGGCGCTGTGGCTCTACGCCTACCACCTGTTCCCGGCGTCGGCGCGCGGCTTCGTACGGATGCTGCGCGGCCGCAACGGCTGGGCCAAGACACGGCGCAACGCCGAGGCCGTCACCTCGGGCCCGACCGCCATCGAGAGCTGAGCCCGCCGGCCGGGCCGCGAAAGCCGGGCCCGACAGGGAGAGTTGGGTCACAAAACGCGCCCGGATGACAACCTCGGCGCCCGTTCGGCCATCTGACCGCCGGGAGAAAACTGCCCGGAGAGGTTCCGGGTGGCGGAACGGAGCGTTGTGCGGACACCGCAACTCAGCAATCGCGTGCACTTGTTGCTGCTCACTGCGTGGACCGTGGCGTGGTTCGCCCTGGTCGAGCCGAGCGGCGGCTTCTCCTGGCACTATCTGCGCACCGGCGGCGAGCTCATCTACGACGGCGGCAACGGCACGGGCGGGCTGAACCTCTACGCCCACCACCCGGAGTTGCAGATGGGCCCCATCAGCTTCCTCGTGGCGGGCCTGTTCAACCCGTTCTCCGAGCACATGGGCCAGTTCCTCGCGGCGGCGTTCATGTCCGTGCTGGGACTGGTCATCGTCGTGCTCGCGGGGCGCAGCGCGGCCATCTCCTTCCTGGGTACGGGCACCAACCACCAGCGGCTGCGGCAGCGCGTGCTGATCGCGGGGCTCGCGTTCATCCCGATGTGGATCGAGGTGTCCGTGCGTTTCGGGCATCTCGACGACGTACTCGCCCTGTTCTTCACGGCGTTGGCGGTGTGGTTCCTCACCCGCTGCAACGCGGCCGCCGTCGGCGCGTGCCTCGCGCTCGCGATGGACTCCAAGCCGACGGCGCTCGCGTTCCTGCCGCTGATCCTCGCGCTGCCGAGGGAGCGGTGGCTGCGCGCGGCGCTGTGGTGCGTGGGGCTGCTGGCCGTGGCCTGGCTGCCGTTCTTCGTCGCGGCCCCGGACTCCTTCGCCGCCGCGAAGTTCACCATCCCCAACAACCCGGCGTCCGCGCTGCGTTGGCTGGGCGCCAACGACCCGTACACCCCGGACTGGGCCCGGCCCGCGCAGGCCGCGCTGGGCCTGACGCTCGGCGCGGTCGCCGTGTGGCGCGGGCGCTGGGCGGGGATCGTGCTGCTGGGCGCCAACGCCCGGATCGTCCTGGATCCCAGCGTCTACACGTACTACACGGCCTCCGTGCTGCTCGGCACCCTGCTGTGGGACGTGTGCGGGCAGCGGCGTCTGGTGCCCTGGTGCAGCTGGATCGCGCTGATCGTGCTGTACGGCAGCGTGTTCGTGGTGCCGGACGAGTCGGCGCGGGGGCTGATCCGGCTGGCGTTCGTGGCCGGTTCGACGGTGTACGTCCTGTGCTGGCCGCAGCGCAACCGCAACGCGCGCCGCGGCAGGCCCGTCGACCGGGTGGAGGACGGGCCGGTGGATGGACCGTGGGGGCCGATGTGGGACCCGGGCCGGACGCGGCCGTGGGAGACGTCGTCAGTGGCCCCGCCGGCAGGACGCGAACCCCGCTGATCCCGGGGCCGGAGCGCGGGCGCCGCGTTCCGGTAGGGCCCCGGCGCACGATCGGGGTGCCTGCGGCACCCGGCCGGGCCGGGCGCCGGCAACAGCCCTGACCGGCGCACCGCCGCGTGCTCCCGCGCGCCGCGCCCGTACGGCAACCGGCGGGCCGCGACTCGCCCCGTGCCACGCCCCGTCCCGACGCCGGGCGGACGCTCGTCCCCCGCGCGCCCGGCACAGCCCGGGCCAGGAGGGGCACCGGCCCTGCCCTGACCGGCACGCCGCCGCGGCCCGCGCGGCGCAGCGGTGCGCGTCGCGCCCCGTACGGCACCGGCACGCCGCGACGGCGAGCCGCGCGGGCACCGTGGCCTCAGCCGACAGGCCGACGGTCCGCTCGGGGCCCGCCCCGTACCGCACCGCCACGGCAGCACCCCGCGGCCGGGAACGTCGACGGCCCCCGCCGACACGTGTGTCGGCGGGGGCCGTCGCCCTTGCGCGCTCAGCCCTGCGGCAGTGCCGCCAGCTGCGCGGTGATGCGGTCGATGTCGGCCTCGGCCGTGGCGAGCCGGGTGCGGATCTTCTCCACGACGTGGTCCGGGGCCTTGGCCAGGAACGCCTCGTTGCCCAGCTTGCCGTTGGCCTGGGCCTTCTCCTTCTCGGCGGCGGCGAGGTCCTTCGTCAGCCGCTTGCGCTCCGCCGCGAAGTCGATGACCCCGGACAGGTCGAGCGCGACCGTCGCCCCGGCCACCGGCAGTGTCGCCGTCGCCTGGAACTCCTCCCCGGCCGGCTGAAGCCGCAGCAGCTGCCGGATGGCGCCCTCGTGCGCCGCGAGCCGCGTGCCCGACAGCTCCAGCCGCGCCGGGACCTTCTGGCCCGGCTGCAGGCCCTGGTCGGAGCGGAAGCGGCGGACCTCGGTGATGACCCGCTGCAGCTCCTCGATCTCCCGCTCGGCCTCGGCGTCGCGGAAGCCGCCCGGGGCCTCGGCCCCGGGAACGGACACGGCGGTCGGCCAGTCGGCGACGACGACGGACTCCTTGCCCGTCAGGGCCGTCCACAGCGTCTCGGTGACGAACGGCACGACCGGGTGCAGCAGCTTCAGCGTGACGTCCAGGACCTCGCCCAGGACGCGTGCCGAGACCTTCGCGGGCTCGCCGCCCGCCATGAAGGTGGTCTTGGACAGCTCGACATACCAGTCGAAGACCTCGTCCCACGCGAAGTGGAACAGCGCGTCCGACAGCTTCGCGAACTGGTAGTCGTCGTAGTAGGCGTCGACCTCGGCGACCGTCGCGTTCAGCCGCGAGAGGATCCAGCGGTCGGTCGCCGACATCCGCTCCACGGGCGGGAGTTCGCCCTCGACCGTGGCGCCGTTCATCAGGGCGAAGCGCGTCGCGTTCCAGATCTTGTTGGCGAAGTTGCGGGAGCCCTGCACCCAGTCCTCGCCGATCGGCACGTCGACACCGGGGTTGGCGCCGCGCGCGAGCGTGAAGCGGACGGCGTCGGAGCCGTACTTGTCCATCCAGTCCAGCGGGTTGACCGCGTTGCCGAAGGACTTCGACATCTTCTTGCCGAACTGGTCGCGCACCATGCCGTGCAGGGCGATGGTGTGGAACGGCGGGGTGCCGTCCATCGCGTACAGGCCGAACATCATCATCCGGACGACCCAGAAGAAGAGGATGTCGTAGCCGGTGACGAGGACCGAGTTCGGGTAGAACTTCTCGACGCTCTCGGTCTTCTCGGGCCAGCCGAGCGTGGAGAACGGCCACAGGCCGGAGGAGAACCAGGTGTCGAGGACATCGGTCTCCTGGTGCCAGCCCTCGCCCGCCGGCGGCTGCTCGTCCGGGCCGACGCAGACCGTCTCGCCGTTCGGGCCGTACCAGACCGGGATGCGGTGGCCCCACCACAGCTGCCGCGAGATGCACCAGTCGTGCAGATTGTCCACCCAGTCGAAGTAGCGCTTCGCCATCTCCTCGGGGTGGATCCTCACCTTGCCCTCGCGGACGGCGTCGCTCGCGGCCTTCGCCAGCGGGGCGGTCCGCACCCACCACTGCATGGACAGGCGCGGCTCGATGGTGGTCTTGCAGCGCGAGCAGTGGCCCACGGAGTGGGTGTACGGGCGCTTCTCGGCGACGATGCGGCCCTCGGCGCGCAGCGCGCCGACGATCGCGGACCGGGCCTCGAAGCGGTCCAGGCCCTGGAAGGGGCCGTGGACGGTGATGACGCCGTGCTCGTCGAGGACGGTCAGGCTCGGCAGGTCGTGGCGGCGGCCGATCTCGAAGTCGTTGGGGTCGTGCGCGGGGGTCACCTTGACGGCGCCCGTGCCGAACTCCGGGTCGACGTGCTCGTCGGCGACGACCGGGATACGGCGGCCGGTCAGCGGCAGCTCGATCTCGGTGCCGACCAGGTGCCGGTAGCGCTCGTCCTCGGGGTGGACGGCCACGGCGGTGTCGCCGAGCATCGTCTCCGCGCGGGTCGTGGCGACGACGATGGAGTCGTCCCCCTCGCCGTAGCGGATCGAGACGAGCTCGCCGTCGTCGTCCTGGTACTCCACCTCGATGTCGGAAATGGCCGTCAGACAGCGCGGGCACCAGTTGATGATGCGCTCGGCGCGGTAGATCAGCTCGTCGTCGTAGAGCTTCTTGAAGATGGTCTGGACGGCCTTGGAGAGGCCCTCGTCCATGGTGAAGCGCTCACGGGACCAGGCGACGCCGTCGCCGAGGCGGCGCATCTGCCCGGAGATCTGCCCGCCGGACTCGGCCTTCCACTTCCACACGCGCTCGATGAACGCCTCGCGGCCCAGGTCGTGGCGGGACTTGCCCTCCTTGGCCAGCTCGCGCTCGACGACGTTCTGCGTGGCGATACCGGCGTGGTCCATGCCGGGCTGCCACAGCGTCTCGTAACCCTGCATGCGCTTGCGGCGGGTGAGGGCGTCGATCAGGGTGTGCTCGAAGGCATGGCCCAGGTGGAGCGAGCCGGTGACGTTCGGCGGGGGGATGACGATGGTGTAGGGCTCTTTGTCGCTCCGGGCGTCGGCCTCGAAGTAGCCCCGCTCTACCCAGCGCTCGTACAGCGGCCCCTCCACCTCGGCCGGCGCGTACTGGGTCGGCAGTTCAGGAGTGCTGTCGGTGTGCCCGCTGGCGGGGCGCTGAGTCTTCTCGGTCACGGGGGAATTCTACGGGCCCGCGCCGCGCGCCTCGAATCCGTTTCCGCCCGGCGAAAGGCCCGCGCCCCGGGACCGGCGGGAAAAGCGCTAGGCGCTCTTCTCGTGCCGCTCCCCCGCCTCGGTGCCGCGCGAGCGGGGCACCAGCGTGGGGTTCACATTGGACTGCACGACGTCCTTGGTGATGACGACGCGGGCGACGTCCTTGCGGGACGGCACCTCGTACATCACCGACATCAGGACCTCTTCCATGATGGCGCGCAGCCCGCGGGCGCCCGTGCCGCGCAGGATCGCCTGGTCGGCGATGGCCTCCAGCGCCGGGCGGTCGAACTCCAGCTCGACACCGTCGAGTTCGAAGAGCCGTTGGTACTGCTTCACCAGGGCGTTGCGCGGCTCGACGAGGATCTGCAGCAGCGCCTCGCGGTCGAGGTTGTGGACGGAGGTGATGACGGGCAGCCGGCCGATGAACTCGGGGATCATCCCGAACTTCACCAGGTCCTCCGGCATGACCTCCTGGAACTGGTCGCTGGCCTCGATCTCGCGCTTGGAGCGGATGGTGGCGCCGAAGCCGATGCCCTTGGCGCCGGCCCGCGACTCGATGATCTTCTCCAGTCCGGAGAACGCGCCGCCCACGATGAACAGCACATTCGTGGTGTCGATCTGGATGAATTCCTGGTGCGGGTGCTTGCGGCCGCCCTGCGGGGGGACGGAGGCGGTGGTGCCCTCCAGGATCTTCAGCAGCGCCTGCTGGACGCCCTCGCCGGAGACATCCCGGGTGATCGACGGATTTTCGCTCTTACGGGCGACCTTGTCGATCTCGTCGATGTAGATGATGCCGGTCTCGGCCTTCTTGACGTCGTAGTCGGCGGCCTGGATGAGCTTGAGCAGAATGTTCTCGACGTCCTCGCCGACATAGCCGGCCTCGGTCAGCGCGGTCGCGTCGGCAATGGCGAAGGGGACGTTGAGCATGCGCGCGAGGGTCTGCGCGAGGAGGGTCTTGCCGGAGCCGGTGGGGCCCAGCAGCAGAATGTTGGACTTCGCCAACTCGATGCCGTCGTCGCGGTTGTGACTGCCGGTCTCCCCGGCCTGCACCCGCTTGTAGTGGTTGTAGACGGCGACGGAGAGGGCCTTCTTCGCGGTCTCCTGGCCGACGACATAGCCTTCGAGGAACTCGTAGATCTCGCGGGGCTTGGGCAGTTCCTCCCAGCGCACCTCGGAGGTCTCCGCGAGCTCCTCCTCGATGATCTCGTTGCAGAGGTCGATGCACTCGTCGCAGATGTACACACCAGGACCCGCGATGAGCTTCTTCACCTGCTTCTGGCTCTTGCCGCAGAACGAGCACTTGAGCAGATCGCCGCCGTCACCGATGCGTGCCACGAGGTGCTTCCCCTTCGCCTGGGATCCGCCTTGCTCTGCGAACCCGAGTGCTTGCCTATCGACGGTACCTTGCCGGGGCCCCCGCGCGGGCCCCCCTTGGGCCTACTCGGTCCAAGGGGGTTGCCGACGGTACTGCGATCCAACGGTCGGTCAAACAGTGGGTCAAACAGTCACGGAGTTCTTGCGGGTGGAGACGATCTGGTCGACCAGACCATAGGCGAGCGCCTCCTCGGCCGTGAGGATCTTGTCGCGCTCGATGTCGTCCCGGATCTTCTCGATCGGCTGGGTGGAGTGCTTGGCGAGCAGCTCCTCCAGCTGGGTGCGCATGCGCATGATCTCGTTGGCGGCGATCTCCAGGTCGGAGAGCTGCTCGCGGCCCGTCTGGCTGGACGGCTGGTGGATCAGCACCCGGGCGTTGGGCAGCGCCATGCGCTTGCCGGGGGTACCGGCGGCGAGCAGGATCGCCGCGGCGGAGGCCGCCTGGCCCATGCAGACGGTCTGGATGTCGGGCTTGACGAACTGCATCGTGTCGTAGATGGCGGTCAGCGCGGTGAACGAGCCGCCGGGCGAGTTGATGTAGATCGAGATGTCCCGGTCGGGGTCCATCGACTCCAGGCACAGCAGCTGCGCCATGACGTCGTTGGCGGAGGCGTCGTCGATCTGGACGCCCAGGAAGATCACGCGCTCCTCGAAGAGCTTCGCGTACGGGTCGTACTCGCGCACGCCCTGGGAGGTGCGCTCGACGAAGCGCGGGACCACGTAGCGGGATTCGGCCGTCGGGCCGGTGTACAGGCCGCTGGGGGACGAGATGTTCATGCGGGTTTCACCATCCTGATGGCGGTCGGAGTTGGAATGCGGCATCGGCACTGCTGCCGGGATCAGGCCCCGGTGCCGCCGCCGCCCGGAACGCCGGAGGCGTGCGTGATGATCTCGTCGATGATCCCGTACTCCTTGGCCTCCTCGGCGGTGAACCAGCGGTCGCGGTCACCGTCGTGGATGATCGTCTCGACGCTCTGGCCGGTGTGGTGCGCGGTGATCTCGGCCATGCGCTTCTTGGTGCGCAGCAGCTGCTGGGCCTGGATCTTGATGTCCGAGGCGGTGCCGCCGAGGCCGGCGGAACCCTGGTGCATCAGGATGTCGGTGTTGGGCAGCGCGAAGCGCTTGCCCGGCGTGCCGCCGGTCAGCAGGAACTGGCCCATCGAGGCGGCCAGGCCCATGCCGATGGTGACCACGTCGTTCGGGATGTACTGCATGGTGTCGTAGACCGCCATGCCGGCCGTCACCGAACCGCCGGGGCTGTTGATGTAGAGGTAGATGTCCTTGCTGGGGTCCGCGGCCAGGAGCAGCATCTGCGCGGTGATCTTGTTGGCGATGTCATCGTCGACCTGCTGGCCGAGGAAGATGATCCGCTCGTCGAGCAGCCGGCTGTAGACCTGGTCGCCGAGGCCGCCACCGATGGAAGGCCCGCCCGCGGCGGAAGGCATCAGATTCGTCACGTGTCCACCTGCTCGTCTCTGACGGCAACGGGCCGTCTCCGCGTCTTCTCCTGGGGGTCGGGGGTGGTGCGGCCGGTGGCGTCCCGGCCGTCTCCAACGTCTCCCCTGCCCTCGTATCTACGGACCCTAACGCGCTGTTCGGCGGGTGCCATCCCGCATCTGGAACTGTTCGCTCTGAGCGCAGGTTCCGCGGGCCCGGGCCCTGGCCGGGGGCCGCGCGGGGGGCACGACCAGGGGCATATGCCGCCCCGTGCGACGCCCGTACGCGCACAAGCGGCCGGGCCCGAACGTGCGAACACATCCGGGCCCGGCCTGCGTGCCTGTGCGGCCTGGCCGCGGCCGGTGCGGGGACCGGCCGGGCGGGATCAGGCCTCGGTCTTGCCCTCGGCGGCCTCGACCGTCTCAGTGGCGGCCTCGACCTTCGCGGTCTCCTCCTCGTCACCCTCGTCCAGGTCGACGACGTTGCCGTCGGCGTCCTTGACGGTGGCGGCCTCGACCACGGTGGCGAGCGCCTTGCCGCGGGCGACCTCACCGACGAGCATCGGCACCTGGCCGCCCTCGACGACCGCCTGCGCGAACTGGTCGGGGCTCATGCCGGAGGACTGGGCGCGGCGCATCAGGTGCTCGGTGAGCTCGTCCTGGCCGACCGAGATCTTCTCCTTGCCGACGATCTCGTCGAGGATGAACTGGGTCTTGATGCCCTTCTCGGACTGCTCCTTGAGCTCGGCGTCGAACTCCTCGGCCGACTTGCCCTGGATCTCCAGGTACTTGGCGAGGTCCAGGCCCATCTGGCCGAGCTGGTGGTGCTCCAGGTTGTGCTTGCGGGTACGGACCTCGTCCTCCAGCAGCTTCTCCGGCATCGGCACCTCGACGAGCTTGAGCAGCTCGTCGAGCACGCGCTCCTGGGCCTGGGTGGCCTGGTCGAAGCGGCGCATGCGGGCCAGCCGCTCGCGGCTGTCGGCCTTCAGCTCGTCGAGGGTGTCGAACTCGCTCGCCAGCTGCGCGAACTCGTCGTCCAGCGCGGGCAGTTCGCGGGCCTTGACCTCGGTGACCTTGACCGAGACCTCGGCCTCCTTGCCGGCGGCGGAGCCGCCCTTGAGCTCGGAGGTGAAGGTGGCGGAGCCACCGGCCTCCAGGCCCTTGACGGCCTCGTCGATGCCGTCCAGCAGCTCGCCGGAGCCGATGGTGTAGCTGACGCCGTCGGCGACGCCGTCCTCCAGCACCTCGCCGTCGACCTTGGCCTGGAGGTCGACGGTCACGACGTCGCCGTCCTGGGCGGCGCGCTCGACCGCGGCGGTGGTGGCGAAGCGCTCACGCAGCTGCTCGACGGACTTCTCGACGTCCTCGTCGGTGACCTCGACGTTGTCGACGGTGACCTCGATGCCGGAGTAGTCCGGGATCTCCAGGGCCGGGCGGATGTCGACCTCGGCGGTGAAGGAGAGGAGCTCGTTGTCCTTGAGCTCGGTGATGTCGACCTCGGGCTGGCCGAGCGGGTTGAGCTCCGCCTCGTTGACGGCCTCGGTGTAGAACTTCGGCAGCGCGTCGTTGACGGCCTCCTCCAGCACCGCACCGCGGCCGAACCGCTGGTCGATCACGCGGGCCGGGATCTTGCCCTTCCGGAAGCCCGGCACGGTGACCTGCTGGTTGATCTTCTTGTACGCCGCGTCGAGGCTGGCCTTGAGCTCCTCGAAGGGCACCTCGACAGTGAGCCGAACCCGAGTCGGGTTCAGGGTCTCCACGGCGCTCTTCACGGTTCGGTCTCCTTGGGGCTGACTCTTCTGGGTTGCTGCTGGAATCCAGCGGACCGCGCCCGGTATGAAGAAGACACACGGGCACGCAGCTTGCATAGTAACCGCAAGCGGGATGACGCCCACAATGTGATCTTGGCCGTGCCCGCGCACGGACGTACGGCCTGCTGGTCGGGGTGGCGGGATTTGAACCCACGGCCTTCCGCTCCCAAAGCGGACGCGCTACCAAGCTGCGCCACACCCCGTCGGTGCGAGTCGTAGGGTACATGGCCCGGCCCTCCCCGGCTGCCGGTTGTCCGGCAGCCGTCCCGCGGCACGCGGCGGTGGTGAGGGGGCGGCGTCCACCCGGGTGTGCGGCGTGCCCGCCGGACCCGCTACGATGCACTTCGTACCGCGCGGCGCTCCTTCACGGAGACCACCGCGCGCGGTGCTCGCGGGCGTAGCTCAATGGTAGAGCCCCAGTCTTCCAAACTGGCTACGCGGGTTCGATTCCCGTCGCCCGCTCTCGTACGCCTCCGGCCACCGGCCGGAGGCGTTCTGCGTTCCGTCGGCAAAGCTGTCGCTCTTGTCAGCCTTGTCAGCCTTGTCAGCGTTCCGCCGCCTCAGAACCTGATGCCGCTTATGGTCGAAGTGATCGAGGTCAGGAATCGCTGGATCGACGGGGCCATCCCGGTGGAGGCGAGGAAGAAGCCGAAAAGGATGGCGACGAGCGCGGGGGCTCCCTTGAGGTGGCCGCCGCGGAGCATCACCACCAGAACGATCGCCAAGAGCAGCACCACGGAAAAGGAAATCGCCACAACTGATCACACCCTCGGTCGGAACGCACCGTCCGTCCGCAGGGCACGCCACCCCACGGACCCACACGTTCAACCATCGTGCCACCAACTGGCCTGATATTGGGGCAGCGTGACGTTCACGGGCGTCTCCTGCCCCCGGACGGCGGCGTTTTGCCGGTGCGGTCCGCGCCGCTAAGGTGCGTGCGGTGTCCCCCGCCGTGACTCCTCCCGCGCCCGGTACGGCCGCCACGAGGCTCCCCTCCCCCGCCGCGCCCGCCCGCTCCGCGCCGCGCGACCCGTTCTTCGACAACGCCAAGTACCTCGCGATCGTCCTGGTCGCGCTGGGGCACGCGTGGGAGCCGCTGACCGGCGGCAGCCGGCTGGCGACGGCGCTCTACACGACCGTCTACGCCTTCCACATGCCGGCCTTCATCGTGATCTCCGGCTATTTCTCCCGGGGTTTCGACCTCAGCCCCGCCAAGGTGAAGCGGCTGCTGACCGGGGTGGTCGTGCCGTACCTGGTCTTCCAGTTCGCGTACGTGACCTTCCAGCACCGCTTCGAGGACGCGAAACCGGACCCGTACGAGGTGCTCAACCCCTGGTACCTGAACTGGTTCCTGGCCGCCCTGTTCGTGTGGCGGCTGACCGCCCCGCTGTGGAGCGTGGTGCGGTGGCCGCTTCCGGTGGCCTTCGTGATCGCGACGGGCGCCAGTGCGACGCCCGGCATCGGCGCGGACCTCGATCTGCAGCGGGTGATGCAGTTCCTGCCGTTCTTCGTGCTCGGCCTGCGGCTCCGGCCGGAGCACTTCGCGCTCGCCGACCGGCGGTGGCTGCGGCTCGCCGCCCTGCCGGTGTTCGCGGCCGCGATCGGCCTCGCCTACTGGGCGGGCTCGGCCCTGGACAGCTCGTGGCTGTACCACAACTACTCGGTGCAGTCCCTCAAGGCGCCGCTGTGGGCGGCGCCGCTCGCCCAACTGGCCATGTTCGCCGTGGCGCTGGTGCTCGTGGCGTGCTTCTTCGCGTGGGTGCCGCGCCGCACCGTGTGGTTCACGGCCCTGGGCGCGGGAACCCTGTACGGCTATCTGCTGCACGGCTTCCTGATCAAGCTGTCCCGGTGGTGGGACTGGTACGACGCGGCGCCGTGGATCCGGCAGCCGGTGGGCCTGGCGGTGGTGACCGTGCTGGCGGTGGCGATGGTGACGGTGCTGTGCACGCGTCCGGTGCGGCGGGTGCTGCGCTGCGTGGTCGAGCCGCGCATGGAATGGGCGTTCCGCAAGAGCGCGTAGAGCGCACGGGACGAGTGACGAGTGCGGCGAGTGCGGCGAGTGCCGGGACGTTTCCCTGGCGTCAGTGGCGGCAGACGAGCAGCAGCGCCCGGTCGTCGTTGACGTCCTTGGCGACCGCCTCGATCAAGTGCCAGGCGGCGCCGTGGAATCCGCTCTGCACATAGCGGTCGGCCTCGCCGGTGAGCCGGTCCATGCCCTCGGTCAGGTCGCGTTCGGAGGTCTCGACCAGGCCGTCGGTGAAGAGCATCAGGACGTCGCCGGAGCGCAGGGTGCCCTTGATCGGATCGAACTGGGCGCCGTCGTAGACGCCGAGGAGCGGGCCGTCGGCGGCCTTCTCCTCCCAGCGGCCGGAGCCCGCGCACAGTTGCAGGCCGGGCACGTGGCCGGCGGAGTACAGCTCGTAGTCGCCGCTGTCGAGGTCGAGGACCAGGTGGACGGAGGTGGCGAAGCCCTCCTCCCAGTCCTGGCGCAGCAGATAGCCGTTGGCGGCGGGCAGGAAGGCGTGCGGCGGCAGCGAGCCGAGCAGACCGCCGAAGGCCCCGGAGAGCAGCAGGGCGCGGGAGGCCGCGTCCATGCCCTTGCCGGAGACGTCGGTGAGGACGACTTCCAGGGAGCGGCCGCCGTTGGTGCGGGAGGCGACGACGAAGTCCCCGGAGAAGGACTGCCCGCCGGCCGGCCGCAGTGCCATCTCCCGGTGCCAGCCGCGTGGCAGGTGCGGCAGCTTGCTCTGGACGCGGATGCGTTCACGCAGGTCGAAGAGCATGGTGCCGCCGCGCCGCCAGGGGACGCCGACGCGGCTGCGGAACTGCGCGATGAGCAGGCCGAAGAAGCCCACGGCGGCGACGACGAGGATGACGCCGGGGGTGACCCGGTCGTCGTCGCCGTACTCGCCGGGGTCCAGGACGGCGGACTCGACGATCAGTGCCACCGCGGCGGCGGCGTAGAGGGTGATGAGGCTGGCGGGGCGCAGCAGCAGCCCGCCGGCGACGATGGGCAGGACGAGGGCGGTCGGCGCGCACCAGGCGGGCGCGGCGACGGTGGCGAACGCGAGGGCGGGGACGCACAGGAGCAGCGCGGCGAGCGCGAGCCAGTCGGAGCCGTCGCCCCGGAAGTGGTCGACTCCGGCTTTGCGCACGCTCGTGCGGGCCCGGTGCAGTGCTTTGCGCATCCGGGCCGTCGGGGTCTCTGCACCACCAGTCATTGCAGCGTGACCTTATCCACCCATTCGGCGGTGCGTCGACTCACGCCGCGCCGGGACGGTGTCGTCGGCGCCCGTGGAGGCGCGCGCCGCGCGCGCGGAGGGGTGCGCGCGCCGGGCGGCCGCCCGGGGCCGGGGCGGCACGCGAACTGACGGGGTGTCAGCGCTGCTGTGTCCCCCCGCCGTTGCCCGCGCGCGCTAGCGCCGCTGGCAGCCCGGGCACCAGAAGAGGTTGCGGGCGGCGAGTCCGGCGGTGCGGATGCCGGTGCCGCAGACGTGGCAGGGCTGCTGTGCCCGGCGGTAGACGTACACCTCGCCGCCGTGGTCGTCCACGCGCGGCGGGCGGCCCATGGCCTCGGGGGTGTGCTCGGGCCGTACGGTGTCGATCCTGTTGTTCCGTACGCCCTCGCGCATCAGCGCGGCCAGGTCCGACCAGATCGCGTCCCACTCGGGGCGGGTGAGCTCGCGGCCGGGGCGGTACGGGTCGATGCCGTGCCGGAAGAGGACCTCGGCGCGGTAGACGTTGCCGACGCCCGCGACGATCTTCTGGTCCATCAGCAGGGCGGCGACGCTCGTGCGGCTGCGGCTCACGCGCGCCCAGGCGCGGGCGGGGTCGTCGGCGGGGCGCAGCGGGTCCGGGCCCAGCCGGTCGTGTATCGCCTGCTTCTCGGCGTCCGTGATCAGCGCGCAGGTCGTGGGGCCGCGCAGGTCCGCGTAGGCGGAGGCGGTGGCGAGGCGGAGCCGCACGGTGTCGGTGGGCGGGGGGAGTTCGGCCCCGCCGAAGGTGTACTTGCCGAAGAGGCCGAGGTGGATGTGGATCCAGGTGTCGGGGGCGAATCCGAGGAAGAGGTGTTTGCCGTGGGCCTCCGCGGTGTCGAGGACGCGCCCGGTGACGAGGGCGGCGCCGTCGGAGAACTTGCCCTGCGGGCTGCCGGCGGTGACGTTCCGGCCGGCGAACAGGGTGCGGTGGTCCTGTGCCAGGCGGTGGATCGTGTGGCCCTCGGGCATGGGCGGGGGTCCTCCGGACAGGGGCCGCGAACGGGCGCGGCCCGGTGGGGTGGTGGGCCCGGGCGCCGCCCGCCGGAGGGCCGCCCGCGGGGGCGTCCCGGTACCGGCGGGCGGGGACGGGCGGGGCGGGCCGTCGGCCTGCCGGGCGGCCGACGGCCTCGCCGGGTCAGTCCTGCTGCGGGTGCCCCGCCGGGATCGGCGGGAGTTCGCCCGTGGCCTCGTAGCGCGTGAGCATCTCGATGCGCCGCGTGTGCCGCTCCTCGCCCGAGTACGGCGTGGCCAGGAAGATCTCGACGAACTTCGTCGCCTCCTCCTGGGTGTGCATCCGCCCACCGACGCTGATCACGTTGGCGTTGTTGTGCTCGCGGCCGAGCGCGGCCGTCTGCTCGCTCCAGGCCAGTACGGCCCGGACGCCCTTGACCTTGTTCGCGGCGATCTGCTCGCCGTTGCCGGAGCCGCCGATGACGATGCCGAGGCTGCCCTCGTCCGCGGCGGTCCGCTCCGCCGCCCGCAGGCAGAAGGGCGGGTAGTCGTCCTGGGCGTCGTAAAGGTGGGGGCCGCAGTCCACGGGCTCGTGGCCGTGGGCCTTGAGCCACTCGACGAGGTGGTTCTTCAGTTCGTAGCCGGCATGGTCGGAGCCGAGATACACGCGCATGGCCTTGAGTGTGGCACGGCCCGGGAGGGGCGGCCGCCACCGGGCCACCGGACACAGCGGGTGAACACAACGATACGGATTCGGGTCTTCCCGAAATCGGGTTCGAAAAGTTCTAATGCCGCAAGCTCGAACCCCGAGAACCTAAGGACCGTGCACATGAGCGCTCCGCCGACTCTGACGAAGGCGTCACCGCCCGGCGATCCCGGTCAGGCGCCCGCGTCGGACGACTCCGGCCTGAAGGCCGGACTCAAGAACCGCCATCTGTCCATGATCGCCATCGGTGGTGTGATCGGAGCGGGCCTCTTCGTGGGCTCCGGCTCCGGCATCGCCGCCGCGGGCCCCGGCATCCTGATCTCCTACGCGCTGGTGGGCGCGCTGGTCGTCCTGGTGATGCGGATGCTCGGCGAGATGGCCGCCGCGCAGCCGAGCTCCGGTTCCTTCTCCGCCTACGCGGACCGGGCGCTGGGGCGCTGGGCGGGCTTCTCGATCGGCTGGCTGTACTGGTTCTTCTGGGTCGTCGTGCAGGCCGTCGAGGCCACCGCCGGCGCCAAGATCCTCGAAGGCTGGGTCCCGGCCGTCCCGCAGTGGGCCTGGGCCCTGATCGTGATGCTCGTGCTGACCGCCACCAATCTGGCCTCGGTGGGCTCCTACGGCGAGTTCGAGTTCTGGTTCGCGGGCATCAAGGTCGTCGCCATCGCGGCGTTCGTGGTGCTCGGCGGGCTCGCGGTGTTCGGGCTGCTGCCGGGGGCGCGGAACGACGCGGTGGGGCTGGCGCATCTGACGGACGCGGGCGGTTTCCTGCCGAACGGGCCGGGGGCGATCCTCACCGGGGTGCTGATGGTCGTCTTCTCCTTCATGGGCAGCGAGATCGTCACGCTCGCCGCCGGGGAGTCGGAGAACCCGCAGCGCGCGGTGCGGCAGGCCACCAACAGTGTGATCTGGCGGATCGCCGTCTTCTATCTGGGCTCGATCCTGGTCGTGGTCTCGCTGCTGCCGTGGAACTCCGCGGCGATCACCGAGAAGGGCAGTTATGTCGCCGCCCTGGACGCGATCGGTATCCCGCACGCGGGCCAGGTGATGAACGTGATCGTGCTGACCGCCGTGCTCTCCTGCCTGAACTCGGCGCTCTACACGTCCTCGCGAATGGTGTTCTCGCTCGGGCAGCGCGGTGACGCGCCGCGCGCCTTCGCCCGTACCAACCGGCGCGGGGTGCCGCGGGCCGCGATCCTGGGGTCGGTGGCCTTCGGTTTCGTGTCGGTGTTCTTCAACTACATGTGGCCGGACACGGTGTTCAAGTTCCTGCTGAACTCCTCCGGCGCGGTCGCCCTGTTCGTGTGGCTGGCCATCTGCTTCACGCAGCTGCGGATGCGGGGGATCATCCTGCGCGAGGCCCCGGAGAGGCTGACCGTGAAGATGTGGCTGTTCCCGTATCTGACGTGGGCGACGATCGGCATGATCCTGTTCGTGCTGGTCTACATGCTCACCGACGACGACGGGCGCACCCAGGTGCTGCTGTCGGGGCTGGTGGGAGTGCTGGTCCTGGCCGTGGGGCTGGTGCTGGACCGCCGCCGCCGGCTGTCCGCCGCCCGGTAGCCGGGGTTCTCGGGTCGACGTGTACGGGCCGGGCCCGCACCCTTCTCGCGAGGGTGCGGGCCCGGCCCGTACGCGTGGTGTCGAAGGCGGCTCAGCCGCGGCGCTCCAGCAGCTTCCAGGCGGCGGGCAGCGCGCCCATCGCGAGCGCGGCCTTGAGTGCGTCGCCGATCAGGTACGGGACCATGCCGTGGGCGAGGGCCCAGCCCGTCGACTGGTGGGTGGCGAGTGCCAGGTACGGCACGCCGACCGCGTAGACGATCGCGGAGCCCAGTGCCATGGCGCCCGCGGTGCGCAGGACGGAGCGGTCGGCGCCGCGGCGGGCCAGGGCGCCGACGACGGTCGCGGCGAGCAGCATGCCCAGGACGTAGCCGAAGGTCGGGAAGGCGGCGCCGGAGTGCGCCTCGGCGAACCACGGGACGCCCGCGACGCCGGCCAGCGCGTACAGCGCGAGGGCCAGGAAGCCGCGGCGGGCGCCGAGGGCGGTGCCGACGAGGAGCACGGCGAAGGTCTGGCCGCTGACCGGGACCGGGGAGCCGGGGACGGGCACGGTGAGCTGGGCGCCGAGGCCGGTGAGCGCGGCGCCGCCGAGGACGAGGGCGGCGTCGCGGACGCGGGCGCGGGTGGCGGTCGAGGCGAGGTTCTGGGCCGGGCGGGCGGGAAAAACGGCGTCGGCGAGGACCGTACCGGTCCGGGCGAGGGGGGCAGCGGTGGCCATCGGTAACTCCGCGGGCAGAAGGGACGAGAAGGCAGGGACAGCGGGAACACGGCGACGTTAGCCGAGCGCGCCGGGCCGGACACCTGGGTGCGCCGACAAAGGCGGCCGGGTGCCTTTGTCAGGCTTCCGAAACCGGGGCACCGTGAATCCGCCCAGGTCATCCGGGACGCGTGATGCTCGTCACGCGGAGCGGGAAAGAGCTTGGCGCGATGTGCCGGGTCGGGAGATCGTGGGAGCATCCGCACCCTTTGCGCCGACCGGCGGGATGTCCGCCCCGGCCGGCGCGATCCGAGAGTTACGAGCCTCCATGCACGACGCACCGCCCGCCGCCGAGCCGCTGACCGGCGGCGCCAGGGAACCTCTGTCGGCGGGGCTCAAGCAGCGGCACATGACCATGCTCGGCCTGGGCGGGGTGATCGGGGCCGGGCTGTTCGTCGGTTCGGGCGCCGGGATCGCGGTCGCGGGGCCGGGCATCATCGTCTCGTATCTGATCGCGGGCGCGCTGGCGATGCTCGTGATGCGGATGATCGGTGAGATGTCCGCCGCGATGCCCGCCTCGGGCGCCTTCTCGGTGCACGCGGAGCGGGCGCTGGGCCGCTGGGCCGGGTTCTCGGTGGGCTGGCTCTACTGGTTCCTGCTGGTGATCGTGCTCGCCGTCGAGGCGACGGGTGCCGCCCAGATCGCGAACGGCTGGCTGCCGTCGGTGCCCACGTGGGCCTGGGTGCTGCTGTTCATGGTGGTCTTCACGGCCGCCAACCTCGCGACCGTCAAGCACTTCGGCGAGTTCGAGTTCTGGTTCGCGACGCTGAAGGTCGTCGCCATCGTGCTCTTCCTCGGGCTCGGCCTGCTGGCGATCCTCGGGGTGCTGCCGGACACCGACGCGCCGGGCCTGGCCAATCTCACCGGGCAGGGCGGCTTCCTGCCCAAGGGCTGGGGCGGGGTGGTCTCCGGGGTGCTCGCGGTGGTCTTCGCCTTCGGCGGTCTGGAGGTCGTCACGATCGCCGCCGCCGAGTCCTCCGACCCGGTGCGCGCGGTGGGCCGGGCGGTGCGCAGCGCCGTGTGGCGCATCCTCTTCTTCTATGTCGGTTCGATGGCCGTCGTCGTCACGCTGCTGCCGTGGACCTCGATGGAGCCGGGCAAGAGCCCGTACGTGGCGGTGCTGGACCACCTCGGGGTGCCGGGGGCCGGCCAGATCATGAAGATCGTGGTGTTCGTGGCGCTGCTCTCGGCGCTGAACGCCAATGTCTACGCCTCGTCCCGGATGGTCTTCTCCCTGGCCGAGCGCGGGGAGGCGCCGCGTGCCCTGCTGAAGGTCTCGGGCGCCGGGGTGCCGCGGGTGGCGGTGCTCGCCTCGGTGGTCTTCGGCTTCGCCTCGGTGATCCTGAATCTGGAATGGCCGGATTCGGTCTTCCGGTATCTGCTGAACGCGGTGGGCTCGGTCCTGCTCTTCGTGTGGGGGCTGATCGCGGTCTCGCAGTTGCGGCTGCGGCGCCGGATCGAGCGCGAGAGCGGCGGGCAGCCGGTCCTGCGGATGTGGGGCTTCCCCTATCTGACCTGGGCCGCGCTGGTGGCGATGGGTGCCGTGCTGGTGCTCATGCTGGCCGACGCGGGCACCCGGCCGCAGCTGCTGTGGTCGGGGGCGGCGACGGGTCTGGTGCTCGCCGTCGCGGGGCTGCGCGCGCTCCGTTCGCGCTGACCGGGCGGTTCCCGCCCCATAAAAACATCGCTTCTGACGACATATCAGGCACGGACCGTGATCCCGGTGCCTGAATATCGGACACCTCTGTCACGCATGTTGTCCTGGGCGAACATGAACCTCACACTGAGGCAACTTTCCGCTCTCACCCCACGGGACGCACACGACCATGACTCGGACACCCACGAGCACCGCGCCCCGGCGCGCGGTCACCGATCCGCCGCCCGGCGGCGGGCTCTCGCACGGGCTCAAACAGCGCCATCTGTCGATGATCGCTCTCGGCGGCGTGATCGGCGCGGGTCTCTTCGTGGGCTCGGGCGCGGGCATCGCCGCGGCCGGACCGGCGATCGTGCTCGCGTACGCGGCCTCCGGGCTGCTGGTGATGCTCGTGATGCGGATGCTCGGCGAGATGGCCGCGGCCAACCCGGCCTCGGGCACCTTCTCCGTGCACGCCGAGCGGTCGCTGGGCCCGTGGGCGGGCTTCGCGGCGGGCTGGATGTTCTGGGTGGAGCTGTGCGTGGGCATCGCCGTCGAGGCGATCGGCGCGGCGAACATCATGGTGCGCTGGTTCCCCGCCACGGACTCGTGGATGTGGGTGCTGCTGTTCATGGCCCTGTTCTGCGGGACGAATCTGGCGGCCGTCGGCAACTTCGGTGAGTTCGAGTTCTGGTTCGCCACCCTCAAGGTCGCGGCGATCGGCGTGTTCCTGGTGCTGGGGGTGCTCGCGGTGCTCGGGATGCTGCCGGGTACCTCCGGCGGCTCGGAGCTGACCGCGCACGGCGGCTTCCTGCCCAACGGCACCGACGGGCTGGTGGCCGGGCTGCTCGCGTCGGTCTTCGCCTACGGCGGACTGGAGACCGTGACGATCGCGGCGGCCGAGTCCGAGCAGCCGGTCAAGGGCGTCGCCTCGGCGGTGCGCACCGCGATGTGGCGCATCGCGCTGTTCTACGTCGGCTCGATGCTGGTCGTCGTCACGGTGATCCCCTGGAGCGACCCCTCGATCGTCAAGGACGGCCCGTACGTGGCGGTGCTGAACTTCCTGAACATCCCGGCCGCCGGCGAGATCATGAACGTGATCGTGCTGATCGCCCTGCTGTCCGCGATGAACGCCAATATCTACGGCGCCTCCCGGATGTCGCACTCGCTGGTCCTGCGCGGCGAGGGCCCGCGCTTCCTGGGGAAGGTCAGCGGCGGGGTGCCCCGGCGGACCGTGGTGGCCTCCTCGGCCTTCGGCTTCTTCGCGGTGCTGCTGAGCTACTGGTGGCCGGACACGGTGTTCAAGTGGCTGCTGTACATGACGGGCGCGGCGGTGCTGGTGGTGTGGGCCTTGATCGCCGTCACCCAGCTGTCGATGCGGCGGCGGCTGGAGCGGGAGGCGCCGGAGCGGCTGGTGGTGCGCATGTGGATGTTCCCGGTGCTGACCTGGGCCGCGCTGGCGGGCATCCTGGCCGTCCTGGCCCTGATGCTGCGCGAGGAGGAGACGGCGGTCCAGCTGTACGCCACGGCCGGGCTCACCGCCGTACTGGTCCTGGCCGGATATGTGCGTCAGCGCCTGGCGGCCGCCCGCCGCTGACGCGCCCGCCGCACCACCGTCGACGAGGCGGGGTTGGTCCTGATCTTCAGGTCCTACCCCGCCTCGGTCTTTTGGACGAAGCCTCCCCCTGCCCCGCTTTTGACAGGCTGTTACTGGTAGCGTCTACCTGCAAGTTCATTGCAATAAGCAGTCGGAGGGCTCGGCATGGCCATCTACACACTTCCTGAACTCCCGTACGACTACTCGGCGCTGGCCCCGGTCATCAGCCCCGAGATCATCGAGCTGCACCACGACAAGCACCACGCCGCCTACGTCAAGGGCGCGAACGACACCCTGGAGCAGCTCGCCGAGGCGCGGGACAAGGACCAGTGGGGCGCGGTCAACGGCCTGCAGAAGAACCTGGCCTTCCACCTCTCCGGCCACATCCTGCACAGCATCTACTGGACCAACATGACCGGCGACGGCGGCGGCGAGCCGCTGGAGAAGGACGGCGTGGGCGAGCTCGCGAACGCGATCGCCGAGTCCTTCGGCTCCTTCGCCAAGTTCAAGGCGCAGCTGTCCAAGGCCGCGGCCACCACGCAGGGTTCGGGCTGGGGCGTGCTCGCCTACGAGCCGGTCACCGGCAGGCTCATCGTCGAGCAGGTCTACGACCACCAGGGCAACGTCGGCCAGGGCTCGACCCCGGTCCTGGTCTTCGACGCCTGGGAGCACGCCTTCTACCTCCAGTACAAGAACCAGAAGGTGGACTTCATCGAGGCCATGTGGAAGGTCGTCAACTGGCAGGACGTGGCCAAGCGCTACGCCGCGGCGAAGGCGAAGGGCGACAGCCTGCTGCTCGCGCCGTGACGACGGCGGGGGCCCTCCCCCGCGTCCCCCGACGGCCTGCTCGTGATCGTCTTCTCACCCTTCACGCGGCAGGCGACGAAGGCCCCCGCGCGGTGGACTCGCGCGGGGGCCTTCCCCGTGTCCCCTCAGCGCTCACGCGTGGCCGAACGCCTCGCCGCTGACGGTGAACTCCCGTGCCAGGCCGGTCTCGTGGAGCCGGGCGAACGGGGCGAAGGGCACCCCGCACTCCGACTTGCCCCGGTCGAAGTTCCAGCCCTTGTGCACCGCGAAACGATAGTCGACGGCCGTGGTGCCCCCGGCGGCCACCCGGACCGTACCCGTCAGCCGGAACTCGGCACAGCGCAGCGCCAGCCACCAGTCGGTGCTGACGTGCCGGGTGAACAGGAAGTCGCGCCAGCCGCTGTCCGCCGGGTACGCGGCCGGGGTGCCGGGACCGGAGCGCCAGCGCTCCAGGGCCTCGGTACGCCAGCGCGCCAGCTGCCCGTCGACGGCCGCCCGCAGGGCGGGCAGCGCGAGCAGTTCCTCGGCGTCGACGCGGTAGGGGGCGCCGGTGGCCCCCAGGTAGTGCCGCAGCGCGCCGGCCGCGCGGCGCAGCCCGAGCAGTGACCACAGCGGCGGCAGGGCGCGGCACACCGCGAGGGTCAGCAGGTCGTACGGCCGCGCCGGCAGCTCCGCGAAGGAGGCGTTGCCGCACGGCGGCTCCGCCTCCGCCCAGCCGCCGTCGCGGCCGAGCGGCCGGGAGAGGTCGGTATGCCCCATACCGGGACGATAAGGGACAGATATCGGCCCCGCCCGTCGAAGGGACCCGCCGAAGGGACCCGCAGCCCCGCCGTTGGAGCCCCCGCCGTCCGGCCCCGCGGCTTCCCGCCGGCCGACCCCGCGCCTTCCCGCCGGCCGGTCTCAGTCGAAGACCGGCCCCTGCGTCCGGGTCCGCTTGATCTCGAAGAAGCCCGGCGTCGAGGCGACCAGCAGGGTGCCGTCCCACAGCCGGGCGGCCGCCTCGCCCTTGGGGGCGGGGGTGACGACCGGGCCGAAGAAGGCGACCTCGGCGCCGTCCGCGCCGGGCACCGCGATGATCGGGGTGCCGACGTCCTCGCCGACCTTCTCGATGCCCTCGCGGTGGGAGGCGCGCAGCACCTCGTCGAAGGCGTCGGACTGCGCGGCGTCCGCGAGTTCGGCGGGCAGGCCGGCCTCCTCCAGGGCGGCGACGAAGGTCGCGCGCTCCTGCGGCAGGCCCTGGTTGTGGATGCGGGTGCCGAGCGCGGTGTACAGCGGGCCGAGCACGGCCTCGCCGTGCTTCTGCGCGGCCGCGACGCAGATGCGCACCGGGGCCCAGGTCTTCCCCGAGGCCATGCGCTCGCGGTACCGCTCGGGCAGTTCCTCCAGCTTGTTCTCGTTGAGCACGGCCAGGCTCATCACGTGCCAGCGCACGGACACCGGCCGTACCTTCTCGACCTCCAGCATCCAGCGGGAGGTCATCCAGGCCCACGGGCACAACGGGTCGAACCAGAAGTCGGCCTGGATCCGCTCCGTTCTCTCCGGCTGCGTCTTGTCCGGCAGTGCCACGGGAATCTCCTCGTTCGGCGGGATCGCACCGGTTGAGTGCGTGCCCGTTCAACAAAGTGCCCCGTGCCATGATTCCTGGAGTTCCGCGATCCGAGACCGACGTGACGAGGGAGCCCCTGTGCCCGGTGAGAACCTGACCCGTGAGGAGGCCCGCGAGCGGGCCCGGCTGCTGACGGTGGACGCCTGCGAGGTGGCGCTCGACCTGCGGTCAGCGGTGGGTCCGGGGCCGCGCGAGCGCACGTTCCGCTCGGTGACGACGCTCCGCTTCCGCTGCGCCGAGCCGGGGGCCGCGAGCTTCGCGGACCTGGTGGCGCCCTCCGTCACCGCCGTGACCCTCAACGGCGAGAAGCTCGATCCGGCGGACGTCTTCGACGGCACCCGCATCGCGCTGCCCTCGCTCGCCGCCGAGAACGTGCTGACCGTCGACGCCCAGTGCGCGTACAGCCGCACCGGCGAGGGCCTGCACCGCTTCGTCGACCCCGAGGACGGCGAGGTCTACCTCTACACGCAGTACGAGCCGGCGGACGCGCGCCGCGTCTTCGCCAACTTCGAACAGCCCGATCTCAAGGCCCCGTTCACCTTCTCGGTGACCGCGCCCCAGGAGTGGACGGTCATCAGCAACGGCGCGCGCGAGGGCGAGCCGGAGCCGGTGGGCGGGGGCGCGGCCGTGTGGCGCTTCGCCCCGACTCAGCGCATCTCGACCTACATCACGGCCGTCGTCGCCGGCCCGTACCACGTGGTCCGCGACCACTACAGCCGTACGCTGCCGGACGGTTCGAGCCTGGAGATCCCGCTGGGGGCGCTGTGCCGCAAGGGGCTCGCCCGGCACTTCGACCCGGAGAACGTCTTCGAGGTCACCAAGCAGGGGCTGGACTTCTTCCACGAGCACTTCGACTACCCCTACCCGTTCGGCAAGTACGACCAGGCGTTCGTGCCGGAGTACAACCTCGGCGCGATGGAGAACCCGGGCTGCGTCACCTTCCGCGAGGAGTTCGTCTTCCGCGGCAAGGTCACCGAGGCGGACCACGAGCGGCGCGCGAATGTGATCCTGCACGAGATGGCGCACATGTGGTTCGGCGACCTGGTGACCATGCGCTGGTGGGACGACCTGTGGCTGAAGGAGTCGTTCGCCGACTTCATGGGCTCCTTCTCCCAGGTGGAGGCCACGCGCTTCGCCTCCGCGTGGATCACCTTCGCCAACCGGCGCAAGTCCTGGGCGTACCGCGCCGACCAGCTGCCGTCCACGCACCCGGTCACCGCCGACATCCACGACCTGGAGGACGCCAAGCTCAACTTCGACGGCATCACCTACGCCAAGGGTGCCTCCGTCCTCAAGCAACTGGTCGCCTACGTGGGCCGGGAGGCGTTCCTGGAGGGCGCGCGGCGCTACTTCAAGCGCCACGCCTACGGCAACACCACCCTGGAGGACCTGCTGTCGGTGCTGGCCGAGACCTCCGGCCGCGACATGGCCGCCTGGTCCCGTTCCTGGCTGCAGACCGCGGGCGTCAACTCCCTCACCCCGCAGCTCACCTGTGACGCGGCGGGCCGGATCACCGAGCTCGCCGTGGTGCAGGAGGCCGACGCGGGGCACCCGCGGCTGCGGCCGCACCGGGTGGCCGTCGGCCTGTACCGGCGGCGCGAGGAGGACGGCGCCCTGGTGCGGTACGCGCGCACCGAGACCGATGTCACCGGCGCCCGTACGGTCGTCCCCGAACTCGCCGGGGCCGAGCGCCCGGAGCTGGTGCTGGTCAACGACGAGGACCTCACCTACTGCAAGGTCCGCTTCGACGAGGTCTCCCTGCGGACGCTGCGCGGGCACCTGGGCGAGCTCACCGACCCCCTCGCCCGGGCCCTGTGCTGGTCCGCGCTGTGGAACCTCACACGCGACGGGCTGATGCCGGCCCGCGACTTCCTGGACCTGGCGGACCGGTTCGCGGGCGCGGAGAGCGACATCGGCGTGCTGCAGATGGTGCAGACGTGGGCGCGCGCGGCGCTGACGCACTACTCGGCCCCCGCCCGGCGGGAGGCCGGCGGGCGGCTGCTCGCCGAGTGCGCGCTGCGGGAGCTGCGGCAGGCGGCTCCCGGCAGCGACCACCAGTTGGCGTGGGCGCGGTTCTTCGCGGAGTCCGCGACCGACGAGCAGGAGCTGCGGCTGCTGCGCGGGCTGCTCGACGGCTCCGCGAAGGTCGACGGGCTGGACGTGGACCAGGAGCTGCGCTGGTCCCTGCTGGTGGCGCTGGCCGCGCAGGGAGCCGCCGACGAGAGCGCGATCGCCGCCGAGCGGGCCCGGGACAACACCGCCTCCGGCGAGCGGCACCAGGTGCGCGCGCTGGCGGCCCGGCCCGACGCCGCGGTCAAGGCCGCGGCGTGGGCGGACGTCGTGGAGTCCGACCGGCTCTCCAACGCCCTGGTGGAGGCGACCATCTCGGGCTTCGGGCAGCCCGGGCAGCGGCAGCTGCTGGCGCCGTTCGCGCCGCGCTACTTCGAGGCGGTCGAGCGGGTGTGGCGGGAGCGGTCGATCGAGACCGGCATGGCCGTGGTGCGCGGGCTGTTCCCGATGCTCCAGGACGACCCGGCCACGCTGGAGGCCACCGACACCTGGCTCGCGGCACACGAGGACGCCGCCCCGGCGCTGCGCCGGCTGGTGCTGGAGTCCCGCGACGACCTGGCCCGGGCACTGCGCGCGCAGTCCCGCGACGCCTAGGCCCACGGATCCCCTTTCGACGCCCGAACTCCCGCCCCTTAAAGGGACGTTGTCCGGGTTTGTCGACGAGCCTGTAACAGCGGTCTTGGCGCGGGCGGGGCACGGGAATGGCCGAGTCATGAACCCTGAAACCCCGCTCTCGCCCCGCCCGCTGCACCACCTCTCCGACGTCCGCCACCGCGTCCTGACCTCCCGTCAGCTGCGGGAGCACGGCGTGACGTCGGCCCTCCTCGCCGAGCGCTGCCGCCCCGGCGGGCCCTGGCAGCAGCTGCTGCCCGGCGTGTACCTGCTGCGCACCGGGCCGGCCACCAGCGAGGAGCGGCTGCACGCCGCGCTGCTGTACACCGTGCCGCGCACGGCCGGCCCGGGGCCCGCCACGGCCACCGACGCCGCCCGCCGGGCCGCCGCCGGCCCGTACGGCGAGGCGATGGTCACCGGACCGGCCGCGCTGGCCCTGCACCGCTTCACCTCCGTGCCGCCGCTGCTCTCCCTCGACCACATCGACGTCCTCGTCCCGCGCACCCGCCGGCTGCGCTCGACCGGTTTCGCGCGGGTCGTGCGCGGCCACGTGCTGCCGCAGCCGGGCCTGCTCACCGGCTTCCCCGTGGCGCCGGTGGCCCGCGCCGTCGCCGACACCGTCGCGCAGCTGACCGACGCCCGCGCCGTCCGCCGGCTGCTGACCGAGGCCGTGCGCGGCGGGCACTGCGAACCCACCGCGCTCGTCCGCGAGTTGAGCCGGGCCCGGCTGCTGGGCCGGGCGCACGTCGTCGACGCCGTCGACACCCTCCTCGCCGAGGGCCGCTCCATCGCCGAGGGCCGGCTGTACGACCTGGTGCGCGAGCACGGGCTGCCGGTGCCGCTGTGGAACGTGGACCTGCGGCTGCCCGGCGGCCCCCGGCTCGGCTCGGTGGACGCGTTCTGGCCCGAGCACGGCGTGGTCGTGGAGATCGACGCGCGCACCCCCCGCCAGGACGAGGAGACGGTCTGGAGCGAACAGGCCCGCAAGCGCGAGCACTTGGAGCGGATCGGCCTGACCGTCGTGCACATCACCCCGAAGAAGCTGCGCGAGACGCCCGAGCAGCAGGCCACGGTCGTCCGCACCGCCCTGATGGCCTCGGACGACCGCGACCCCGCCGCCTACGTCATCGCCCTGCCCCGGTGAGGCCGGCGCCGCCGCCCGGCGGTGCTCAGCGCCGGGGCAGCAGCAGCTCGGTGTTGCGGTCGGTCGCGGAACCGCTGAGGGAGGCGTCCAGGCCGGGCGAGTTGAAGGCCAGCTCGCGGTAGAGGGAGGCGAGCCCGGTCTGGGACAGGTCGGAGAAGTCGGTGCGGTAGGGGGCCGCGGACTCGATCAGGGTCGCGAACAGCGAGATCGTCCCGTCGTGGTTGTCGGTGATCTCGATGATGCGCGCGAGCTGCGGATAGTCGATGTGCGAGGCGGTCGCCACCTCCCAGAAGGTGCCGCGCGGGCGGATGCGGTTGCGGTGGCTGTGGCCGTTGATCCAGGCCAGGACGTTGGAGTGGCGCTGCAGGACGGAGATCAGCTCATTGCCGTCGTGCCGCCCCTCGCCGGGGTGGGTGGGGTCGGGGGTGAGGTTGTCCATGCTCCAGCTCGGGTGGTGGCTGAAGACGAGCGCGTACTTGTCCTGGTACTCCGTCAGTGTCTGCTCCAGCCAGGAGAGTTGGGCGGTGCCCAGGGAGCCCTGGTAGTGGCCGCCGGGGTCGGTGGAGTCCAGGCTGATGCCGATGACCTGATCGGAGATCGGGAAGGCGTAGTAGAGCGTCTCGGAGTCGAGGTTGTCCTGGGTGTAGCCGTGGCCGACGGGGCCGCGCCCGGCGTACTTGGGGTCGAGGTGGGCGGTGAGGTACTGCTCCATGGTCAGCGGGACCCGGCGCTCGTCGGCGGTGATCTTGCGCATCTCCTTGGCGTGCTCCTTGAGCACCGCCTTGATGCGGTCCCCCTTGGGGTCGGCGCCCCGGCCCTCGCCCTCCATGAGCCACTTGGCCTGCGCGGCGGGGATGACCTGGAGTTTGCGGTCGCCGACGGCGACCTCCTCGATGAAGGTGCCCGCCGCCGGGTAGCAGCCGCCGGAGAGCAGGTCGTGGTTGCCGTAGGTGGAGAACCAGGGGACCGCCAGGCCCGGGCTGTGCACGCGGCGGATCGCGGCGGCGAGATAGCCGTCGAGGCGCGGGAAGCCGCGCGCCTTGTCCTGGTCGCGCAGGGCGCTGTCGGGGTGCCAGAAGAGCTTCAGACCGCTGTTCTGGACGCCCTCGTAGTGGCGCGGGTCGCCGGTGTTGGGGTCCATGCGGCCGCCGCTGAGGGCGGTGAGGAACCACTCCAGCTCGATCCGCGCGTTCTCGTCGCCGTTGTCGCCCGTGGTGATGACGAAGGAGAACGGCTCCCCCGTCACCGGCCCGTACCGCAGCCTGTTGACGCGCTCGATGAGGGAGACCACGCCGGGCAGCGTGAGTGCCTCGTGCTGCCGCCAGGCGCCGGTGTCCCCGGCGCGGAAGAACTCGTAGCGCAGCGGGTGCTGTACGTCCGTCAGATGCAGATCGGTGAACTGCACGAAGCAGGCGAGCGTGGAGCGGCGGTCCTCGCGCCCGTCCTTGGCGGCGGCCAGTTCGCCGCGCACCTGCCGGGGCCAGCCGGGGCCGTCGCCGAGCCTGCGGTAGCCGCTGGTACCGCGCGGGGCGGCGACGGAGACCAGCGTGGTGCCCTCGCCCGTGGGCTGCCGGGAGCCCGTCCCGGCGCTCGCCCGTACGCCCGCGCCGCCCGCCGTCGCCGAGGCCCGTACCCGGCCGCCGCCGGCCGCCGCGCCCGCCGCCGCCCCGTCGCCCGCGGCGCCGGGGAGGGGGCCGTCGGCCACGGCCTCGGTGCCCAGGGCCAGGCTGATGCCGGTGGCGGTGGTCACCGCGCCCGCCGCTGTCAGGAACCGGCGGCGGTCGAGGCTCGTTGCTGCTGTTCCGTCAGATCTGCGGTACATAGCGGACTCCCGAGTGCGAACGCGAAGGGCGGGCCGGCGACTGCGGCGCGGACACGGGTTCTTCCCTGGCCGGCCCCGTCACAGAGGATGGTTGGCAGCGGGGGTGACCTGGGCGTGAACACGGCCGCAACGGCCGCCGCCGATCACCGCACATGGATCATGGCGATTGCGAACGGACACACACCACTCGTCCCCTGGTGCACTGACGCTCACTCAGCGTTCACCCGCAGGGGGAAGCGCGGGCCACGGCCGGGCGCCGTCCTGCCGATCACGCGCGCCACCCCCTCCGATCCGCGCTGAGCTGCGGGAACACCGGCGGCCACCGGGCGGTGGGGCGCTCCGCGCCGCCCGGCGCCGCGCGTGGCGGGTTTACGCCATCGCAGCGCCACGCGTCAACTCGCCTGCCGACGGGCCGCTTTCACAGGGCGCAGCCGGGCCCGCACCCCGGGTGACCGTCCGCTCCGTGGGCGCCCGGGGAAACGGATTGGACATCCGCCCCTGGCAGCCCCCCATGATGGGAACCGTTCAACCAGGTCAGGCGTATCTGGACATACGTACTGTCGTGACATACGTACTGTCGCGCGTTCTGTCGTGCGTTGCGTACTGTCGTGAGTTCGTGAGTGTCGTGAGTTCGTGAGTAGGGAGCCCTCGTGCGGATCGGAATCGTCGGAGCCACCGGTCAGGTCGGCGGAGTCATGCGCGGGATCCTCGCGGAGCGCAAGTTCCCCGTGAGCGAGCTGCGCCTGTTCGCCTCGGCGCGCTCCGCCGGGTCGACACTGCCCTGGGAGGGCCGGGAGATCACCGTCGAGGACGCCGCGACCGCGGACTACTCGGACCTGGACATCGTGCTCTTCTCCGCCGGCGGCGCCACCTCGAAGGCGCTCGCGGAGAAGGTCGCCGCCCAGGGCGCCGTCGTGATCGACAACTCCTCGGCCTGGCGCCGCGACCCCGAGGTCCCGCTCGTGGTCTCCGAGGTCAACCCGCACGCGGTCGCCCACCGCCCCAAGGGGATCATCGCCAACCCGAACTGCACCACGATGGCCGCGATGCCCGTCCTCAAGCCGCTGCACGAGGAAGCGGGCCTGACCGCCCTGGTCGCCACCACCTACCAGGCCGTCTCCGGCTCCGGCCTGGCCGGCGTCGCCGAGCTCGACGGCCAGGTGCGCGCGGTCGCCGGGCGGGCCACCGAGCTGACCCACGACGGCGAGGCCGTCCCCTTCCCCGAGCCCGCCGTCTACCAGCGCGCCATCGCCTTCAACGTGCTGCCGATGGCCGGCGCGATCGTCGACGACGGCAGCTTCGAGACCGACGAGGAGCAGAAGCTCCGCCACGAGTCCCGCAAGATCCTGGAGATCCCGGAGCTGAAGGTGTCGGGCACCTGCGTGCGCGTGCCGGTCTTCTCCGGGCACTCCCTCCAGGTCAACGCCCGCTTCGCCCGCCCGCTGAGCGTGGCGCGCGCCTACGAGCTGCTGGGGGAGGCGCCCGGCGTCGAGCTGTCGGAGATCCCCACCCCGCTGCAGGCGGCCGGCAAGGACGCCTCGTACGTGGGCCGCATCCGCGTCGACGAGACCGTCGAGCACGGACTGGCGCTGTTCCTGTCCAACGACAACCTCCGCAAGGGCGCCGCGCTCAACGCGGTGCAGATCGCGGAGCTGGTGGCGGCCGAGCTCCAGGGCTGACCACGGCGTACATGAACGCGCAGGGGCCGGACACCGGGCAGGTGTCCGGCCCCTGGCCGTCCCCCGGCCGTGCGGACGCGGCGAAATCCCCCGGGCGGCGGGAGGGCGGGCCGTGGAAGGATGGCCGGAAAGCCACGATGCCAAGGAGATGCCAGGTGCCTGGAACGAACCTGACCCGCGAGGAGGCGCAGCGGCGCGCCGCGCTGCTGACGGTCGACTCCTACGAGATCGACCTCGATCTCTCCGGGGCCCAGGAGGGGGGTACGTACCGCTCCGAGACCGTCGTGCGGTTCGAGTCGGCCGAGGCCGGCGCGGAGACGTTCATCGATCTGGTGGCGCCGGCGGTGCGCGAGGTGGTCCTCAACGGGACGGCGCTGGAGCCGGCCGAGGTCTTCGCCGACAGCCGGATCGCGCTGCGGGGCCTCGCGGCCGGGGCCAACGAGCTGAAGGTCGTCGCGGACTGCGCGTACACCAACTCCGGTGAGGGACTGCACCGGTTCGTCGACCCGGTGGACCAGCAGGCCTATCTGTACACGCAGTTCGAGGTGCCGGACGCGCGCCGCGTCTTCGCCTCCTTCGAACAGCCCGACCTGAAAGCCTCGTTCCGCTTCACCGTCAGGGCCCCCGAGGGCTGGACGGTGATCTCCAACTCGCCGACGCCGGAGCCGCAGGCGGGAGTCTGGCGCTTCGAGCCGACGCCGCGCATCTCGACCTACGTCACGGCGCTGATCGTCGGCCCGTACCACAGCGTCCACAGCAGCTACGAGAAGGACGGGCGCACGGTGCCGCTGGGCCTGTACTGCCGGCCCTCCCTCGCGGAGTTCCTCGACGCCGACGCGATCTTCGAGGTGACCCGGCAGGGCTTCGACTGGTTCCAGGAGAAGTTCGACCACGCCTACCCCTTCGCCAAGTACGACCAGCTCTTCGTCCCGGAGTTCAACGCGGGCGCGATGGAGAACGCGGGCGCGGTCACCATCCGCGACCAGTACGTCTTCCGCTCGAAGGTGACGGACGCGGCCTACGAGGTGCGGGCCGAGACGATCCTGCACGAGCTGGCCCACATGTGGTTCGGCGACCTCGTCACCATGGAGTGGTGGAACGACCTGTGGCTGAACGAGTCGTTCGCCACCTACACCTCCATCGCCTGCCAGGCCGCCGCCCCCGGCTCGAAGTGGCCCCACTCCTGGACCACCTTCGCCAACTCCATGAAGACGTGGGCCTACCGGCAGGACCAGCTGCCCTCCACCCACCCGATCATGGCCGAGATCGGGGACCTGGACGACGTCCTGGTCAACTTCGACGGCATCACCTACGCCAAGGGCGCCTCCGTCCTCAAGCAGCTCGTCGCCTACGTCGGCGAGGACGCCTTCTTCCAGGGCGTCCAGGCGTACTTCAAGAAGCACGCCTGGGGCAACACCCGTCTGACCGATCTGCTCGGCGCCCTGGAGGAGACCTCCGGCCGCGACCTGAAGACCTGGTCGAAGGCGTGGCTGGAGACCGCCGGCATCAACGTGCTGCGCCCCGAGATCGAGACGGACGCCGAAGGCACCGTCCTCTCCTTCGCGATCCGCCAGGAGGCCCCCGCGCTGCCCGCCGGCGCCAAGGGAGCGGCCACGCTGCGCCCGCACCGCATCGCGGTCGGCGCGTACGAGCTGCAGGACGGCCGCCTGGTGCGCACCGAGCGGATCGAGCTGGACGTCGACGGCGAACTCACCCCCGTCCAGGCCCTGGTGGGCAGGACGCGCCCGTCGGTGATCCTGCTCAACGACGACGACCTGTCGTACGCGAAGGTCCGCCTGGACGCCGAGTCGCTGGCCACGGTCACCGCGCACCTGGGCGACTTCACCGAGTCCCTGCCGCGCGCCCTGTGCTGGGCCTCCGCCTGGGACATGACCCGCGACGGCGAGCTGGCCACCCGCGACTACCTGGACCTGGTGCTCTCCGGCATCGACAAGGAGTCCGACATCGGCGTCGTGCAGTCCCTGCAGCGCCAGGTCAAGCTCGCCCTCGACCTGTACGCGGCGCCCGAGTGGCGCGCGACGGGCCTGGCCATGTGGACGGAGGCGGCGCTGGAGCGGCTGCACATGGCCGAGCCGGGCAGCGACCACCAGCTCGCCTGGGCCCGCGCCTTCGCGGCCACCGCCCGCACCGACGCGCAGCTGGACCTGCTCGCGGCCCTGCTGGACGGCACGCGCACCATCAAGGGCCTGGCCGTCGACACCGAGCTGCGCTGGGCGTTCGTCGAGCGGCTCGCGGCCACCGGCCGCGCGGACGAGGCGGAGATCGCCGCCGAGCTGGAGCGGGACCGCACGGCGGCCGGTGAGCGGCACGCGGAGGCCGCCCGCGCCGCGCGGCCGACGCCGCAGGCCAAGGCCGCGGCGTGGGCGTCGGTCGTGGAGTCCGACCGGCTGCCGAACGCGGTGCAGGAGGCCGTCATCGGCGGCTTCGTCCAGACCGACCAGCGCGAGCTGCTCGCCCCCTACGGCGAGAAGTACTTCGCGGTCGTCAAGGACGTCTGGGACAGCCGCAGCCACGAGATGGCCCAGCAGATCGCGGTGGGTCTCTACCCGGCGCTGCTGGTCTCGCGGGAGACCCTGGACGCCACCGACACCTGGATCACGAAGACCGACCCGAACCCGGCCCTGCGCCGGCTGGTCCTGGAGTCCCGCGCGGGCATCGAGCGCGCGCTGAAGGCCCAGGCGGCGGACGCGCGGGCGGCTGCCGCCTGAGGGTTGACGGTACGGCGGGCGCCGCGGGCCTTGAGGGGTTCGCGGCGCGGCCCGCCCGCTCCCGACACGGCGTGAGGGCCGGTATCAGTCGATACCGGCCCTCACGCCATGTCGGGGTGCGGACCCGGTCCGGGGCGGTCCCGTACCGGGTCGGGCACGCGTCAGCGCGCGGCCGCGCGCTTGTAGTGCGTGTCGTGGGTGTGCTTGTTGTCGCCCTTGCGCGCCAGGACCATGACCAGTCCGGTGATCACCAGGAACAGCACGATGGGCGCGGCGACGAAGAGGCCGAGCGTCTGGATCAGGCTCAGGCCCGGGCCCGGGTCGTCACCGTCGTCGCGGGTGACCGCGAACGCCGGGGACGACATCAGCAGCATCAGCATCGTCCCCGTGGCGATGGCGCCGGCACGCACAGCGTTCTTGTTCATCTTGCTCACACACTCAAGCTATCCGACCCCCCGGGGGCCCGCGCGCGCGGGGTACCCTACACCGCTCCGTCCCTGGCCAGCAGCCGCATCAGGGCGTGCAGCCGGGGCGAGGCGGCCAGCTGCTCCAGGGCCATCGGCCGGCCGGCGGCGTCCGCGACGGGCAGCCGCCAGTTCGGGTACTGGTCGCAGGTGCCGGGCAGGTTCTGCGGCCGCCGGTCGCCGACCGTGTCGGGCAGCCACACGCCGATCATCCGGGCCGGGGTGCGCAGCAGATAGCGGTGCACGGCCCGTACGGCGGCCTCCTCCTCCGAGGGCCCCTCCGGCAGCAGCCCCAGCCGGCCGAAGAACGCGAGCCACTGGGCGACCTCGCGGGCGTCCTCGCGCCGCTCCTCGGCGAGCGGCCGGGCCAGCAGGCCCAGCCGGTGGCGCAGGGCGACGTGCTCGCCGCTGAGCCGGGCGGCGGTGCTGGGCAGGTCGTGGGTGGTGGCGGTGGCCAGGCAGTCGGCGCGCCAGCGCTCGGGCGGCAGCGGCTCGGCGCGGCCGGGGGCCGCCCGCTCCTTGGCGTAGTCCCTCTCGAACCACAGCACCGAGGTGCCCAGCACGCCCCGCTCGGCGAGCGTCTCGCGCACCCCGGGCTCGACGGTGCCCAGGTCCTCGCCGACGACGGCGGCACCGGCGCGGTGGGCCTCCAGCGCGAGGACGCCGAGCATGGCCTCCGGGTCGTAGCGCACGTACGTACCCCGGTCCGGCGGGCTGCCCTCGGGCACCCACCACAGCCGGAACAGGCCCATCACATGGTCGACGCGCAGGGCGCCCGCGTGCCGCAGGGCCGCGCGCAGCAGATCGCGGTACGGGCCGTAGCCGCCGGCCCGCAGGGCGTCGGGGCGCCAGGGCGGCAGGCCCCAGTCCTGGCCGTGGGGGCTGAAGGCGTCGGGGGGCGCGCCGACGGACATGCCGGCGGCGAGCGCGTCCTGCTGCGCCCAGGCGTCGGCGCCGCACGGGTGCACGCCGACGGCCAGGTCGTGGACGAGGCCGACGCGCATGCCGGCCTCGCGGGCGGCCCGCTGGGCGGCGGCGAGCTGCTGGTCGGTGAGCCAGGCGAGCCAGCAGTGGAAGTCGACGCGGTCGAGGAGTTCGGCGCGGGCGCGCGCGGTGCGGGCCGAGCGGGGGTCCTTGAGGGCGCCGGGCCAGGCGCGCCAGTCCGGGCCGTGCACCTCGGCGAGCGCGCACCAGGTGGAGTGGTCGTCGAGGGCCTGGCCCTGCTCGGCGAGGAACGCGGCGTACGCGGCGCGCCGGCCGGGGCCCAGCGGCACGGCGCGCACCAGCTCCAGGGCGCGCAGCTTCAGTTCCCACACCGCGTCGCGGTCGATGAGCCCGCCGCCGCGCAGCACGTGCTCGCGCAGGGCGGTGGCGCGGGCGAGCAGGCGCTCGGCGCTGCGGCGGGCGGCGCCGGTCAGGCACGCGTACTCGGGGACGTCCTCGATGCGCAGATGGACCGGGTCGGGGAAGCGGCGGGAGGAGGGCCGGTACGGGGACGGGTCGGTGCTGCCGCCCGGGCCGCCGCCGGGCACGGCCGCGTGCAGCGGGTTGACCTGGACGAAGTCCGCGCCGAAGGCCCGCCCTGACCAGGCGGCGAGCTCGGCCAGGTCGCCGAGGTCGCCCATGCCCCAGGAGCGGGCGGACAGCAGGGAGTACAGCTGCACGAGGAAGCCGTGGGCGCGGCCGGGGAGCGCGGGCAGCCGTTCCGGGGCGACGATCAGGGGGACGGCGGCCGTGCGGCCGTCGGGGGCGTGGGCGTGCAACAGGTGGCGGCCCAGCGGGAGTTCACCGTCGTGCGCGCCGCGCGCGCCGTCGGCGCCGGTGCGGAGCGCGGCGCCGTCCCAGGGCAGTGTGCGGCCGTCCTCGGTCCTGACGTGCAGTCGGCTTCCCTCGGGGAGGGCGGGGAGCGGGCGGGCGGCGCGCGGCGGCCGGCCGGGTGCCGCGCGCAGGACGACGGTCGGCGGCAGCAGCCGCTGCCGCTCCGTCAACGCCCCTTCGGCGAGGGCCCGCTGGACGGCCCGCGGTGTGGAGGCGTCGACGCCGAGCGCGGCGAGGACGGCGACGACGGTGTCCTCGGACACCTCGACGGTGCGGCCGGGGGCGGGCTCGTAGGAGGTGGCGACGCCGTGCAGGGCGGCGAGCCGGGCCCGCTCCGCGCGGCCTGCCGCGCCTCTGCCGTCCCCTTTGTCCTTGCTGTCCGTACCCGTGTTCATGGCGCGGCCACACGGCCCTCCCGGGATCGGCGGTGCGTCACGTCCGCGCCGCGCCGTCCGCCCGGCCACGGGCGGGGGGCGGCCGCAGGACATGACTGCGGTCACCTTACGCGGCGGGGAAGCGGCGCGGCACCCCTTCCGCCGTCCGGGGGAAGGGGGCAGGACAGACGATCGACGCGCCGGGCAATACAGGCACATCGGTCACGTGCGTTGACACGTCAAGCCGCTGATGGTGGGGTCGGTGCCCACCGGGGCTGTATCCAGGGCCATATGCGGGGCGTTGACCGGGCGATGACCAGGGCGATGCCCCAGGGAACGTCCCCGACGCCACATCAGGACGAGGAGACGGCCGTGCGGTTCCAGGGCAGCAACTCCT
Source organism: Streptomyces gamaensis (assembly GCF_042656465.1). Taxonomy (NCBI): domain Bacteria; kingdom Bacillati; phylum Actinomycetota; class Actinomycetes; order Kitasatosporales; family Streptomycetaceae; genus Streptomyces; species Streptomyces gamaensis. The sequence continues at coordinate 334,585 of NZ_JBHSPB010000004.1, forward strand.
CACACGGGATCACCACCATGCGCGACGACCGGCGAAGCGGCCCGGACGAGGCCGCGGGCGACGGCCGGCCGTCCTCCTCCCCCACCGGCCGGGGCACCGGCCGCGCCTTCCTGCGCGGCCCCCGCCGGGCCGGGGTCACCGTGCTGGCCGCCGCCCTCCTCGGCGGGCTGCTGGGCACGGCTCCCGAGGCCGCGGCCACCCCCGACCCGGGACCGACGGCCTCCGCCCCCGACCGGGAGAGCGAGGGCGCGCTGCCACCGGTGTGGCCGCGCCCGCAGAGCGCCCGCGCCCAGGGCCCGTACGCCCCCGTCACCCCGCAGGTCACACTCATGTCGGACCCGGGCACCGACCAGTACACGCTGCGGGCCCTGCGCGAACTGCTGCGCGGGCTGGGCGCCCGTACGGTCGTCGACGCCGCCCCCGGCGGCACCCCGCCCACGGACGGGCTGATCGTCTACGCGGGCGGGCAGGGCGCCGAGGGCGCGCTGCGCATGCTGGGCGCCCCGGTGGCCGGTGACCTCCCCTCCGGCGGTTACCGGCTGGCCACCGGCCGGATCGCCGACCGCCCCACCGTGGCCCTGGCCGGCAGCGGGAGCGACGGGCTCTTCCACGCCACGCAGACGCTGCGGCAGCTCGCGACGGCCCGCGACGGCGGCCGCGCCTTCGCCGGCGCGGTGGTGCGCGACTGGCCCGGCACGGTGGTGCGGGGCATCACCGAGGGCTTCTACGGGGAGCCGTGGAGCCGCGAACAGCGGCTCGCACAGCTGGACTTCATGGGCCGCACCAAGCTCAACCGCTATCTGTACGCGCCCGGCGACGACCCCTACCGGCAGGCCCGCTGGCGCGCCCCCTACCCGGCCGCGCAGCGCGAGGAGTTCCGCGAACTGGCCGAGCGCGCCCGCCGCAACCACGTCGTGCTCGGCTGGGCGGTGGCGCCGGGCCAGGCGATGTGCTTCTCCTCCGGCGACGACGTACGGGCCCTCAAGCGCAAGGTCGACGCCATGTGGGCGCTGGGCGTGCGCGCCTTCCAACTGCAGTTCCAGGACGTGAGCTACAGCGAGTGGCACTGCGGGGCCGACCGGGACACCTTCGGCTCCGGCCCCGAGGCGGCGGCGAAGGCCCAGGCGAGGGTCGCGGGGGCGCTCGCCGCGCACCTGGCCGCCAAGGGCCCGGAGGCGGCGCCCCTGTCGCTGCTGCCCACCGAGTACTTCCAGGACGGGCGCACGGCCTTCCGGCGCGCGCTCGCGCAGGCCCTGGACCGGCGCGTGGAGGTCGCGTGGACCGGTGTCGGGGTGGTGCCGAGGACCATCACCGGCGGTGAACTGTCCGACGCGCGCGCGGCGTTCGGGCACCCGCTGGTGACGATGGACAACTACCCGGTCAACGACTTCGCCCAGGACCGCGTCTTCCTCGGCCCGTACACCGGCCGCGAGCCCGCCGTCGCCACGGCCTCCGCCGCGCTGCTGGCCAACGCGGCGGAACAGCCGACCGCGTCCCGCATCCCGCTGTTCACCACCGCCGACTACGCCTGGAACCCCAAGGGTTACCGCCCCGACGAGTCCTGGGAGGCCGCGCTCGCCGACCTCGCGGGCGGCGACGCGGCGGCCCGCGAGGCGCTGCGCGCCCTGGCCGGCAACGACGCCTCCTCCATGCTCGGCGGCGACGAATCCGCCTATCTGCGGCCGCTGTTGGACGACTTCTGGACCGCGCTCGCCGGCTCGTCCGGCACGTCCGGCACGGACGGCCGCCTGGACGCGGCCGCCGAACGGCTGCGCGCCGCCTTCCGCACGATGCGCGAGGCCCCGCAGCACCTCGCCCGCGTCTTCGACGGCGACGAGGTACGTCCCTGGCTGGAGCAGCTCGGCCGCTACGGCGAGGCCGGCTCCCGCGCCGTGGACATGCTCACCGCGCAGGCGCGCGGGGACGGTGCCGAGGGCTGGCGGGCCCAGCTCGACGTGCTGCGGCTGCGCAAGGTCATCGGCGCCGGCCCGGCGACGGTCGGCAAGGGCGTGCTCGGCCCGTTCCTCGACCAGGCGCTCGCCCGCGCCGACGGCTGGACGGGCGTGAACCGCCCGCTGCGCACCGCGGGCCCGGCCACCGACGGCGACCCGGCCACCGCGCTGACCCCGGCGGCGGGCGCGGGCCCGCTGACCGTACGACTGCCCGGGACGCACCCGCTGACCGCCGTCACCGTGCTCACCGCGCCCGGAGCGCCGGTGCGCGGCACGGTCGAGGCGCACGACGTGTCGGCGGGCTGGCAGCCGCTCGGCACGCTGTCGGACAGCGGCTGGACACAGGCGGCGGGCAGGGGCGTACGGGCCGACGCGCTGCGCCTGGTGTGGGCGCCGGGCTCCACGCCCCCGCCCGTGCACGAGATCGCCCCGTGGTTCGCCGACACCCCCTCCGCCGAGCTGGAGCTCTCGCGGGACCGGGCGGAGGCGGAACTGGGCGGGCGGCCCGCCGCCGTCGGCCTGCGCATGGTCAACCGGCGGCCGGAGCCCGTCCGCGAGAAGCTCACGGTGACGGCGCCCGAGGGCGTCAGGGTCAGCGCCCCGGCGGAGCTGGCCGTGCCGCGCGGCGGCGTGGGCACGGCCCGGGTCGAGCTCGCGGTGCCGGCCGGCGGCCGGGCCCGTACCTTCACGGTGCCGGTGCGGCTCGGCGACCAGGAGCGGACGCTGACCGTCGCCGCCTACCCGCCCGCCGGCGGCCCGGACCTGGCCCGCGGCGCGCGGGCGAGCTCCTCGGGCGACGAGAGCCGGCGCTTCCCGGCCGCGGCGGCCGTGGACGGCGACGCGGAGACCCGCTGGTCCGCCAAGGCCGACGACACCGCCTGGTGGCAGATGGACCTGGGGCGCCCGGTGCGGCTGGGCCGCGTGGTGCTGCACTGGCAGGAGGCGTACGCCGCCCGCTACCGGATCCAGGTCTCCCCCGACGGGCGGACCTGGCGCGAGGCGGCGGCCGTGCGGAGCGGCGAGGGCGGCACCGAGACCGTGCGCATGGACGCGCCCGACACCCGGTTCGTACGGATCCAGGGCGAGAAGCGGGCGGGCGACGCCGGCTACTCGCTGAGCGAGGTCGAGGCCTACGCCGTGCAGGAGGCGGCACAGGATCCGGCCAGGACCCCGTGACGGCCCCGCCCGGCCGCCGCGCCGGGCCACCGGCCCGGCAGGGGGGACGGCGAGCGGAACGGCCCGGCCGGCCCGGGCGGAGACGCCGGCTCAGGCCGAGACGTCGGCTCGGGCGGAGACGCCGGCCCGAGCGGAGACACCGGCTCAGGCGGAGACGCCGGCTCGGGCAGAGAGGCCGGCTCAGGCGGAGATGCCGTCGATCCGGGCCATCGCGTCCTCGGCGCCGAACGCCTCCAGGTAGGGCAGCCAGCGCGGGTCCCTGTGCCCCGTGCCGATGATGCGCCAGGCCAGCCCGGTGGGCGGCGCGGGCTGGTGCCGCAGCCGCCACCCCAGCTCCGCGACATGGCGGTCGGCCTTGACGTGATTGCAGCGGCGGCAGGCCGCCACCACGTTCTCCCAGGCGTGCTGGCCGCCGCGGCTGCGCGGGACGACGTGGTCGACGCTGGTTGCGACACCACCGCAGTACGCGCAGCGCCCGCCGTCCCTGGCGAACAGGGCACGGCGGGTGAGCGGGACAGGGCCGCGAAAGGGCACCCGGACGAACCGTTTGAGCCGGACGACACTCGGTGCGGGGATCGTGCAGGACGCGCTGTGCAGATAGGCGCCCGTGTCCTCCAGGCTGATGGCCTTCTCGTTGAGGACGAGTATGAGCGCGCGGCGGAGCGGTACGACGCCGAGCGGCTCGTACGACGCGTTGAGGACCAGGACATGCGGCACGGGTGCCTCCTTGTACGCCGGCGGCGCGTGGCTCGCGCCGGGACGATCTCCTGCAAGTGTCCCCCGGCCCCTGGCAGGAACGCCACCATCACCGGGTAACGGGTCTCGGGTGTTTTGGAACACACTGTGTTCATCCCCCGCGCAAGACCCGCCCCATCTCGAACACAGCAACGGAAGAACCCGGCTGCCCCGTTAGTGTGGTGGGTCTGCCCACGCCTCTCGTCCGGCGCGGGCGTGTGTACCGCATGGAGGGTTCCTCACGTGTTCTGGTCCGCTGGTCTGGCCGCAGACTCCACGTCTCGTCCTGTCTCTCTCGACGAGGCGCAGCGAACGGCGAACGACGCCGCGGGCTGGGTGGAAGCGAACTGGTCCATCTGGCTCACCGATTTCCTGCGCATCGTCCTGATCATCACGATCGCGGTGGTCATGCGCTCGCTGATCCGCCGCACCATCACCAAGCTGATAGCGCGGATGAACCGCACCGCCCAGGCCGTCGACGGCACCGCGCTGGGCGGTCTGCTCGTCAACGCGGAGCGGCGCCGGCAGCGCTCGGAGGCCATCGGCTCGGTGCTGCGCAGCGTCACCTCCTTCCTGATCATGGGGACGGCGGCGCTCACGGTGCTCTCCGTGCTGCAGATCGATCTGGCCCCGCTGCTGGCCAGCGCCGGTGTGGCCGGTGTGGCCATCGGTTTCGGCGCCCGCAACCTGGTCACCGACTTCCTGTCCGGCGTCTTCATGATCATCGAGGACCAGTACGGGGTCGGCGACGAGATCGACGCCGGGGTCGCCAAGGGCACCGTCGTGGAGGTCGGTCTGCGGGTGACGAAGCTGCGCGGCTCCGACGGCTCGATCTGGTACGTGCGCAACGGCGAGGTCAAGCGCATCGGCAACCTCAGCCAGGGCTGGGCCATGGCCGAGGTGGACGTGACCCTGCGCCACGACGAGGACCTCGACCGGGCCCGCGAGGCCATCGCGGGCGCGGGCGAGCAGCTCGCCAAGAGCGCGCCGTGGGACGAGAGGCTGGTGGAGCCGGTCGAGGTCATGGGACTGGACTCGGTCACCCTGGACTCCATGGTCGTACGGGTGCAGGCCAAGACGCTCCCCGGCCAGGCCGCCACCGTCGAGCGCGAGCTGCGCTGGCGCATCAAGCGGGCCCTGGACGCCGAGGGCATCCGCATGGGCGAGGCGCGCCCGGGCGACGAGCAGGGCGCGGGCGGCGATCCGCTCGCGGCGGTGTCGGCGCCCTCCGCGCTGGGCAACCCCTCCTCCCCGCAGTCGCAGGCGACGGCGCCGATACCGCAGCAGCAGTCGGGACCGCAGATCAACAAATAAGGGCCCGCTCTTCAAATAAGGGTTCACACTTCCTGGGCGGAGAGGGGAACATACCCGGCAGGCACGTGATCGGCTCCAGCCCCACAGGCAAGGGACGAACCCGATGAAACTGGCAGTGGTCGGCGGAGGCTCGACCTACACTCCCGAACTCGTCGACGGATTCGCGCGGTTGCGCGAGGTGCTGCCCGTCGGCGAACTGGTCCTCGTCGATCCGGATCCCGGCCGGCTGGAGGCCGTCGGCGGGCTGGCGCGGCGGATCCTCGCCCGGCAGGGCCACCCGGCCCGCGTGACCTGCACGGCGGACCTGGAGGCGGCCGCCGACGGCGCGGACGCGGTGCTGCTGCAACTGCGCGTGGGCGGCCAGGCGGCCCGCGAGCAGGACGAGACGTGGCCGCTGGAGTGCGGCTGCGTCGGCCAGGAGACCACGGGCGCGGGCGGGCTGGCGAAGGCGCTGCGCACCGTGCCGGTGGTGCTGGACATCGCCGAGCGGGTGCGCCGCCGCAACCCCGGCGCGTGGCTCGTGGACTTCACCAACCCGGTCGGCATCGTCACCCGCGCCCTGCTCTCGGCCGGGCACCGGGCGGTCGGCCTGTGCAACGTGGCCATCGGCTTCCAGCGCAGGTTCGCCGGACTCCTCGGGGTCGCCCCCGAGGAGGTGACGCTGGAGCACGTGGGCCTGAACCACCTCACGTGGGAGCGGTCCGTGCGCGTCGGCGGCGAGGACGTGCTGCCGCGCCTGCTCGCCGAGCACGGCGCGGCGATCGCGGAGGCCCTGCGCATGCCGCGCTCCGTCCTGGACCGGCTCGGGGTCGTGCCCTCCTACTACCTGCGCTACTTCTACCAGCACGACGAAGTCGTCCGGGAACTGCGCGCCAAGCCGTCACGGGCCGCCGAAGTGGCGGAGATGGAACGGCAGTTGCTGCGCATGTACCGGGACCCGGCGCTGGACATGAAGCCGGAGCTGCTGGCGAAGCGGGGCGGCGCGTTCTACTCGGAGGCCGCCGTCGCGCTGACCGCGGCGCTGCTGCGGACCGGTCCCCGGGGGCCGCGGGAGGACGTCCAGGTGGTCAACACCCTCAACAACGGCACGCTGCCGTTCCTGCCGGACGACGCGGTGATCGAGGTGCCCGCCGCGGTGGACGCGCGGGGCGCGCGGCCGCTGCCCGTGCGCCCGCTGGAGCCGCTGTTCGCCGGGCTGGTCGCGAACGTCACCGCCTACGAGCACCTGGCGCTGGAGGCGGCCCTCAAAGGCGGCCGGGAGCGGGTGTTCCGGGCGCTGCTCGCCCACCCGCTGATCGGCCGGCTGGACCGCGCGGACCGGCTGACCGACGCCCTCCTCGCCCACAACAAGGAGTACCTCGCGTGGGCGTGAGCGGTGTGCTGCTCGCGATCGACGCGGGCAACAGCAAGAGCGACGTGGCCCTGCTGAGGACGGACGGCACCGTGGTCGGCGAGGCGCGCGGCGGGGGCTTCCGGCCGGCCCGCACGGACACCCGGCAGGCGGTCTCGCAGCTCGCGGAGACCGTCGCGCGGGCGGCGGGAGCGGCCGCGCGCCCCGGCCCGCCGCCGGCCGCGCATGTGCAGGCGTGCCTGGCCAACTGCGATCTGCCGGTGGAGGAGGAGCGGCTCACCGCGGAGCTCCGCTCGCGCGGCTGGGGCCGTACGGTCGCCGTCGCCAACGACACCTTCGCACTGCTGCGGGCCGGCCTGCCCGACGGGGAGCCGGCGGCGGGCGTCGCCGTGGTGTGCGGGGCGGGCATCAACTGCGCGGGGCTGGCCCCCGGTGGCCGTACGGCCCGCTTCCCCGCGATCGGCCGGATCTCCGGCGACTGGGGCGGCGGCGGGCACCTCGGCGAGGAGGCACTGTGGTGGGCGGCGCGGGCCGCCGACGGCCGGGGCGAGCCCAGCGAGCTGGCCCGCGCCGTCCCCGCGCACTTCGGCCTGCCCGGCATGCCGGAGGTCATCGAGGCGCTGCACCTGGGCCGGGTGCCGATGGAGCGGCGGCACGAACTCGCGCCCGTGCTCTTCGCGGTGGCCGCGCGGGGCGACGTGGTCGCGCGGGCGGTCGTGGCCCGGCAGGCGGAGGAGATCGCGACCATGGCGTACGTGGCCCTGGCCCGGCTGGAGTTGCTGGAGAGGGACGTGCCGGTGGTCCTGGGGGGCGGCGTCCTGGCCGCCCGGCACCCGCTCCTGCACGACCGCGTCGTCTCCTCGCTGGCCGAACGCGCCCCGAGGGCCCGCCCGTTGCTGGTGACCGCTCCCCCGGTGCTGGGCGCGGCGCTGCTGGCCCTGGACCACGCGGGGGCGGCGCCGGGGGCGTACGCGCGGCTGCGGGCGCACTACGGGGAGCGGGGCGGGGCGCCGCAGGGGCGGGAGCGGGTGCCGGACGTGCCGGACTCCGCTCCGCCGAACGGATCGCGCGCTCACGACCTGGCCGTACGGGAACCGGACGGGCCCCGGCACGCGTGCCCGTAAGAGGGAGGCCGCGCCCGGCCGACGCGGTGCCCCGGGGGCCCGGAACGCGACCCGGTCCGCACAAGATCGGGCAGCACGAGTGCCTTTGTCGGTCCCTGCGGCCATACTGCTGGCCGGGCGCTCTCGTTCTCCGCGACGCGGACGGGAGCCGTCCGCAGCGACCGAGGGGGAGGTCTCGTGTCACACCCGCAGCAGTCCGGCGGCACCACGGCAAGACCCGGATCCGCCCTGCCCTCCCCCGCCGCCCCGGCGGCTCCGCCGGGTCCGCCACCGGGCCCGCCCGGCCGGCGCCCCGTCCCGCTGCTGCCGGTGACGGCGTGGCGGGAGGGGCTGGAGCGGCTGCGGGCGGCGGCCGTCACGGAGCCGGGGCGGCTGCGGATCATCGGCGCCGTCCTGGCCGTGCTGCTGGCGGTGTTCGGCGGGGTGACCGCCTGGCAGGTCGCGGACCGCTCGGCCGCCGCCGACGCCGTCGTCGGCGAGAGCCAGCCGCTGAGCGCGAACGCGGCGGACATCTACCGCTCGCTGGCCGACGCCGACACCACGGCCGCGAGCGGCTTCCTCGCGGGCGGGCAGGAGCCCCGCCCGGTGCGCGAGCGCTACGAGAAGGATGTCGCCCTGGCCTCCGAGCTGCTGACCAAGGCCTCGGCCAACGCGGGCGGTTCACCGGCGGCGCGCGAGCAGATAGCGCGGATGAACGAGCAACTGCCCCGGTACACGGGCCTGGTCGAGGCCGCCCGCGCCACCAACCGGCAGGGGCTGCCGCTCGGCGGCGCCTATCTGCGCTATGCCAGCGAGCGGATGCGCGAGGACCTGCTGCCCGCCGCCCGCCGGCTCTACGAGGCGGAGACCGGCCGGCTCGGCTCCGACTACGACGACGCCAAGTCCTGGCCGTGGGCGGCTCTCGCGGTCGGCGTCGTGGCCCTCGGCGCGCTGGGCTGGGCGCAGCGGCGCGCGTTCCTGCGCACCAACCGGGTCTTCAACCACGGCCTGCTGGCCGCGACGGGCCTGACGGCGGTGACGCTGCTGTGGCTGATCGCCGGGCATGCCGTGGCCCGTTCGGGACTGCAGGCCTCCTACGACCACGGGGCACGCTCCCTGCGGGTGCTCAGCGAGGCCCGGATCGGCTCCCTCCAGGCGCGCGGCGACGAGAACCTCACCCTGGTGGCGCGCGGCGCCGCCCTCACCGACAAGGGCGAGGACGTGTACGAGACGAGCTACCGGTCGGGCATGCGCGCGCTCGCCGGCGGAGGACAAGGCGCCCCGGGCCGGGGCACGTTGCTGGAGCGGGCGCTGGATCTCGCGCACGACGCGCAGGGCCGCGCCCCGGTGGAGCAGGCGGTCGCGGGGGTACGACAGTGGCAGGCGCGGCACCAGGAGGCGCGCGCGAAGGACGACGCGGGGATGTACGAGGAGGCGCTGCCGTTGGTCATCGGTAAGAAGGGCGACGACAAGGGCAGTACGGGCGAGTCGTTCGATCGGGTGGACCAGGCGCTGCGGCAGGCGCTGGAGCACGAGCAGAGCGCGTTCCGGCGGTCGGCCCACGACGGGCGCGGGGCGCTGTGGGGGCTCGACGCCGGGGCGGCCGTGCTCGCGCTGCTGGGTGCGGCGGGCGCGGTGCTGGGCATCGGCCGCAGGCTGTCGGAGTACCGCTGAGGGGGAACGGGGGAGAGCATGGGCGTGATCGGGAAGGGCACGCGCGCGCGTGCGGGACGGCGGCGCGCGACGGCGGCGGTCGCCCTCGCGGCCGGGTGCGCGCTGACCGCCACGGCCTGGACCCTGCGGCCGGCCCCCGCCGGTGAGGGGCACGCGGGCCGCGGGGCACCGGCCGCGGCGCGTACGGCCGCCCGGCCCGCCGCGCCGGCGGACACGGACGCGACGGACACGGCGGGCGCGGGGAGGCCGGCCGCCGCGCGCGGCACGTGCAGGGACGGGGAGGCCGACGCGAGCCTGCGGCCCTCGGCGGCGGACGGGCCCGCCGTGCAGCAGATCAAGAAGCGTGGCCATCTCGTCGCGGGCATCGACCAGAACAGCTACCGCTGGGGCTACCGGGACCCCGAGTCCGGGGAGCCGGTCGGCTTCGACATCGACCTCGTGCGCGCCATCGCCAAGGACATCCTGGGCGACGGCGGCAAGGTGGTCTTCCTCGCCATCCCCACCAGCCGGCGCATCCCGGCCGTGCAGCAGCACCAGGTGGACGTCGTCGTGCGCACGATGACCATCAACTGCGAACGGGCCGGCAAAGTCGCCTTCTCCACCGCCTACTTCGAGGCGGGCCAGCAGCTCCTGGCCCCCAAGGACTCGGCCGTCACGGCGTTCGACGACTCACTGAGGGGGAAGAGGATCTGCGCGGCCAAGGGATCGACGGCCGAGACCGAACTGAAGAAGAACGACCACGGGGCGAGCGTGCTGACCGTGCCCAATCAGCTGGACTGCCTGGTGAGAGTGCAGCTCGGCCAGGCGGACGCGGTCCTCACCGACAGCGCGCTCGCGGCCGGGCAGGCGGCCCAGGACCCGTCCGTGAAGCTCTTCGGAAAGCCGTTCACCAAGGAACTGTACGGCGTGGCGATGAACCAGGAGGACACGGACCTGGTACGCCGGGTGAACAAGGTGCTGGAGGACTACCGCGGCGGCGGTGCCGCCGGCCCCTGGATGCAGGCCTACCGCAAGTGGCTCGCCGCCGACCTCCCGGGGATCACCGCCCCGCCGGCGCCCAAATACCTGGACTGACACACCTGGACCGACACCTGGACCGACACCTGGACCGACATCTGGACCGACATCTGGGCCGACACATCCGGGCCGAAGGGGGCCGCCGGGCGGGCGGCCGCACCAACTGACCAGCACCACCGGACGTCCGCGGCACCGGCCGCGGCAGGAGAGGGGATCGATGGCGGTCGCGGGGCCCACCGGGCCGGCCTTGAGCCGCGAGGAGGCCGACCGCGTCCTGGCGCGGCTCGGCGCGGAGCACGAGGCCGTGGAGACCTCCCTGCTCGCCCTGCAGGACCACGCCGGGCGGCGGCTGCTGGAGGGCGCGGAGCTGACCGGGGTCACCAAGAGCCGGTGGGAGCTCGCCGAGCAGCTCATCGCCGGGCTGTGGACGTGCTTCGACGCCTACACCGCGGCCCTGACGGCCGCCCGGGAGCTGCGCGGCCGGCGCCGCTGGCCCACCCAGGGCGAACTGTCCGAGCTCACCGAGCTGTTGCGGGGCCAGGGCATCACCCTGCCGGGCAACGTCCTGCCGGCGGGCGGCGCGACGGACCCGCAGTCCCCCACGGCCACCGCCCGGCTCAGCGAACAGATCGGTCTGCAGGAGCTGTTGGACCGGATGAACGGCTGGTACGCCCAGGCCCTCGACGTCGTCGTCACCGCCGACGCCGTGTGGACGGCCCTGCCCGCCCGTATCGACCTGCTCTCCGCCGAGCTGCGGCGCACCCGCTTCCTGGCCCACTCGGTGGGCGTCCGGCCCGGCGAACACCCCTCCGGGGACGACCTGGAGCGCATCACCGAGGAGCTGACCGCGCTGCGTGCCGAGGTGCTCGCCGACCCGCTCGCGTTCTGGACGGGGTCCTCGCCCAGCTCCGCGCCCGGCGGCGGCCGCCCCGACACCGCCCGCTACGACCGCGCCGCCCGCGCCCTGGAGGACGTCCGGCGCGAGGTCGAGGCCGTGCTCGACGTGCGGCAGGACGCCGAGCAGCGGCTGATGCGGGTGCGCGACGTGCTCTCGCGCGCCGACCGCACGCTCGGCGAGGCCCGCCGGGCGCGCGTCGAGGTCCTGTCGAAGATCGCGGCGTCGGAGGTGCCCGCCGTCTCCGGCCCGCCGACGGCGCTGTACGAGCAGCTGACGGCGGCCGCCGAGCACCGCCGGCACGCCCGCTGGCACCGGCTCTCACCCCTGCTGGAGGGGCTGGAGCAGCGCGCGGAGGAGGAGTTGCTGCGCGCCCGGGAGTCGCTGACGGCCGTGACGGCACCGCTGGCGGTACGGGCGGAGCTGCGCGGCCGGCTCGACGCGTACCGGGCGAAGACGGCGCGGCACGGGCTCGCCGAGGACCGTGTCCTCGGCGAGCGCTACGACGCGGCGCGGCGCATGCTGTGGAGCGCGCCGTGCGATCTGGTCGCCGCCGAGGGGGCCGTGCTGCGCTATCAACAGGCGCTGGCCGAGGCCCTGGTGGCGGCCCCCGGCGGCGGGCTGCCGGTCCGCGACCACAGGGGGGAAGCATGAGCGGGAGCTGTCAGCGGCCCGGCTGCGAGGGCCGCTACGAGGACGTCGGCGGCGGCGAGTTGTACTGCGACACGTGCGGGCTCGCCCCGGTCGTCGCGCCGAACGGCACGCTCGCCTCGCTGGCCACGGGCATCACGAGCCCGGGGCGCGCGGGGCAGTCCTCCGCGCCGGGCGCGGGCGACGGTGAGGCGCGCTCCTCCTCCGGTTCGTCCTCCGCCTCGCCCTCCTCCTCGGGGTCCTCCGGCTCGTGCCGCTCGGTGCCGGGGCGGCTCTCGCGCTCCCTGGCGGCGGAGTCCGGCGGCTCGGCGGGCACGGCCACGCGCTCGGTGTCGGTGCGCAGTTCGAGCTCGGCGTCCGGCCCGGCGGTCGGCCGGGGCAAGCTCGGCGCGGGGCTCGTGGGCGTCCCGGAGGTGCCGACTCCCGATCCGCGCTCGGCGGTACTGGAGCATCCCGAGGTGCCCGAGCGCAAGCGGTTCTGCAGCAGGAGCGAGTGCGGTGCCCCTGTGGGGCGTTCGCGCGGTGACCGCAAGGGCCGCACGGAGGGCTTCTGCACCAAGTGCGGGCACCCCTACTCGTTCGTCCCGAAGCTGCGGCCGGGCGACGTGGTGCACGGCCAGTACGAGGTGGTGGGCTGTCTCGCGCACGGCGGCCTCGGCTGGACCTATCTGGCCATGGACCGCGCGGTCGACAGCCGCTGGGTGGTCCTCAAGGGCCTGCTCGACACCGGCGACCAGGAGGCGCTCGCGGTCGCCGTCTCCGAGCGGCGCTTCCTCGCCGAGATCGAGCACGCCAACATCGTGCGCATCTACAACTTCGTCGAGCACCTGGACCAGCGCACGGGCAGCCTGGACGGCTACATCGTGATGGAGTACGTCGGCGGCAAGTCGCTCAAGGAGATCGCCAACGAACGGCGCACCCCCCAGGGGCGGCGGGACCCGCTGCCCGTGGAGCAGGCCTGCGCCTACGGCATCGAGGCACTGGAGGCGCTCGGCCATCTGCACAGCCGCAACCTGCTGTACTGCGACTTCAAGGTCGACAACGCGATACAGCAGCGGGACCAGCTCAAGCTGATCGACATGGGCGCGGTCCGGCGGATGGACGACCACGACAGCGCCATCTACGGCACGGTCGGCTACCAGGCGCCGGAGGTCGCCGAGTCGGGCCCGTCCGTCGCCTCCGACCTGTACACCGTGGCCCGCACGCTGGCCGTGCTCACCTTCGACTTCCAGGGCTACACGTCCGTCTTCGCCGACAGCCTGCCCGACCCCGGGCACATCGAGGTCTTCCGCCGCTACGAGTCCTTCTACCGGCTGCTCGTCCGGGCCACCGACCCGGACCCGGAGCGCCGTTTCTCCTCCGCCGCGGAGATGGCCGACCAGCTGACGGGCGTCCTGCGGGAGATCATGGCCCTGCGGACGGGCGAGCCGAAGCCCGCGCTGTCGTCCCTGTTCGGCCCGGAGCTGCGGGTGGTGGACAGCAGGCTCTTCGAGGAGAACGACGGCCCCGTCTCGGCCCTGGGCGAGCGGAAGCCGCACGCCGACGGGGGCAGGCCGCTGCCGTGGCTGCCCCGGCAGCGGCGACTCGCGCCCCCCGCACCCTTGTCGGCCCTCCCGGCACCGGAGATACCCGACGCCCCGGCCGTCGCCGCTCTCGACACCCGGGCCGCCGCCCTCGCGCTGCCGGTGCCGCTGGTGGACCCGGGCGACCCCAACGCCGGCTTCCTCGCGGGCCTGCTCGCCTCCCGGCCCGCCGAGCTGCTGACCGCGCTGCGGGCCGCGCCCGCCGACTCGCCGGAGCTGCGACTGCGGCGCGTACGGGCCCAGTTGGAGCTCGGCGAGGACGACGACGCCTCCCTGGCCCTCGCGAGCCTGGAGGGCGGGCACCGCGACGACTGGCGCGTCGTGTGGTACCGGGGCCTGCACGGGCTGGCCGTCGGCGACCACGGGACCGCCGCGCTGTCCTTCGACGCCGTCTACGACGCGTTCCCGGGCGAGCCCGCGCCCAAGCTCGCGCTCGGCGTGTGCGCGGAGGTGCTGGGCCAGCTCGACAACGCCGCCGAGTACTACCGCCTGGTGTGGATCACCGACCGGTCCTTCGTCAGCGCCGCCTTCGGACTGGCCCGGGTACGGCTGGCCACCGGTGACCGCGCGGGCGCGGTGGCCGCCCTGGAGTCCGTACCGCCGTCGCAGGTCCACTGCACGGCGGCGCGGGTCGCGGCCGTACGGGCCCGGCTGCGGCAGCGCTCCCCGCACGACGCGCTGCTCGCGGACCTGCGGGCGGCCGCCGCCGAGGTGGAGCGCCTCACGGACGCGGGCCTGGACACGCTGCGCCGGGAGCGGCTGTCAACGGAGGTGCTGGGCTGCGCACTGGACTGGGTGCTCTGCGGCGGTCCTGGCGCGCCGGGGACGCCGGGCGCCGCGGGCGGGCCCACACTGCTCGGCAGCGGCCTGGACGAGCGGGGGCTGCGCTTCGGCCTGGAGCGCTCGTACCGGGTACTGGCACGGCTCGCCCAGCGCGGCGAGGAACGGATCGAACTGGTGGAGCGCGCCAACCGCCTCCGCCCCAGGACATGGGTGTGATCGATGTCGCAACTGCCGCGCCCCCCACAGCTGACGGCGTGCCCGGCCTGCCACGAGCCGCTGGAGCCGGCGGACAACTTCTGCGGCGGCTGCGGCGCCGACCTCTCGGCGGTCCCGCCGCCCGCCGCCCCGGGCGAGCACTGGCGCACCGGCGTGCCCGGCCGGGGCGGCGGGCGCGCGGACGCCCGCCCCGCGCCGGGTCCCCTCCCCGGCCCGCCGCCCGGCAGCGACTGCTCCGCGTCGCCCACCGCGCCCCCGGCCTCCGCCCCTCCCGACCCGCGGGACCCGCGCGCGGCCGTGGCCGTGCCCGGCCAGGGAGCGCACGCGCTGTGCGGAGCGCCGGGCGAGCCGGGTGCGGCGCGCCCCGGCGCGCTCGGGGCGGGGCGCGCCTGCACGGCCTGCCGATCCGGCATGATCGACAAGGACGGGTACTGCGAACACTGCGGTCATGCACAGCCGCGCGAACGGGATCACATGGAGCACGAGCTGCCAGACGTGGCGGCGGTCAGCGACCGCGGCCTGCGCCACCACCGGAACGAGGACGCCTACGCCGTGTCCGCCCCGGCCCTCGCGGACGGCACCACCGCCACCGTCGCGGTCGTCAGCGACGGCGTGTCCTCCGCGACCCGGCCCGACGAGGCGTCGGCCGCGGCCTGCGCGGCCGCGGGGGAGGCGCTCGGCGAGGCCCTGCCCGCCGGCACGGACCCCAGGCGGGCCACCCACGAGGCGATCCTGCGGGCGGCGGAGGCCGTCGCCGCGCTCGCCTCCCCGCCCGCCGTCAACGAGCCGCGCGAGCACGAGCCGTACCGCCAGGTCAACGCCCCCGCCTGCACGATCGTGACCGCCGTGGTCACCGGCGAGCTGCTCACGGTCGGCTGGATCGGCGACAGCCGCGCCTACTGGGTGCCCGAGGACCGCGGGACCGAGCCGGCCCGGCTCACGGAGGACGACTCCTGGGCGGCGCAGATGGTCGCGGCCGGACTGCTGTCGGAGGCCGAGGCGTACGCGGACGAGCGCGCGCACGCCATCACCGGCTGGCTCGGCGCGGACGCGTACGAGATCGAGCCGCACACCGCGTCCTTCACACCCGACCGGGCGGGCGTGGTGCTCGTGTGCACGGACGGGCTGTGGAACTACGCGGAGTCCGCCGAGGAGATGGCCGCGATCACCCCGTCCGACGCCCGGACCCGCCCGCTCGCGGCGGCCCGGCAGCTGGTCGCCCACGCGCTGGAGTGCGGGGGCCACGACAACGTAACGGTGGCCGTGCTGCCGTTCCCCCGTCCGTCGGACGGGGCAGGAGCGTCCTGAG
This sequence comes from Streptomyces gamaensis, assembly GCF_042656465.1. Lineage (NCBI taxonomy): Bacteria > Bacillati > Actinomycetota > Actinomycetes > Kitasatosporales > Streptomycetaceae > Streptomyces > Streptomyces gamaensis. The sequence continues at coordinate 350,344 of NZ_JBHSPB010000004.1, forward strand.
CGGTTGAACGGGGGGATGCGCGCGGGTGCTGTGCGCCGGTCCGCCCCCTGAAGTGACCCATGGTCCACAGGTGTTCGGCTTGGCAAGTGGAGTACCCGAGGAGCGGATCAATGACCGGTTTCGCGACAACGGATGTGCCCCGGTTCACGGTCGAGGTGTACCAGAACCCGTATCTGCCGGAGGGCGGCAGCGAGGTCGACGCGATCGTGACGGTCACGGCGACAGGCTCGAACAGCGCGTCCGGGGCCGCGGGCACCGTGGGCGCGGCCGGGGCTGTGACCGGTGCTGTCGACGGGAGCCCCACCTCGCAGCTGCGTCTGCCGTTCGTCCCCGCGCAGGGCCAGGCGGCGGGCCGGGCCCCGCGCGAGCACGCCCCGGGCGCCCCCGACGCGGCCGTGGTGATCATGGTCGACTGTTCCGGCTCGATGGACTACCCGCCGACGAAGATGGAGAACGCCCGGGAGGCCACCGCGGTCGCCGTCGAGGCCCTGCGCGACGGCGTGGCCTTCGCGGTGGTCGCCGGTACGCACCAGGCGAAGGAGGTCTATCCGGGCGGCGGGCGGCTCGCGGTGGCCGGCGCGTCGACCCGGGCGCAGGCCAGGGCGGCGCTGCGCGCGCTGGAGCCGGGCGGCGGCACCGCGATCGGCACCTGGCTGCGGCTCGCCCGCCGGCTGCTGGCCGCGGCGGACGTCTCGATACGGCACGGCATCCTGCTCACCGACGGCCGCAACGAGCACGAGGAGCCGGACGAGCTGCGCGCCGTACTGGCCGAGTGCGCCGGGGAGTTCACCTGCGACGCGCGGGGCGTGGGCACGGACTGGGTGGTCCAGGAGGTCACCGGCATCGCCTCCGCGCTGCTGGGCTCCGCCGACATCGTCGCCGATCCGGCCGGGCTGGCCGAGGACTTCCGGCGGATGATGGAGACCGCGATGGGCAAGGAGGTCGCGGACGTGGCGCTGCGGGTGTGGACCCCGCAGCGGGCCGAGGTGTGCTTCGTCAAGCAAGTCGCGCCGTCCGTCGTGGACTTGACGGACCGGCGCACCGGGGCCGGGCCACGCACGGGCGACTATCCGACGGGTTCGTGGGGCGAGGAGTCGCGCGACTACCACGTGTGCGTCCGGGTGCCGGTCGCTGCGGTGGGCGAGGAGATGCTCGCCGCCCGTGTCTCGCTCGTCCTGCCCGGGCCCGGGACGCCCCGCGTGCTCGCGCAGGGCCTGGTGCGGGCGGTGTGGACGGACGACCCGGCGGCCTCGACGGCGATCAACCCGCAGGTCGCGCACTACACCGGGCAGGCCGAGCTGGCCCGGGCCATCCAGGCGGGCCTCGAACTGCGCAAGGCGGGAGACCTCGACGGGGCGACGGCGAAACTCGGGCGGGCCGTGCAGCTGGCGAGCCGCTCCGGCAACGAGGACACCGCCCGGCTGCTGGCCAAGGTGGTGGACGTGGTCGACGCCGCGAGCGGTACTGTGCGGCTGAAGCCGAAGGTCTCGGAGGAGGCGGAGATGACCCTGGAGACCCGCTCCACCCGGACCGTGCGCGTGAAGAAGAGGGGGGACTGAACCGCCATGCCGAGCTGCCCGAAGGGCCACCATTCCACGAACACGGACTGGTGCGAGGTGTGCGGCCACCGGATGCCCGGGGGAGAACCGGACGCGGGCGCGCAGGGGGGTACGGGCGCGGGCAGCGTACCGCCGCCGCCCCCGCCGCATCCGCCGGTGACCCCGGTGCCCGGGGCCACCGGGGCGCAGGGTGTCCCCGGCGGCTACGAAGTGCCCACCGTGCAGGCGGAGCTGTGTCCGCGCTGCCGGACGCCGCGCGAGGCCGGGTCGGCGTTCTGCGAGGAGTGCCGGTACCACTTCCTGACGCACACGGAGGCGTCGTTCCCGCCGCCCGTGCCGCCCCCGTCGCGGGGTCCGTCGCCGTACGAGTACGAGCGGTCGAGCCCCTCGCGGATCAACCGCCCCGCCGAGCCGCTGACCGACGAGGAGGGCGACTGGCTGCTGCCGCCGCCGGCCACCCCGCCGCCGGCCCCGGCCGTGCCGGCGCAGCAGCCGCCCTACGAGCCGTACCGGCCGTACACCCCGGCCCCGCCCGCGGCCCAGGACCCGCCGCCGGCGCCGCCCTCGTGGGTCGCGGTCGTGGCTCCCGACCGCGAGTACTTCCTGGCGATGATGGGCCGCAGCGGCCCGGAGGCGGCGGGGCTGAACCTGCCCGCGTACGCGCCGGAGGTGCAACTCCCCCTCAGCGGGCCGCAGGTGAGCATCGGGCGCCGCCGGCACAGCACGGGCGAGTCCCCCGACATCGACCTCGCGCGCCCGCCGGAGGACCCGGGCGTCTCGCACTCCCACGCCATGCTGGTCCAGCAGCCGGACGGCAGCTGGGCCGTGGTCGACAAGGACTCGATGAACGGCACCACGATCAACGGCTCGGAGGAGCCGATCCAGCCGTATGTACCGGTCCCGCTGCGGGACGGGGACCGCGTCCACGTCGGCGCCTGGACCACGATCACCCTCCGCCGGATCTCCTGAGGGACCGCGGGGCGGCCCCCGGTCCTACGTCGCCGGTCCTCGGCCGGACGGTTTGAGAGCATGGAGGGGTGAACGAGATTCCGCGCGGCACCGTTTCCGATCAGACCTTCTACGAGCAGGTCGGCGGGGAGGAGACCTTCCGGCGCCTGGTCCACCGCTTCTACCAGGGCGTGGCCGGGGACCCGCTGCTGCGCCCGATGTATCCGGAGGAGGACCTCGGGCCGGCGGAGGAGCGCCTCGTGCTCTTCCTCATGCAGTACTGGGGCGGGCCCCGTACGTACAGCGAGAACCGCGGGCACCCGAGGCTGCGGATGCGGCACGCCCCCTTCGCCGTGGACCGCGCGGCGCACGACGCCTGGCTGAAGCACATGCGGGCGGCGGTGGACGAGCTGGAGCTCGAACCGGCGCACGCCGAGCAGCTGTGGAACTACCTGACGTACGCGGCCGCGTCGATGGTCAACACGGCGGGCTGAGACACCACAGGCCGGAACACCACGGGCTGGGACACCACGAGCTGAGACACACGGTCCGGGCGCCCGGAATCAGGTGCGCCCGGACTCAGGTGTGCCTGGGTCCGGGTGCCTGATGGGCCGCGGCGACCGGCAGTCCGGTCATGCCGCCGGTACGGACCGCGACGGAGCCGTACGGCGTGCGCAGGCGCAGCCAGCCGCGGGCCGCGAACAGCGCGAGCGGCTCCGGCGGGGCCGGGGCCACGGCGGTCGCGGCGGTCGCGGTGCCAGAGCGGGAGGCGGCGACGGCCGCCGGCGCGGGGGCCGCGCCGCGCACCGGGCGCAGGAAGCCCAGCGACTGGGCGGCGTGGACCGCGCGCAGCGGCAGCGGGGTGTCTCCCAGGGTGCGGGACCAGATCTCCCGGCCGATGCGGTCGCGCTCGGCGCGGGTGCGGCGCTGCTCGGGCAGCGCCTCGTCGCGGGCCCGGAACTCCGCGACCGCGGCGGCGACGGCGGCCAGCGCCGTGGCCGCGTCCGGCAGGCCCGCGAGGCGCCGCCAGCCGCCGCGCGGCGGCAGCACCCCGGCCCAGGGCGGGCCGGTGACGGCCTCGGGCACACCGACCTCCAGCTCGCCGGCCCCCGGCTCACCGGCGGCCGGGCCCTCGGCGGCCGCGGCGTCCAGGGCGTCCGCGAGCCGGCCGGCGGAGACGGTGACGTCCAGGCCGTCGCCCCAGGCCAGGCGGGCGGTGCGGACGGCGAGGACCTCGAAGGACGGCGGGCGGCCGAAGACGGCGAGCACGCCGCCGCCCGACTGCAGCCGCACCGCGGCCGCCCGGTCGTAGTGGATCAGCCGGGCCAGGAAGGCGGCCAGGTCGGCCGCCTCCCGGGCGTCGGCGAAGCGCAGCCGCTGCCCCTGCGGGGGCCGATGCGCCGTCATACGGCGAGGGCCTCCTCGGAGTCGGACGGGTGGCGCGTCACGGTCAGCCTCGCGTCAGCTTCTTGTAGGTGGCGCGGTGCGGACGGGCGGCGTCCGGGCCGAGCCGCTCGATCTTGTTCTTCTCGTAGGACTCGAAGTTGCCCTCGAACCAGAACCACTTGGAGTTGCCCTCGTACGCCAGGATGTGGGTGGCGACGCGGTCGAGGAACCAGCGGTCGTGGGAGACGACCACGGCGCAGCCGGGGAAGTCCAGCAGCGCGTTCTCCAGCGAGGAGAGGGTCTCGACGTCGAGGTCGTTGGTCGGCTCGTCGAGGAGGAGCAGGTTGCCGCCCTGCTTGAGGGTGAGCGCCAGGTTCAGCCGGTTGCGCTCACCGCCGGAGAGCACCCCGGCCGGCTTCTGCTGGTCCGGGCCCTTGAAGCCGAACGCGGAGACGTAGGCGCGCGAGGGCATCTCGACCTGGCCGACGTTGATGTAGTCCAGCTCGTCGGAGACGACGGCCCACAGCGTCTTCTTCGGGTCGATGTTGGCGCGCGCCTGGTCGACGTAGGAGATCTTGACGGTCTCGCCGACCTTGATGTCGCCGGCGTCCGGGGTCTCCAGGCCCTGGATCATCTTGAACAGGGTCGTCTTGCCGGCGCCGTTGGGGCCGATGACACCGACGATGCCGTTGCGCGGCAGGGTGAAGGACAGGTCGTCGATGAGGACCTTCTCGCCGAAGGCCTTGGAGAGGTTGTTGACCTCGACGACGACATTGCCCAGCCGCGGGCCCGGCGGGATCTGGATCTCCTCGAAGTCCAGCTTCCGCATCTTGTCGGCCTCGGCGGCCATCTCCTCGTAACGGGCCAGCCGCGCCTTGGACTTGGCCTGCCGGCCCTTGGCGTTGGAGCGGACCCACTCCAGCTCTTCCTTGAGGCGCTTCTGGCGCTTGGCGTCCTTCTGGCCCTCGACCTTCAGACGCGCGGCCTTGTTCTCCAGGTAGGTGGAGTAGTTGCCCTCGTAGGGGATCGCGCGGCCGCGGTCGAGCTCCAGGATCCACTCGGCCACGTTGTCCAGGAAGTACCGGTCGTGGGTGATCGCCACGACGGTGCCGGCGTACTTGGCCAGGTGCTGCTCCAGCCAGTTCACCGACTCGGCGTCGAGGTGGTTGGTGGGCTCGTCGAGCAGCAGCAGGTCGGGGGCCTCCAGCAGCAGCTTGCAGAGGGCGACGCGGCGCTTCTCACCACCGGAGAGGTTGACGACGGGCCAGTCGCCGGGCGGGCAGCCCAGCGCGTCCATGGCCTGCTCCAGCTGGGCGTCGAGGTCCCAGGCGTTGGCGTGGTCGAGGTCCTCCTGGAGCTTGCCCATCTCCTCCAGCAGCGCGTCGGAGTAGTCCGTCGCCATCAGCTCGGCGATCTCGTTGAAGCGGTTGAGCTTCCCCTTGATCACGGCGACGCCGTCCTCGACGTTCTCCAGGACGGTCTTGGACTCGTCGAGCTTCGGCTCCTGCATCAGGATGCCGACGCTGTAGCCGGGCGAGAGGAACGCGTCACCGTTGGACGGCTGCTCCAGCCCCGCCATGATCTTGAGCACGGTGGACTTACCGGCACCGTTGGGGCCGACCACACCGATCTTCGCGCCGGGCAGGAAGCTCAGCGTCACGTCATCGAGGATGACCTTGTCGCCGTGCGCCTTGCGCGTCTTGCGCATGGTGTAGATGTACTCAGCCAAGAGAAACCGTCCGGCAGTCGAGAGGGACCAATTTGCGGCTCCGCCGCGTGAGGGCAGATACACCCATCTTGCCGCACCGCATGCCCGTGGCGGAAACCAGATACGGGCACGGCCCCCGGACGGAGGGCGCGCCCGCGCCGGGGCCCGGAGCGGGCCGGCGGCGGGCGGCGCGGGGCCCGCTCCCGCTCCGGGCCCGCGCCGCCCGCTCCCGGGCTCACTCCCAGGACGCCGCCTTCTCCCGGCGCAGCAGATAGACCGCGCCGCTGCCGACGACGATCAGCGCGATGGCGATGCCGGCGATCGTCGGCGTGGTGCTGGAACCGCCGGTGGCCGCGAGGTCGCGCCGGCCGGCGAAGCCGCGCGGGTCCCGGCGGGCGTCCCGGTCCGGGGCCGGTCCGACGTGCGAGACGACCGTGGCCGTCGTGGCGGCGGCGCCCTTGCCGCCCCGGGCCGCGCTCTCGGCGCCCGCGCCGGTCGCGCAGTCCAGGATCCCGGAGAACGCGCCGGGCAGCCCCTCGGGCCCGGTGACCGCGAAGCGGTACGCCTGGTCCTCGCCCACCTTCGCCAGCGTGGTCTCCGAGCGGCCCGGGGGCACGGTGTGCCGCACCCCGTCGAGCTCGAAGGCGAAGGGGGCGTCGCCCCGGTTGTCGGCGGTGATGTCGACGCCGCCCCGCTCGCAGTTCTTGCGCGCCGACAGCGCGGGTATGGCGCCCTGCTCCGCCCAGGTCGCGTCCGCCGTCGCGGTGACGGTGCTCTCGCTGGAGCCCGCGAGGATCTGGGGCTGCGTCTTGGTCTGGTCCCCGACGAAGACCCGGCCGACCGGGACCTTGGTGGCCGCCGTGGCCCGCACCGGGATCGAGCCGGGCGCCGCCCCGGGCCGCACGTCGAGGTAGAACTCGCCGCCGTCGCCGGTGGTGGTGACCGGGTTGCCGTCCTTGTCGACGATCCGCACCCCCTTGGACTCCGCGTCACCGACGGCTTCGAGGCTCACTCTGCTCGCATTGGTGCGCACGGACACCGGCCCGAGCCGCCCGCCGGACTTCCCCGAGACGGCCGCGGGGCTCAGGGTCAGCGACGCCTCGGGCTCCTCGCTGTCCTGGGCGCTGCGGTAGAGGTGGTCGGCGAGCTTCGCGGCGGCCTGGTCCCTGGTGCTCACCTCGACGCTGTCGGCGTAGCGCCAGATGGCGATCTGGGTGCCCGCCGCGGCGGAGTTCGCGTCCAGGGTGTCCGTACCGGCCTCCTTGGCGAGCGCGGCGAGGTCGTTCACCTGTGGATAGGAGTGCTGCAGGATCCAGCGGACGCGGCCCGCGTTGCGGTTGGCGTGCAGGGAGGACTCGCTCCAGCCCGTCTCCTTGTACTTGGCGCCCTCCACGGCGTGGGTGAGGACGTCCACGCTGTAGGTCTGCAGGGACCCGCCGCCCTCGACCCGCATCTCGGACAGCCCGGCGGGGACCGTGCTGGTTCTGTGCCGGTCGTGCACCACGGCCTCGGAGCCGGCGGTGATCCTGCCGAGCGTGGCACTGACCCCGCCCGCGCTCCGCGGCGCGTCGTCCGCGACGGCGGGGCCCGCCGCGGCCGCCGTGCCCACGACGGCCAGGCCCGACACCAGGGTCGCCGTGAGAAGGCGGGCAGATCCCCGCCTCTTGCCAGAAATCATCGACTTCCTTCCGGGCACCCGCGGGCCCGCGTACGCACCCTGCCCTTGTGCCTCGTCAGCGAACTCAAAACTCGGAAGCCCCCGTTGCCAGCCCCTGTCACGTTGCTGCGCAGGTGATCTTAAAGAGCGAAGGTGCCCCTATCCCCACCCGAGGGCCTGCTCAACCGATCCGAATCGGAATCGTTACCGGAACACCGGGCCTGACCTGGGATTATCGACAAATCCCCGCCACAAATCCCCCATTTTGCAAGGGTGTTGCCCGTGCTCACCGACGCGCGCTCCGCTGCCCGCAGCTCCACTGCCCGCCGCCCCGGCGGCGCCGCGACGGCTACGTCCCGGCCGTGACCGGCCGCGCGGCGGCCGCGGCCCGGGCCACGATCCGCTCGGCGACCTCGCCCACCCCCACCACGCCGTCCGTGCCGTCCATGCCGTCCGTCTCGTGCCGCGCGCCCGGTTCCGCCGCCACCGGCCGCGGTCCCGCGCGGTCCGCGGCCGCCCGTGCCGCCGCGCCCGCCATGCGCACGGGCTCGACCGGCAGCGGTCTGGCGGGCACGACCCTGCGGAAGGCCGAGGTGCCGCGCGTGAGGTCGTGACCGATCGACACGGCGTCAATGTCCGCCGACAGCCAGCGTTTTCCTTCGCTCGCGCGGTCCTGGATGCGCAACTTGCCCTGGACGATGAGGGGTTCGCCCACGGTGACCGAGGCGACCACATTGGCGGCCAGTGTCCGCCATGCCCACACGGTGTAGAAGCTCGTGTGGGCGTCCACCCACTCCTCCTTGACCCGGTCCCAGCGGCGCACGGTCGCCGCGAGGCGGAACCGTGTGACGGCCGAGCCGCCCGCCGTCTCCTTGAAGTCCGGCTGCGTCGCGACGTTTCCCACGACCGTCACCAATGTCTCGTTCATCTGCGATCGCCTCCCCCGTCCGGCTGCCGCGCGGTGCGGCACGGTCCATGCTGCCCGCGTTCGCCGGATCCCGCCGGGCCCTGTGGATCACGGCCCGCTTGTGGACAACCGGGTCACTCACCCCGGGCCCTCACACCCCACTCGCCCCTCACACCCCACCCGCCGCGATCACATACTGCGCCCGCACCTCCCGGTACCGCAGGAGTTCCGCCGCCACCGGCTCCAGGACGCGGGCGCGGCCACAGCCCGCGGCCGCCCCCCGCAGCCGGCGTTCCGTCTCCAGGCCGTACCGGCGCGCCGGCCCCCGGGCCACCGCCCGGCAGCACAGGGCGAGCAGCGGGCCGCCCAGCCCGCCCGCCGCCAGCAGCAGTCCGGGGATCCACCACTGACCGCCGCAGACCCCGCCGGCCACACCCAACAGCCATGCCGCTCCCACGAGTTGCAGGACCGTCAGCACGCTCTGCGCCACCGCGGCCACCGCCCACCACCGCGGCCACACCGGCCGCGCCCCGCCGCTGCCGCCCGGGTTCCCGCTCCGGGCGCCCGTACGGCCCGAGGCCGCGTGCCGCCCGCCGCCGCGGCGCCGCCCCGGGCCCGCGTGCCCTCCGGCGGCGGCACGGCTCGCGCGGGCGGCCGCCAGGGCCGCGCCGCCCGCCGCGTCCAGCGCCTCCGCGAGCCCTTCCGCACCGCGCCGCGCCGCTCCCCTGACGGCCCGCGCCCACGGGTCGGGGAGCCCGGCCGAGGCCTCGTACGCCAGCGTCCGTACGGCCTGCTCCACCAGCGGGCGGGAGGCCGTACGCACCGCCGGGGCGCCCGCGTCCGGCGCCGTCCCGGAACCTGCCGGGGAGTCCTGCGGACGGGCCGCCCGCCGCCGCGCGTACCAGCGCCGGGCCAGCGTCCACGACGTCCCGCAGGCGCGCTCCGCCTCCCGCAGCCAGGCCCGCTCGGCCGCCAGCCCGGCGGCCCGGACGCCCACCGCCTCCGCGAGCCGGTCCTCGAAGTCCTGCCGCGCGATCTCGGTCAGCTCCGGCCGCCCCTCCCCCACGTACGCGGGCCGCAGCCGTTCGGCGACCCCGTCGACGTCGGCCGCGAGCCGCCGCTCAGCGGTGTCCCGCCGGGAGGTGAACCGCACCAGCAGCTCCCGCAGTTCGCCCAGGCCCTCCCCGGTGAGCGCGGAGACCGCGAGCACCTCGGCCCCCGGCTCGCCGTGCTCGCCGAGGGCGAGCCCGTCCTCGTCGAGCAGCCGCCGCAGGTCGTCCAGGACCTGGTCGGCGGCGTCGCGCGAGAGCCGGTCCACCTGGTTGAGCACGACGAAGGTGACCTCCGCGTATCCGGCCAGCGGCCGCAGATAGCGCTCGTGCAGCACGGCGTCCGCGTACTTCTCCGGGTCCACGACCCAGATCACCGCGTCCACCAGCCCCAGCATCCGGTCCACCTGCTCCCGGTGCCCGGCGGCCGCCGAGTCGTGGTCGGGCAGGTCGATGAGCACGAGTCCGGCGAGCCCCGGGTCGTACGGGCGCACCGGCTGCCGGCGGGAGCGGGGCGGGATGCCGAGCCGCTCCAGCAGCCCGTCCGCGCCGTCCGCGCGCTCGGTCCACGAGCAGGAGACCGGGGCGGTGGTGGTCGGCCGGCGCACCCCGGCCTCGGAGAGCTGGGTGCGGGCGAGGGCGTTGAACAGGGTCGACTTGCCGCTGCCCGTGGCCCCGGCGAGGGCCACGACCGTCAGGTCGAGCGAGTGCCGCTGCCGCGCCTGGGCCTCCTCCAGCACCCGGCCGGCCTCGGCGAGCGTGCGCCGGTTCAGCCGGGCCCGCGAGAGCCCCACGAGCTCGCGCAGCGCGTCCAGCCGGGGCCGCAGCACGGCGCCCACGGGCGAGGCACCGGCGCGGGCGGAGGGCGCGGCCGTGCCCTGGGGGCGCGGGGGCGGAGCCGTACGCGGTGCTGTCGCGTCCTGCGCACCGTCCTCGTCCGCCGGGCGCGCGCGGCGCGCGATCAGCCCGTCGTCCCAGAACGGGTGCGCGTGCTCGGGCGTCCGCCGTCCTGGCGCCACCCCTTCACCGCCGCCCCCGCAACCACCGGCGGCTGCCGCCGCCCTCGCCGCTTCGTCCTGGTTCGCCGGGCCGACGGGGTTCACCGGGTCATCTCTCCCTCTGCAGTACGGACAGCGCGGCAATGAGCTCGACCTGGTGGTCGGGGGTGATGTCGAGGGCCTCCAGGGCCGCGGTGCGGCGGTCCCGTTCCTCCTCCAGGACGCCTTCGAGGCAGTCGTCGAGCATCCGGCCGCCCCGGTCGCGCAGCCGCAGCGCGCCCTGTGCCCCGAGGGTCTCGGCCAGCGTCTCGCCGGCCGTACGGGCGCGCCGGCCGCCCAGCAGCGCGGCCGCGAGCAGGGCGGCCGTGCGTTCGGCGTCGAGGGCGGCACCGCGCTCGGCGGCCCGTACCTCCTCGTCCGCGAGCTCCTCCAGGCAGCGCCGCCAGCGCCGTACCGCGATCCCGACGCGCTCGGCGGTGCCGCCGTTCCCGCGCAGCGCGAGCACGCCCTCCGCGGCCGGTTCACCGGCGCAGTGCGCGGCGATCTCCTCGTCGGCCCCGGCCACGGCACAGCCCAGCAGCGCGCCCAGGGCGCCGGTGAGCGCGGTGAGCAGTTCGTCCGACGTGCTGTCGTGGGGGTGGCCGCGCCAGTGCGTCAGGGCGTCGGCGGCGAGCACCTCGCCGGCCGCGACCTCGCCGCGCACCCGCTCCGCCGCCCGCCCGTACGCCTCCTCCACGGCTGCCGACAGCTTGACGGACGCGGCGTGCTGGACCGCCGAGGCCCCGGCGAGCCCGGGCAGCCGCGAGCCCAGCGAGGCCAGGATCCCGCCCACGGTGCGGGCGGTGGCCACGGCGCGGGCGGCCGGGTCCTGGGCCTGCTGGTCGAGCCAGGACCGCAGGCCCGCGACGGCCGTGGCGGGCAGCAGGCCGCTGCCGCCGCCCGCGGACTCGGGCAGTTCGGGGATGGTGAAGCGGGGCACGTCGCCGAGGCCGGCGGCGGTGAGCAGGGCCGCGTAGTGCCGGGAGATCTCGGCCGCGACCTGGTGGGGCACCCGGTCCAGGACGGTGACGAGGGTGACGTCGTACTCCTTGGCCGTGCGCAGCAGGTGCCAGGGCACCGCGTCCGCGTACCGGGTCGCGGTGGTGACCAGCACCCAGATGTCGGCGGCGCAGATCAGCTCGGCCGCGAGCTCGCGGTTGCGGCAGACCAGGGAGTCGATGTCGGGGGCGTCGAGCAGGGCCAGGCCGCGCGGCAGGGCGTGGTCGGTCTCGACGCGCAGCGCCGGCGGCTCGCCGTCCCCCTCGTCCGGCTCGGCGCCCTCCGGCTGCTCCGGCAGCGCGGCCCGGTCCGCTGCCGCCGTCGCCGCCTGGGCGCCGCCGGGGGAAGCGTGGCTTCCGGGTGCGCTCTGGGCGCCGTGTGCCGAGTGGGCCGGATCCACGGCGGCGTCCTGCGCCGGTACCCAGATCCGGCGGAACGCGGGCAGCACGCGCTGTCCCGCGAACCAGTGATGATCGTCAGGATGGCAGACCAGCACTGGCGTACGGGTCGTCGGCCGTAGGACCCCCGCCTCGGTGACCCGCCGTCCCACCAGGGAGTTGACGAGGGTGGACTTGCCGGCCCCGGTGGAACCGCCGACCACGGCGAGCAACGGCGCTTCGGGGGCGCACAGGCGGGGCACCACGTAGTCATCGAGTTGCGCCAGGAGTTCGGCGCGGTTCCGGCGGGCGCGGGCGGCGCCGGGAAGGGGGAGCGGGAAGCGTGCGGCGTCGACACGGTCACGCAGTGCGGACAGTGCGTCGAGCAGTCTGGGCCGTACGTCCAAGGTCACCACATGTGCAGAATGCCCAATTCTGCGGTGTTTTTGAAGTGTTTGGCACTTGGCGCGCGAGGCGTGGCGCGTGGGGTCCAGGCATAACGAGTACACAACACCCGACGTCTGGGGCGTCAAAAACCGTGCAAGATTCGCACCCGCCTGCGATTATCAGGACCGCTTCACCAAACCTCCACAGGGTGGGCCGGAGGTGAAGCAACCGGGACGAGGCAAGCGGAGCCCTATCCTTGTCCCCGGCAAGGTCACGGCACCCCGCGGGGCGTCAGCCGTCCGCGACCGCCACCCATTCCGGCCCCCGTAGCTCAGTGGATAGAGCAGGCGCCTTCTAAGCGCTTGGCCGCAGGTTCGAGTCCTGCCGGGGGCGCTCCGGTTCGTCCCGTACGCCTCTCCCTTTCGGGAGGGGCGTTTTCTCGTTCGTGGCGTCGTCGTCGCTTCGTCGTGGCCCGTCGTGGTCGCGTCGCGGCCGTTTTCGCCCTGGTGGGGAGGTTAGCGGGGAGCACGTCGCGGCGGCGTAAGGTCCGGCTCGCCCCGAGGTCCGCGCCACAACGGCTGTGGCGCCCCCGACAGCTGGTCGGGGGCGCCACACGGGGCGGTCGCGGGCCGCCCTTCATGAGCCCGGGCCGGGGGCCGCGCGCAGGGCGGCCACCAGTGGATGGCCTACGGCCTACCAGCCGTGACCGTGGCCGCCGTGGCCACCTCCGCTGTTCACGCAGGTGTTGCCCGATGCCGCGTTCAGCAGGCCGATGATGTCGATGCTGTTGCCACACAGGTTGATCGGGAGGTGGATCGGGATCTGGATGACGTCGCCGGAGACGATGCCGGGGGAGCCGGCGGCGACGCCCTTGGCCTCCGAGTCGGCGACAGCGCTGCCGGTGAGGCCCGCGATCGCGGCGCCCACGGCGGCGGTCACTACGGCGGTTCTGGCGATACGAGACATGCGGTGACACCTTTGCTTCGTGGAACAGAGGGCACCCGGCCGGGGGCGGCCGGGGTGTGGAACAACGCCCGGTGTTCGCAAAGGTTTCGTCCGTGAAGCGGACGGGTGACCGACCTTACGGGTGACCGGCGGGGCGGCGGGCCGCCGGGGGCGGTCCCCCGGCGGCCCGGCCGCACCGCCCCCGGCGCCGCTCAGCCGTGCTCCGCCGCCATGCGGGCCGCGAACGCCGTCAGTTCCTCGCACCAGCCCGTGGCCAGGGCCGTGGTCGCGGCGGTCCGCGAGGCCCGGTCGACGAGTTCGCGGATGAGGCGCTCGGCGATGCCTCTCTCCTCGCGCTCCAGGAGGATCTCCCGCAGCAGTTCCGCGTCCCAGTCGTACTCGGGGCCGCCGTCGAGGAAGCCGCGCAGCCGCCACGCGGCGTGCAGATGGCGGGCGTAGGCGTCGTAGGCGGCGTCGAGGTCGGGGCGGTCGGCGAGGGCGGCGCCCAGCCGCAGCGGGTGGCGCAGCGCGTACCAGCCCGCCGTGCAGCCCCGGTCGCATCCCGATATGCACCGCCCCGGCCACGGGTCGTCGAGGTACTCGGCGGTCATCGCCTCGTGCGCGTAGGTGCCGACGGTGCGCTCCAGGCGCAGTTCGTGCCAGATGTGCCAGGCGGGCGCGGGCAGGCGGGCGGTGAGCCGGTCGGCGAGGGCCAGGGCGAGGTCGCCGGCGAGGGTGGCGGTGGATTCCCCGAACCGCCGTGCCTCGCCCGCCCAGCCGTTGCGCTCGTGCTCGGCGGCCCGGCTGACGTGCAGGGTGGGGATGCCCCGGCGCAGGGCGGCGTTGTCGCGGACGTCGCTGCGGATGAGGGTGCAGGTGTCGAGGAGTTCGAGGGCGGCCGCGGCGTCCACGGGCTCGGGGGCCTCGGGGTCGCCGCCCGCCGCGAGATAGCCGGTGAGGACGATGACCGGGCGGACGCGGTCGACGCCGACGGCGACGAGCTCGGCGAGGGACTCGATGAGGCCGGCGCCCCGGGTGTCGGCGGTGCGCCAGCGGCGGTGCTCGTCGTTGAGGAGTCCGCGCAGCCGCTCCTCGACCCGGTCGAGCATCCCGGCGCGCTGGATCTGGGGTGCCACCTCCTGGGGCGCCGCGGCGCGCGGCAGCCGGCCTTGCGTCGTCATCGTGTGCCTCCCTGGATCGGCTCCCTGGATCGGCTTCGGCCGCCGGCCGACCCTGCCGGGCGGGTGCTCCGCTGCCGTAGCGGAGGGTGACCGGCCAGAAGGCTGCCCACGGGAGCGCGCGGGAAGCGATGGTTTCCTGCCATACCGGAATGCGGGGTCCCCCCGAGCTCCCGGTACGCTCCGCGCGCGCCCCCGCGCGGGGCCGGGGCGGGCGGCGCGCGGACATGATCGGTCCGGGGCGGTGCCGGTCGCCGGGGAGGCGGGCCCGGCCGGGCGGCGGGAACGGGGACGCCCGGAGCGGTCCGGTGGTCCGGGGCGGGATTTTTTGGCTCATATTCGGCTCTTGTGCCGCCGGGCCGGGCCGGCCCGGAGGGAACGGGCGCGAAAGAGCGGAGCCCGGGCCGCCGGGGTAGCCTGTAAGCCGTTCGCGGCCCGGTGCGCCGCGCACCCGGCGGTGGGGCCCGCCGGAGAAGAACCGCGGCACAGCCGCCGCCAACGGTCCCTCCTCGCGCGTACCACCGCACCCTCCTTGTGGGTGCCCTGCGAACAGGAGGCGGCATGGGCCGGGCCGACACGGTCACCGACAGCCCCCACGTCCACACCCCGCAGCGCCGCGGCTTCGCGGCCCGCGGCCAGTTGCCCGTTGTCTGCGTGGTCTCGCTCGGCGGCGGGCTGGGCGCCGCGGCCCGCTACGGGGCGGGCCTGCTGTGGCCGACCGCGGACGGCGCGTTCCCCTGGACCACGTTCTTCGTCAACGCGGTCGGCTGCGCGCTGATCGGGGTGCTGCTGGCGGCCATCGACGCGCTGGGCGCGCACCGGCTGCTGCGGCCCTTCCTGGGGACGGGCGTGCTGGGCGGTTTCACCACGTTCTCCACCTACGCGGTGGACATCCAGCGGCTCGCCGGCGAGGGCCGGACCGCCCTCGCGTTCGCGTATCTGGCGGGCACCCTGGTCACCGCGCTCGTGGCGGTGTGGGCGGCGGCGGGTGCAACCCGGCTGCTGCTGGAGCGGAGGGCGGCACGATGACGTTGCGGACGAACGCGCTGCGGCTGACGGTTCTCGTCAACGAGGACGACACCTGGCACCACCGGCCGCTGTACACGGAGATCGTGCACCGGGCGCACGCCGCCGGGCTCGCGGGCGCGTCGGTCTTCCGCGGCATCGAGGGTTTCGGGGCCTCCTCGCGCGTGCACACCGCGCGGCTGCTGTCGCTGTCCGAGGACCTTCCGGTGGCGGTCGTCATCGTCGACTCCCCCGCGCGCGTGCGCGAGTTCGTGCCGCGGCTGCGGGAACTGACCGGCGTGGGACTGGTGTTCCTCGACGAGGTCGAGGTCGTGCACGGCGAGGGCGAGGCAGGCGCGTGAACTGGCTGCTCGTCGTCGCGGGTGCCATGGCCGGTGCCCCGCTGCGCTATCTGACCGACCGGGCCGTGCAGTCCCGCCACGACTCCGTCTTCCCCTGGGGGACCCTCACGGTCAACGTGGCCGGCTGTCTGCTGCTGGGGCTCCTGACCGGGGCCGCCCCCCACCGGCTCCAGCTCCTGCTCGGTACGGGCCTGTGCGGCGCCCTGACCACGTACTCCACGTTCTCCTACGAGACGGTGCGCCTGGCCCGCGACGGTGCCCGCGGCTACGCGGCGGCGAACGCGGCCGTGAGTGTCGTGTGCGGTCTGGCGGCGGCGTGCGCGGGGGTGGCGCTGGCGGGGGTGATGTGGAAGTGACGCTCATCCCCTCTCCGCCGCCAGGTGCTCCAGCAGCACCCCGCGCAGTTCGCGTGCCGCGCCCGGCGGGGCGACGTCCTTGCGGTGGGCGACGGCGATCGTACGGCGCATGCGGGTGCCCTCGAAGGGTGTGACGCGCAGCCCGGAGCGGGCGGCGACCATGCCGGGGACGACGGCCAGGCCCAGCCCCGCGCGCACGAAGCCGAGGACCGCGTCCATCTCGCCGCCCTCGACGGTGTAGGCGGGCTCGAAGCCGGCGGCGCGGCAGGCGGCGGCCGTCATCTCCCGCAGGTCGTAGCCGCGCCGGAACATCACCATGGGCAGGCCCTGCAGTTCCTCCACCCGGATCCGGGCGCGGCGGGTGGGCGGGGGCGCGGCGGGCGAGGTGACGACGACGAGGTCCTCGCGGAGCACTTCGGTGGTGGCGAGCGCGGGGGCGCCGACGGCGAGCGGGGTGATGATCAGGGCGAGGTCGAGGCCGCCGCCGGCGAGGGTGCGCACCAGGTCCTGGGAGCCGCCCTCGTCGACGACGAGCTCGATGCCCGGGTAGCGGGCGTGGTAGGTGCGCAGCACGTCGGGCACGAGGCTCGCGCACAGGCTCGGCGGGGCGCCGAGCCGCACCCGGCCGCGCCGCAGCCGGGCGACCTCCTGCACCTCGCGGCGCGCGGTCTCGGCGTCGGCGAGGATCTGCCGGGCGAGCGGCAGCAGTGCCTCGCCGGCGTCGGTGAGGGTGATGTTGCCGCGGGCGCGGTGGAACAGCTCGGCGCCCAGCTCGCGTTCGAGGGCGCGGATCTGCTGCGAGAGCGAGGGCTGGGCGACGTGCAACGCCTCGGCGGCGTGGGTGAAGTGACGGACTTCCGCGACCGTCACGAAGTAGCGGAGCTGCTGAAGTTGCACTCTGCCAGCATAAATAGGCGTTCCCTATGGAAACGAGCCCCAGCATGTCTTGGACGCATCGACCCGGCCCGACCTAGCGTCGGCTGTCATGGCACTGGCGACCCGGACGGAGCGTTCTCCGTCGTTCATCGGCTCCGTGTGGCGCTCGACCGTCGGCAAGAAGGCGGTCATGGCGATCACCGGCGCGACCATGCTGGCGTATCTGGTCGCCCACATGCTGGGCAACCTCAAGATCTTCTTCGGCGCCGGCGACTTCAACGGCTACGCGCACTGGCTGCGCACCATCGGTGAACCCGCCCTGCACTACGAGTGGTTCCTGTGGCTGGTCCGCGCGGGCCTGGTGGTGTCCGTCGTCCTGCACGGGGTGGCCGCGTTCCAGCTGAGCCGGCGCGATCTGGCCGCGCGTCCGCAGAAGTACGCGCGCACCCGGGCCCGGGCGAGCTACGCGACGCGCACGATGCGCTGGGGCGGGGTGATCCTGGCGCTGTTCATCGTCTGGCACATCCTCGACCTGACGACGCTGACGGTGAACCCCAACGCGCAGCAGGGCCGCCCGTACGAGAACCTCGTGGCCTCCTTCGACCGCTGGTACGTCGACGTCGTCTACATCGTCGCGATGCTCGCGCTCGGTCTGCACATCCGGCACGGCTTCTGGAGCGCCGCGCAGACGCTGGGCGCGAACAGCCCGCGCCGCGACCGGGTGCTCAAGGCTTCCGCCAACGGGCTCGCGCTGTTGCTGACTTGCGGTTTCGTCGTCGTGCCCGTGGCCGTGATGAGTGGATTGGTGAGCTGAGAGATGACCGAGGCAGCACAGGCAGCGGATTCCGGGCTGTCCGACTACACCGCCTACGCGACCGGTGAGCCGGTCGCCGACACCAAGGCCCCGGACGGGCCGATCGCCGAGCGCTGGGACCGCCGCCGCTTCTCCGCGAAGCTGGTCAACCCGGCCAACCGCCGCAAGCAGACGGTCATCGTGGTCGGCACCGGTCTCGCGGGCGGTTCGGCGGGCGCGACGCTGGCCGAACAGGGCTACCACGTCGTGCAGTTCTGCTACCAGGACTCGCCGCGCCGCGCGCACTCGATCGCCGCGCAGGGCGGCATCAACGCGGCGAAGAACTACCGCAACGACGGCGACTCGATCCACCGGCTGTTCTACGACACCGTCAAGGGCGGTGACTTCCGGGCCCGCGAGTCCAACGTGCACCGCCTCGCCCAGGTGTCGGTGGAGATCATCGACCAGTGCGTGGCGCAGGGCGTGCCGTTCGCCCGCGAGTACGGCGGGCTGCTGGACACCCGCTCGTTCGGCGGCGTGCAGGTCTCGCGGACCTTCTACGCGCGCGGGCAGACGGGCCAGCAGCTGCTGCTGGGCGCCTACCAGGCGCTGACCCGGCAGATCGCGGCGGGCAATGTGGAGATGCACCCGCGCACCGAGATGCTCGACCTGATCGTCGTCGACGGCCGGGCCCGCGGCATCGTCGCCCGCGATCTGGTCACCGGGCGGATCGACACCTACTTCGCGGACGCGGTCGTGCTCGCCTCCGGCGGCTACGGCAATGTCTTCTACCTGTCGACGAACGCCAAGAACTCCAACGCGACGGCGATCTGGCGGGCGCACCGGCGGGGCGCGTACTTCGCGAACCCCTGCTTCACGCAGATCCACCCGACCTGCATCCCGCGCTCCGGCGACCATCAGTCGAAGCTGACGCTGATGAGCGAGTCGCTGCGCAACGACGGCCGTATCTGGGTGCCGAAGGCCAAGGGCGACACCCGCCCGCCGGGGCAGATCCCCGAGGAGGAGCGGGACTACTACCTGGAGCGGATCTACCCCTCGTTCGGCAACCTGGTGCCGCGTGACATCGCCTCCCGTGCCGCGAAGAACGTCTGCGACGAGGGGCGGGGTGTCGGTCCCGGCGGACAGGGCGTCTACCTCGACTTCGCGGACGCCATCCGGCGGATGGGCAAGGAGAAGGTCGCGGAGAAGTACGGCAACCTCTTCGAGATGTACGAGCGGATCACCGCGGAGAACCCGTACGAGGTGCCGATGCGCATCTACCCGGCGATCCACTACACGATGGGCGGTCTGTGGGTGGACTACGACCTTCAGACGAGCGTCCCGGGCCTGTTCGCGATCGGTGAGGCCAACTTCTCCGACCACGGTGCCAACCGGCTCGGCGCGTCCGCGCTCATGCAGGGGCTGGCCGACGGCTACTTCGTGCTGCCGTCCACCATCAACGACTATCTGGCCCGCCATCCGCACGAGCCGGTCGCCGAGGACCACCCGGCGGTCACCGAGGCCGTCACGGCCGTCTCCGAGCGTCTGGAGCGGCTGCTCGCCAACGACGGCGACCGCACCCCCGACTCCTTCCACCGCGAGCTCGGCGAACTGCTGTGGGACGAGTGCGGGATGGCGCGTACGGAGGCCGGGCTGCGCAAGGCCCTGGACCGCATTCCCGCCCTGCGGGAGGAGTTCTGGCGGCGGATCAAGGTGCCGGGCAGCGGCGAGGAGCTCAACCAGTCGCTGGAGAAGGCGAACCGCATCGTGGACTACCTCGAACTGGCCGAGCTGATGTGCCTGGACGCGCTGCACCGCCGCGAGTCGTGCGGCGGCCACTTCCGCGAGGAGAGCCAGACGCCGGAGGGCGAGGCGGCGCGCCAGGACGACGAGTTCTCCTACGCGGCCGCCTGGGAGTTCACGGGGACGGGCACGGCGCCCGTCCTGCACAAGGAAGAGCTGACGTTCGAGTACGTCCACCCGACGCAGCGGAGTTACGCGTGAGCGGCCTCCCTCCGCGCGCGACAGGACCCGGACGACACGGACACCACGACACGAGGTACCCCTCATGAAGCTCACCCTGCGCATCTGGCGCCAGTCCGGGCCGGACGCCGCCGGTGCCATGACCCGCTACGAGGTCGACGGCATCTCCCCCGACATGTCCTTCCTGGAGATGCTCGACACCCTCAACGAGCAGCTGATCCTCGCCGGCGAGGAGCCCGTCGCCTTCGACCACGACTGCCGCGAGGGCATCTGCGGGGCCTGCGGCATGGTCATCAACGGGCAGGCGCACGGCCCCGAGCGCACCACCACCTGCCAGCTGCACATGCGGCACTTCGCCGACGGCGACACCATCGACGTCGAGCCCTGGCGGGCGGCCGCCTTCCCCGTCGTGAAGGACCTGGTCGTCGACCGTTCCGCCTTCGACCGTGTCATCGGCTCGGGCGGCTATGTGTCCGTCTCCACCGGCTCGGCCCCCGAGGCCCACGCGACGCCCGTCGCCAAGCCGGTCGCGGACCTCGCCTTCGAGCACGCGGAGTGCATCGGCTGCGGCGCCTGCGTGGCCGCCTGCCCCAACGGCTCGGCGATGCTGTTCACTTCGGCGAAGGTTGTGCACCTGAACGTTCTGCCCCAGGGAGCACCCGAGCGGGAGTCCCGGGTGCTGGACATGGTGAACGCGATGGACGAGCAGGGCTTCGGCGGCTGCACCAACACCGGCGAGTGCGCGACGGCCTGCCCGAAGGGGATTCCGCTGCAGTCGATCGCGCGGATGAACCGGGAGTTCCTGCGGGCGAGCGTGAAGGCGGGACGGGGCAAGTAGGACCGCTGCGCGCCGGGCCCGCCCGCGGATACGGGCGGGCCCGGCGCGCGGGGTTCACCGCGCCCCGAACACCTGCGTCCAGCGCGGCCCGCCCGGGGCCTGGTTGACGCCCACGCCGATCTCGTCGAACGCGCAGTTGCGGATGTTGCGGCGGTGGCCGTCGCTGTGCATCCAGCTGTCCATGACCGAGGCAGGGGTCTGCTGGCCGTAGGCGATGTTCTCGCCGTAGGTGCTCCAGCGGTAGCCGGCGGCGGTGATGCGGTCGCCGGGGCCCTTGCCGTCGGGGTTGGTGTGGTCGAAGAAGTTGCGGGCCGCCATGTCGTCGGAGTGGCGCTGCGCGGCCTGCGTCAGCTGCGCGTTGAGGCGGACGGAACCGCAACCGGCCTTGGCGCGCTCGGCGTTGACCAGGTTCGTCACCTGCTGGGCGAGGGGGCCGCCGCCCGGGTCGGCCGGGGGCTGGGGGGCGCTGCGCCGCGGGCGGGGACCGGCGGTGACGCTCCGGTCCGTTTCACCGGACGGCTGTTTCGGGGAGTCCGTCTCCGGCGCCCGGGAGGCGGACTCCGACGCCGACGGACTGCGCGTCGCGGAAGGGCTGTTGCTCGGTGAGGCCGGCTCGGAGGCCGGGGCGGATGCCGAGGCCGGGGCCGACGGGGAGGCCGAGGTGCTCGGCGGGAGCGCGGACGTCGACGCGTCCAGGGCCTTCATCTCGCCCTGCGCCGCCCCCGCTCGGGGTATTCGCCCGTTGTCCGGGGAGTCGGTGAAGAGGTACAGGCCGCCGAGCACGGCCGCGCCGGCGACCACCAGCGCGGCGGCTCCGGCAGCGGCCCGCTTCCGGGTGCGGGGCCGGCGGTGGCCGCTCGTGGCGCCCGTACGGTGCCTGCCGGCCGCGCCGGTTCCCGCGCCGTGGCCGCCCGTTCCTCCCGGCTGCCCCGCACTCTGCCCCGCGCTGTCGCGGTCCGCGCCGGCCGTGTGCCCTGCGGCCTGGGTGCGCAGTACCGCGCCGCTGCCCCACCAGCCCAGCAGGGCGCCCGCGACCGGCACGAGGCCGAGGCCGACGAGCAGGCCCTCGGCGGGCACGAGCGCGGACAGGGCGCCCGTGCAGCGGCCGCAGCCGCGTACGTGCCGGGCCGCGCGCTTGCGCCACAGCGGGGACGGGACGCCGTCCCAGGGGGCGACGGCGTCGGCGAGCCGGGGGCACAGCGGGTCGGCGGCGAGGGCGCGGACGACGCCGCGGGCCACGTCGAGCTGTGCCTTGACGCGCTGGACGCGGACCGCGGCGTGCTGCGGGGAGAGTTCCAGGGCGGCGGCCAGTTCGGCGCGGGTCAGCTCTCCGGCGGCCTCCAGCCACCACAGGGAGAGCGCGTCCTGCTCGTCCTCGTCGAGCCAGCGGGTGGCCTCGGCGACCTCCTTGCGCTGGCCCTCCAGGCCGAGCCGGAGGATGGTGAGGGAGACGAAGTCGCCCTCGGGGTCGGGTACTTCGCCGAGTTCCTGGAGGCCACTGACGGGGGTCTCGGGGCGTTCCGTCCGCCAGTGGCCGCGTATCTGGTTCATGGTGATGGCCACGAGCCAGGAGCGGAACCCGGCCGCGTCGCGCAGGGCGGGCAGTCCGTTGATGACCCGCAGCATGGTCTCCTGCACCACGTCGTCGGTGTCCGCGTGGCCCTTCAGGGCCCGGCCGACGATGTTGTAGACCAGCGGCAGGTACGCGGCGACGAGCTCGTCCTGCGCGGCGGTGTCCCCGGCCCGCGCCGCCTCGACCACGCTGACCATGCTCCCGGCGTTCCCGGCGTTCACGTCTCGCGCACCTCTTTCCGTTCGTCCTGACACATAGGAGATGCGCGGAGCGCGGTGCCATAACAAAAACCGGGGTTGCTTTCCGGCTACTTTTCACCGGCCGTTTCGGCCCGCCCCGCGGTGCCCTCGGGTCCGTCGAGGAACTCCCGCAGGAACCCCGGTGTCGTCTCCTCCACGAAGGCCGCCGCGTCCGCCGCCGCCATGTCGCGGATGCGGTAGCCGTCCTCCCCGGCGGCGACGGCGGCGGTCACGGTGACCACGCCGGCCCGGCGGGCGAAGACGGTGTCGGTGAAGGTCCACGCGAGGATCGCGGAGCGGTCCAGGGCCACGGTCTCGCGTCCGAACGTCCCCGAACGCACCAGGAGGCGGCGCCCGTTCAGCCCGTGGCCGAGCCCCCGGTAGGCGCTGCGGGCGAGCGCGTACGCGACGGGTGTGGCGAGCAGCAGCCAGGCGGCCGCGCAGTACAGCAGGACGGGCGTGAGGAGCGCTCCGAGGACGGCCAGGACGAGCGCCGCCGGCAGGACGCCCCAGCCGAGGGCGCGTACGATGCGGCGGCGCAGTGCGACGCGCGGGTGCGGGGTCAGCTCCCCCGCCTCCAGCGGCTCCCGCAGCACGCCCTCGCACACGCGCAGGGCCTCCGCGCGGGAAGCGGGCGGCAGGACGACGCTGCGTTTGCGGTTCTGGTCGCGGTTGCCCAGTCCGCCCGCCACGACCCGTACGGACGCGCCGCCGCCGGCCCGCAGCAGCAGCGGCTCGCACAGGACGACGCCGCGCAGCCGGGCGCGCTCGACCGACACGGAGCGGGCGGTCAGCAGGCCGTGGCGCACGCGCAGGGTGTCGGCGTCGGTCCATTCCAGGCGGTAGTTCCACCAGTTCTCGGCGTACAGGACGACCGCGCCGACGACGCCGAGCGCGACGAGCGCCAGCAGGGCGAGCGGGATCGTCAGCCACAGGGCGCTGCGGCCCAGTTCGTCGAAGGCCCGGCGGACGACGCCCAGCCGCCACGGCTGCACCCCGACTCCGTCGAGGACCCGCCAGACGGCGCCGCCCGCGACGAACACCCCGCCGATGGCCCGGAACGTCAGCGGCGCGTACCGCAGCCGGCGCCGGTCGGTGGTGGCGAGGACGGGTTCGTCCGTGGCGTGGGCCCCCGCGCGGGCGAGGAGTTCGGCGCGCAGGCGGTGGGCCTCGGGGCGGGAGAGCGCGGTCAGCCGCAGTTCGCTGCCGCTGGTCCGCGAGCCCGTGGTGCCGGCGCGCAGGACGACGATGCCGAGGAGGCGCTGCAGAGGGTTGGCGGTCAGGTCGACGTTGCGGACGCGGTGCAGCGGTACGGACCGCAGCCGCGCGGTGAACAGGCCCGTGCGGATCTCGAAGAAGTCGGCGGTCACGCGGTAGCGGGTGCGCCACCAGACGATCAGTTCGGCGGCCGTGATGCACGCGAAGACCGCGCCGATCACGGCGAGCCTGATCCACGTGCCGGAATCGAGGCGGCCGCCGGTGGCGAGGACGGCGAGGGCGGTGGTGCCGAGCGGCGCGCACAGCCACTTGCAGTGGGCGACCAGGGTGCGCGGGTCGAGGGAGCGCCACTCCCCGGCCTGCTGCGGCGCGTTGTCCGTGGGCCGCTGCGGACCGGTGGCCGCGTCGGCGGTCATGCGGCGTCCCCCGGTATCGCCTGGGCGGCCGTGCCGATGCGCTCGGCCAGGTGGGCGGCGTCCTCGTCGGACAGGCCCGCGATCCGCACGTTGCCCGCCGTGGAGGCGGTGGTGACGGTGACGGTGGCGAGTCCGAAGTACTGCTGGATCGGGCCGCGTTCGGTGTCGACGGTCTGCACGCGGGAGAGCGGGGCGACGCGGCGGCGCTGCCACAGCCAGCCGCCGGCCGCGTAGACGGCGGACTCGCCCAGCTCCCACGCGTGGACGCGGTAGCGCCAGCGGGGCATGAGCAGTTGGTAGCCGAGCGCGGGCAGCACGAGGACGACGGCCACCAGGGGGCCGTACCAGGGCAGCGCGCCCGGGAAGAGCGCGACGGACAGCACGAGCAGTCCGGCGGCAATGAGCAGCAGCGGCCCGCTGACGGTCACCAGGGCCTGCACGCGCCACCAGCGCAGGGCGCGCGGGTCGACGCGGTTGCGCGGTGGCCGCAGCCGCAGTTGTGCCGTGTGCGGTCGCCGCGACCGGCGCTGTCCGTGTTCCGCCATGCCCGCCCCCATGTACGCGTGTGGACCTCAAGTGTGCTTCTCGTCTGCCCCCGTCAAGCTATAGCAATACGATTGACTTGCAAAAGTGGGGCCGGGCACACCGGGTGCGGCGGAGCGACAGGCGGAGGCGGGAACACATGCCCAAGAGGGTGGACCACGAGGAGCGCCGCCGGCGGGTCGCCGAGGCCCTGTGGCGGATCGCGAGCACACGCGGCCTGGAGAGCGCGAGCCTGCGCGATGTCGCGGCCGAAGCGGGCATGTCGCTCGGGCAGTTGCAGCATTACTTCACGGGCAAGGACGAGTTGCTGGTCTTCGCCCTGGGCCACATCAACGAGCTCGCCACACAGCGGGTGCGCGAGCGGATCCTGGCGCTGCACACGGGTCCCGGCGAGCCGCCGCCCCGGGACGTCCTGCGCGAGACGGCCAAGGTGATGCTGCCGCTGGACGACGAGAGCCGCAGCGGAATCCTCGTACAGGTCGCCTACTTCGCGCGGGCCGTCGTCGACGAGCGGATGCTCGCGCACGCGCAGGAAGGGCTGCCGCTGCTGCTGGACTTCTTCTCCGGCCAGATCCGCCGGGCCGTCGAGCGCGGCGAGGTCGCCGCCCACCGTGACCCGCGCACCGAGGCGATGCTGCTGATGGCGCTCACCGACGGGCTGGCCAACCACGCGCTGATGGGCGGGTGGTCGGCCGAGGAGGCGCTGCGGCTGATCGATGTGCACCTGGAGCGACTGTTCACGGTGTGATGGACCATCAACGCGCTGAATATTTCAGGCCGTGAACCATCAAGCTCGCCAACCATCAAGCCCGCCGACCGTCGAACTACGGTCTGCGCGCCGCCCTGTTGCGGCCGCCCGGGCCCGGGGACAGAGCCACCGCCAGTTCGTCCAGGGCGTCCGTCAGCAGTTCCGTGCCGCGTACGTCCACGCTGTCGTCGCCTTCGCGCTCGCGCCAGGCGTCCAGGGCGGCGCGGGGTCCGGACCAGTCCAGGGCGCGCCGTTCGCGTACGGCCCGTACGGCGTCCGGCAGCGCGGCTTCGAGGGCGGCGGCGAACTCGGCGGCCCCCTTGGAGGGTTGGGCTGCGGCATCCGGCACGTGGGCCTCCAGGAGCATGGTGGCGCGGCCCATCGTGGCGAGGGCGGCGTCGGCGCCGCGCTCGGCGGTGCGGGAGAGGCCGCGGTGCCGGACCGGTTCGTGCAGGGCGCGGTCGGAGGCGTCCTCCCAGGCGGAGCGGACGGCCCGCTGGTCCAGCAGCGCCTCGCGCACGCGGCGCGGCCTGCGGTCGGCGGGCCGCGCGAACACGGCGAGCACGGCGAGGGCGTAACGGCCGTTGGCGTCCAGCCAGTCGGCGAGCCGGTCGCGCAGCTGGGGTGTCTCCCAGGCGGGGAAGAGCGCGTACGAGGCCATCGCGAGGAGCCCGCCGAGCAGGGTGAGCGCCACGCGCTCGTAGACGGTCTGCGACCACCCTGCGCCGGCGATGCCGAGCAGGAAGACGACATAGGCGCCGATGCACGCCGAGGCCACGCTGTAGCCGGTGTTCGTCAGCAGGTACAGCAGCCCGACGCTCACCACGGCGAGCGCGGCGGACACCCACTCGCCGGGGTGCGCGAGCGCCATGAGGGCGCCCGCCACGGCGACGCCGACGACCGTCCCGGCCGCGCGGGCCACGCCCCGCGCGTAGGTCTGCGCGAAGTTCGGCCGCATGACCATGATCGCGCTCATGGGCGCCCAGTAGGTGTGTCCCAGCGGCAGGGCACGGCCGAGCGCGTAGCCGATGAGGACCACGACGGCCGAGCGCACCGCGTGCCGGCCGACGGCGGAGGACCAGCGTGCCTCGCGGCGCAGCGCGCGCAGGCCCACGGGGATCAGCCGGGGCACCGAGGGCCGCAGCAGGAACCGGGGCTCGGGCCCGTGCCCGCCTTCCGTGCGCACGGGTTCGTCGGCGGCCTCGACGACGTCGCCGAGCAGGGCCATCAGCCGCAGGGCGGAGCGGCGGGCGGCGCCGTGCAGCACCGGTCCGCCCTCGGGCACCTGGAGCACGGCGACGGCGTCGGCGGGCAGCCGTACGGGCCGGCCCCGGCGGATGGCGCGGGCGACGGCGTCGAGGACGGCCGCGGCGGCGGCCAGCAGGTCGCGGACGCGCTCGCGTTCGGGCCCTTCGGCGGGCGCGCCCACGTCGGGGTCGGCGAGCGAGGCGAGGACGGGGCGCAGCCGTTCGGCGACGCCGCGGGGGCCGCCGAGCTGGCGGGGGCGGCTGCGGGCCTGCCGCGGGGTGAGCGCGGCGGCCTCGCGGGCGTCCATCAGCGGGTGCGGGTCGAAGAGGGCGACGGGGTCGTGGCGCAGCCTGCGCGCGTAGTCGGCCTCGGCGGCGAGCGCGTCGGCCAGGGCGTCGCGCTGCCGGCCCCAGGGGCGGATGGGGACGAGCACGATGAGCGCGGCCTGCGCGAGTCCGCCGACGGCGATCAGCCCGGCGTGCACCAGGGCGCCCGGCACGGTGGTGGGCAGGGTGACCGTGACCAGCATGACGGCGATGGTCTGCGTGGCGACCAGACCGGAGACCGGCCCGAGGGCCCAGGCCATGCCGGCCAGCAGGGTCCACACGGTCAGCAGCGCGCCGAAGACGACGTGGTCGGCGGCGGCCAGGTAGCCGAGGAAGGTGCTGACGCCCAGGCCGACGGCGACCCCGAGGGCGAGCACGGGGCGGGGCCGCCAGCTGCGCTGGAAGGTCACGAGCCCGGCGGCGAACGCGCCGAACGCGGAGGAGACCGCGAGGGTCGGGCTGCCGAGCCACAGGATCAGCCCGACGACGAGCGCCACCCCGCACGCGGCGCGCAGCGCGAGCAGTGGCTCCAGCCTGGTCCGCTCGACCGTCAGCCCCGCGCGCACCGTCTTCCTCAGGGCGCTCGACCAGGTCATGTCCTTGAGCTTACGAGCACCGGCGGGGCGGAACGGAGGTTGATCACCCGCGTTGTCGCAGCTCATACGTCTCTTGCGTCACACAGGCCCCGCCGCCGGGGTCCGGGGCGGGGCCTGTGACGGCGGGGCCGGCCGGGTCAGCGGTGGCTGGGGAAGCCCAGGTCCACGCCCCGGTCCTCGGGGTCGGGCCAGCGGGTGGTGATCACCTTGCCGCGGGTGTAGAAGTGCACGCCGTCGTTGCCGTAGACGTGGTGGTCGCCGAAGAGGGAGTCCTTCCAGCCGCCGAAGGAGTGGTAGCCGACGGGAACGGGGATGGGCACGTTGACGCCCACCATGCCCGCCTGTACCTCCAGCTGGAAGCGGCGGGCCGCGCCGCCGTCCCGCGTGAAGATCGCGGTGCCGTTGCCCCACGGCGAGGAGTTGATCAGCTCGACGGCCTCCTCGTAGCTGTCGGCGCGCAGCACGCACAGCACCGGGCCGAAGATCTCGTCACGGTAGGCGTCGGCGTCGGCGGACACCTTGTCCAGCAGCGACAGCCCGAGCCAGTGGCCGTCCTCGTGGCCGGCGACGGTGAAACCGGTGCCGTCGAGGACGACTTCGGCGCCCTGCGCGGCCGCGCCGTGCACGTAGGAGGCGACCTTGTCCCGGTGCGCGCGGGTGATCAGCGGGCCCATCTCGGAGGCCGGGTCGTCACCCGGACCGATCTTGATCTTCTCGGCGCGCTCGCGGATCTTCGCGACCAGCTCGTCACCGATGCCGCCGACCGCCACGACCGCCGAGACCGCCATGCACCGCTCGCCGGCCGAACCGTAGGCCGCCGAGACCGCCGCGTCGGCGGCCGCGTCCAGGTCGGCGTCGGGCAGCACGAGCATGTGGTTCTTGGCACCGCCCAGCGCCTGCACCCGCTTGCCGTTGGCGGACGCGGTCGTGTGGATGTACCGGGCGATGGGGGTGGAGCCGACGAACGAGACGGCCGCGACGTCCGGGTGCTCCAGCAGCCGGTCCACAGCCACCTTGTCGCCGTTGACGACGTTGAGGACACCCTCCGGGAGCCCTGCGCGCCGGGCGAGTTCGGCCAGCAGGATCGCGGGCGAGGGGTCCTTCTCGCTCGGCTTGAGGACAAACGTGTTGCCGCAGGCGATCGCGAGCGGGAACATCCACATCGGCACCATGGCCGGGAAGTTGAACGGCGTGATGCCCGCGACGACACCCAGCGGCTGCCGGATCGCGGCGACGTCGACCCGGCTGGAGACCTCGGTGGACAGCTCGCCCTTGAGCTTCTCCGGGATCCCGCAGGCGAGTTCGACGATCTCCAGGCCGCGCGCCACCTCGCCCAGCGCGTCGGCGTGCACCTTGCCGTGCTCGGCGGTGATCAGCCGCGCCAGCTCCTCACGGTGCGCGTCCAGCAGCGCCCGGTAGGCGAAGAGCACCGCGGTGCGCTTGGCCAGTGAGGACGTACTCCACGTTCCGTAGGCCGCCTTGGCGGCGGCGACGGCCGCGTCCACCTCCTCGACGGAGGCGAAGGCGACCCGGGTGGTCCGCGCCCCGGTCGCCGGGTCGGTCACCGGCCCGTAGGTGCCGGAGGTGCCCTCGACGGACTTGCCGTCGATCCAGTGGTTGACGGTCTTCATCTCCTGCTGCCCCTCTTTCCCGAGGTCACTGTCCACGGTACGGCGGCCGAGGTCCGCGCCGCGCCCCATCCCAGCACGCCGTGTGCCCGGGACGCCCCCGGCACTGTGTCGGCTCTTTCGCCCTGCGGATGGACATCCCCGCGCGACACGGTGGTACGCGCGCTTGTTACACGGTCACTTCCCCGTCACAGGCGTCACGTTCGTGCGGCCTGTGTGTCACAGCCGTCCGACAACGGCCCCTCACCGGTCACCGCGCGTCGTGCAGCGGGAACAGGCTGTGTGATCACCAGCGGCCGCGCCCGGCTCCCCCTGACGGATGTCGTCCGTCGCCGTGGCGCAGCAGAGAGGCGCGAGTGATGACCGACCGTCGACTCTGGTCCTACAGAGAGATCGCCGCACACATCGGTGTGCAGACCGATACCGTGCGCTCCTACCGCAAACACGGGCTGCTGCCCCCGCCCGACCTCAACGAGGCCGGCAAGCCCTACTGGTTCGCCGACACCATCCGCGACTGGGTCGCGCGCCGCCCCGGCAACCGTGCCCGGCGCGTCCCCCGGCGCTGACCGCGCCGTCCCTCCTCCCCCGCCACAAGGACCCCGCCGCGGGGCCCCGGCCGGACGACCTCCGGACCGGGGCCCCGCGCCGTTTCCGGAGGTGCCGGACCCGGCCGGCCCGCCCGCACGGAAATACCCCCAGGGGGTAAGGTGTTGGCACGGTCGTACGGCCGTACGGGCACGCCGACCGGCGTGTCACCCGACGTCCCGCGAGGAGAGACAGCATGAGCTCCCAGGCCACCACCGCCGGCGCCACCACCGTCTACCAGGTCACCGGCATGACCTGCGGCCACTGCGAGGCCGCGATCGCCGAGGAGGTCTCGGCGATCCCGGGTGTCACTTCCGTCAAGGCCGTCGCCTCGACCGGCCGGGTCACCGTGGTCGCGACCGCGCCGCTCGACGACGAGGCCGTGCGCGCCGCCGTGGACGAGGCGGGCTACGAACTCGTCGGCCGCGTCTGAACGTCCCGACGCCCCCGATCCCTGCCGCGCCGCCCCGGGCCCGAAGCCCGCGGCGGCGCCGCGTCCGTCCGGAGACCTAGATCACAACAGGGGCTGCGCAACCTTTGCGGGGGCCAATGGTCTAACCGGGCAGTGCTGGATCGTCTTGGGGGACGGTACCGGCCACGCGTGGCCGGGGCACGTACCCGGGGAGCTTTGAGCGGCCCTCCCGTACGTACGCGTCCCGGCAGATCGCGCCGGCTCCGCGCACCGGGTGCCGCACAGGCTCCCGGCCGGATCCCGTGGGGGGAATCCGTACCGGGATGCGAAGGCGCCCCGCTCCGACCCGTGGGGGGATCGGATTCGGGGCGCCTTCTTTCGTACCGCGTCTTCTTCCGTACTCGTGTCGCCTTCCGTACCCGCGTCGCCTTCCGTACCGAGGCACGGCAGTGCCCCGCCTCCCCTGTCTGCGACGGGGAGGCGGGGCACTGTGCTTGCCGGGGCGGGTCAGCCGCGGTCGGCGGGCAGGTCGCGCAGATCGATACCGGTGTAGATCTGGCGCGGGCGGCCGATGCGGGAGCCCGGGTCCTTGATCATCTCGTGCCACTGGGCGATCCAGCCGGGAAGCCGGCCGATCGCGAAGAGCACGGTGAACATCTCGGTCGGGAAGCCCATGGCCCGGTAGATCAGGCCGGTGTAGAAGTCGACGTTCGGGTAGAGGTTGCGCGAGACGAAGTAGTCGTCGGAGAGCGCGTGTTCCTCCAGCTTCAGCGCGATGTCCAGCAGCTCGTCGGACTTGCCGAGCGCGGAGAGGACGTCGTGCGCCGCCGCCTTGATGATCTTCGCCCGGGGGTCGAAGCTCTTGTAGACGCGGTGGCCGAAGCCCATCAGGCGGACGCCGTCCTCCTTGTTCTTCACCTTGCGGATGAAGGAGTCGACGTCGCTGCCGCTGTCCTTGATGCCCTCCAGCATCTCCAGCACCGCCTGGTTGGCGCCGCCGTGCAGCGGGCCCCACAGGGCGCTGATGCCCGCGGAGATGGAGGCGAACATGTTCGCCTGCGAGGAACCGACCAGGCGCACGGTCGAGGTGGAGCAGTTCTGCTCGTGGTCGGCGTGCAGGATCAGCAGCTTGTCCAGGGCGCTGACCACCACCGGGTCGAGCTCGTAGTCGGCGGCCGGCACCGCGAAGGTCATGCGCAGGAAGTTCTCGACGTAGCCGAGGTCGTTGCGCGGGTAGACCACCGGCTGGCCGACGGACTTCTTGTAGGCGTAGGCCGCGATCGTCGGCAGCTTGGCGAGCAGCCGGATCGTGGACAGGTGGCGCTGCTGGTCGTCGAACGGGTTGTGGCTGTCCTGGTAGAACGTCGACAGCGCGCTGACCACGGACGACAGCATGGCCATCGGGTGGGCGTCGCGCGGGAAGCCGTCGTAGAAGCGCTTGACGTCCTCGTGCAGCAGCGTGTGCTGGGTGATCTCGCCCTTGAAGGCGGCCAGCTCCTCGGCCGTCGGCAGCTCGCCGTTGATGAGCAGGAAGGCCACTTCCAGGAACGTGCTGCGCTCGGCGAGCTGCTCGATCGGGTAGCCCCGGTAGCGCAGGATGCCCCGCTCACCGTCGAGATAGGTGATCGCGGATTTGTAGGCGGCGGTGTTGCCGTAGCCGGAGTCCAGGGTCACCAGACCGGTCTGGGCACGGAGCTTGCCGATGTCGAAGCCCTTGTCGCCGACACTGCTGTCGACCACCGGGTAGCTGTACTCGCCGTCCCCGTACCGCAGTACTACAGAGTTCTCGCTCACGTCATCCCTCACCGACGTTGTGCCTCTTCTTCGAGGTGCCCTGACTACCCCTACCTTCCCCCATTTGGACGATGACCGTGCACTCGGGGTCGGCCATAGGGCCTAAAGACGGCACTGAGTGCCGCCAGCCTGGCCATACTGCCCCCTTCGCCCGAGTTGGTAAACCGTTGAGAGACGAACGCCACCTCGGACCTTTCCGGCCTTCCGGGAGCTATCGGGCGAGCCGGTGGTCCAGGGCCGTGTGCCGGCGGCCCGCCGAGACCGTGCGGACGGCCTGGCCGAGCGCCCTGCGGGAACCGACGAGGACCACGAGCTTCCTGGCGCGGGTGACGGCGGTGTACAGCAGGTTGCGCTGGAGCATGGTCCAGGCGCTCGTGGTGACCGGGATCACCACCGCCGGATACTCGCTGCCCTGCGACCGATGGATCGTCACCGCGTAGGCGTGGGCGAGCTCGTCGAGTTCGGTGAAGTCGTACGTCACGTCCTCGTCCTCGTCGGTGCGCACGGTCAGGGTCTGCTCGATGTCGTCGAGGCCGGTGACGATGCCGACGGTGCCATTGAAGACCCCGTTCGCACCCTTTTCGTAGTTGTTACGGATCTGGGTGACCTTGTCGCCGACGCGGAAGATCCGCCCGCCGAAGCGGCGTTCGGCGAGGCCGGGGCGGGCGGGTGTGATGGCCTGCTGGAGCAGGCCGTTGAGGGTTCCGGCGCCGGCGGGGCCGCGGTGCATGGGGGCGAGGACCTGGATGTCGCGGCGCGGGTCGAGCCCGAACCGGGCGGGGATGCGGCGGGCCGTGACATCCACGGTGAGCCGTCCGGCCTCCTCGGCGTCCTCCTCCGCGAAGAGGAAGAAGTCGGCGAGGCCGGACGTGACGGGCGGGACACCGGAGTTGATGCGGTGGGCGTTGGTGACCACGCCGGACTGCTGCGCCTGCCGGAAGATCGTGGTGAGCCGTACGGCCGGGACGGGGCTGCCGGGTGCGAGGAGGTCGCGCAGGACCTCTCCCGCGCCGACGGAGGGGAGTTGGTCGACGTCACCGACGAACAGCAGGTGCGCGCCCGGGGCGACGGCCTTGGCGAGCTTGTTGGCCAGCAGCAGGTCGAGCATGGACGCCTCGTCGACGACGACCAGGTCGGCGTCCAGGGGGCGGTCGCGGTCGTAGGCGGCGTCTCCGCCGGGCTTGAGCTCCAACAGGCGGTGCACGGTGGAGGCTTCGGCGCCGGTGAGCTCGGCGAGGCGTTTGGCGGCGCGCCCGGTGGGCGCGGCGAGCACGACCTTCGCCCCTTTGGCGCGGGCCAGTTCGACGACGGAGCGCACGGTGAAGGACTTGCCGCAGCCGGGGCCGCCGGTGAGCACGGCGACCTTCCGCGTCAGGGCCAGCTGGACGGCCTGGCGCTGCTCGGGGGCGAGTTCGGCCCCGGTGCGGCCGGCGAGCCAGGACAGCGCCTTGTCCCAGTCGACGCCCTGGAAGGCCGACAGGCGGTCCTCCTCGGCGCGCAGGAGTCTCGACAGCTGTCCGGCCAGGGAGAGTTCGGCCCGGTGGAAGGGGACGAGGTAGACGGCGGTGACGCTCTCTCCGCCGTCGGGGCCGGGCACGCTCTCGCGCACGACGCGGGCGCTGTCCTCGCCGTCGGCGGCGAGTCCGGCGAGGCAGTCGATGACGAGCCCCGTGTCGACCTGGAGGAGTTTGACGCCGTCCGCGATGAGCCGCTCCTCGGGCAGATAGCAGTGCCCCTGGTCGGCGGACTGCGACAGGGCGTACTCCAGACCGGCCTTGACGCGCTCGGGGCTGTCGTGGGGGATGCCGACGGACTGGGCGATGCGGTCGGCCGTCAGGAAGCCGATGCCCCACACGTCGGCGGCGAGCCGGTAGGGCTGGTTGCGCACGACGGAGATCGAGGCGTCGCCGTACTGCTTGTAGATGCGCACCGCGATGGAGGTGGACACGCCCACCCCCTGGAGGAAGACCATGACCTCCTTGATGGCCTTCTGCTCCTCCCAGGCGGCGCCGATCATCCTGGTCCGCTTCGGGCCGAGGCCGGGGACCTCGATGAGCCGTCCGGGCTCCTTCTCGATGACGTCGAGGGTGTCGGTGCCGAAGTGCTCGGTGATGCGGTCGGCGATGCGCGGGCCGATACCCTTGATCAGGCCGGAGCCGAGGTAGCGGCGGATGCCCTGGACCGTCGCGGGCAGCACGGTGGTGTAGTTCTCCACCGTGAACTGCCGTCCGTACTGCGGGTGGGAGCCCCAACGGCCCTCCAGACGCAGCGACTCGCCCGGCTGCGCGCCGAGCAGGGAGCCGACCACCGTCAGGAGGTCGCCGCTGCCGCGCCCGGTGTCGACACGGGCGACGGTGTAGCCGTTCTCCTCATTGGCGTAAGTGATGCGCTCCAGCACGCCTTCGACCACTGCCCACTGCATGGCCCGACAGTACCGCCGGGGTCGGACACCGGGGTCGGGCACATCGGTCGTGCACATCAGTCGGGCACATCGGAGGGGCACTGGGGCCGGACACATCGGAGGGGCCCGCGTCCGACTGCGGGCCCCTCCGGCTTCCCCCCTGTGACGGCTTCCCCGATCCCCCCGGATCCCTCCCCGGGAAGCCCGTGCCTGATACGACCCCCAGGGCGGCCGGAGGGTTGCAGCCCTTTCAAGGAGTTATCCATCCGTTACCCCTTGTACGATTTCGGGGGTGTGGGCGGTCCGTCGTCGACACCCCGTGGAGCCAGCACATACCGTCGGTAACGGTTCAGCACCTCGGCGAGCACCTCTCCCCCGTCGCGCGACCACAGCCGCGAGTTGAAGATCTCCACCTCGGCCGGGCCCCGGTAGCCGGCGGCCGCGACCCGGTGGCGGAACCAGCGCAGGTCCACGCAGCCGTCGCCGAGCTGCCCCCGGCCGACGAGCACGCCGTCGGGCAGCGGGGTGACCCAGTCGGCGAGTTGGAAGAGCGCGACGCGCCCGCCCTGCCCGGCGCGCGCGAGCTGGGCGGCGACCGTGTCGTCCCACCACAGGTGGTAGGTGTCGACCACGACACCGACCGCGTCGGCGGTGAACTGCTCGGCGATGTCGAGGGCTTGGCACAGGGTGGAGACCACGCAGCGGTCGGAGGCGTACATAGGGTGCAGCGGTTCCACCGCGAGACGGACACCGTGCGCGCGGGCGTACGGGACGAGTTCGGCGAGCGCGTCGGTGACGCGGCGACGCGCGGCGGCCAGGTCCCGGCAGCCGGACGGCAGTCCGCCCGCGACGATCACCAGGACTCCGGCGCCCAGGGCGGCGGCCTCGTCGACGGCCGCCCGGTTCTCGTCGAGCGCGGCCGTACGGGCCGCGGCTCCCGGCGCGGTCAGGAAGCCGCCCCGGCACAGGCTGCTGACGGACAGCCCGTACTGCCGCAGCAGCCGGGCCGTCGCCCGGAGCCCGTACGCGCGCACGGGCTCGCGCCACAGCCCGACATGGCGCACCCCGGCTGCCGCGCAGCCGGCCGCGAGCCGGGGCAGCGACCACTGCCGCACGGTCTGCTGATTCAGAGCGAAATCATCAAGGTCCTTCACCATCGAGGAGGTTGAAGAACTCATGGCAGGACCCCGTGCACCGCCAGCAGCCGTGCCATGCGTTCCTCCGCGCGTTCGGGGTCGGGGAACAGGCCGAGCCCGTCGGCCAGTTCGTAGGCGCGCGCCAGGTGCGGCAGGGAGCGCGCGGCGTGCGCGCCGCCCACCATCGTGAAGTGCTCCTGGTGGCCCGCGAGCCAGGCCAGCAGCACGATGCCGGTCTTGTAGGCGTGCGTGGGCGGTGCGAACAGGTGCCGGGCGAGCGCGACGGTGGGGTCCAGCAGGGCCCGGAAGCGCCGCCGGTCACCGGCGTCCAGCGCCCGTACGGCGTGCGCGGCGAGCGGCCCCAGCGGGTCGAGGACACCGAGGAGGGCGTCGCTGTGGCCGTCGGCGTCCCCTGCGACGAGCTGCGGGTAGTGGAAGTCGTCGCCCGTGTAGCAGCGCACACCGGCGGGCAGCCGGCGGCGCAGTGCCGTCTCCCGGCGGGCGTCCAGCAGGGAGACCTTGACCCCCTCGACCTTCCCCGGGTGCTCGGCGACGATGCCGAGCAGGATGTCCGCCGCCGCGTCGGGGTCGGTGCTGCCCCAGTAGCCGGCCAGGGCCGGGTCGAACATCTCGCCCAGCCAGTGCAGGATCACCGGTGCGGACGTCTGCCGCAGCAACGTGCCGTAGACCGTGCGGTAGTCGTCGGCGTCGCGGGCGAGCGCGGCCAGGGCACGCGAGCCCAGGACGACCGCGCGGGCGCCCACGGCCTCGACGGCGGCGAGCTGTTCGGCGTAGGCGGCCGTGACGTCCTTGAGCGTGCCGTACGGCGCCGCAAGCTGGTCGGTGCCGGCCCCGCACACCAGGGCGCCGCCCACGGCCCGCGCCTCGGCGGCGGTGCGCCGGATCAGCCCGGCGGCGGTGCGGGGGTCCAGGCCCGCGCCGCGCTGCGCGGTGTCCATCGCCTCGGCGACCCCGAGCCCGTGCGCCCACAGGTGCCGGCGGAAGGCGAGGGTGGCGTCCCAGTCGAGCGCGGCGGGGGCGCCGGGCGTGGTGTCCCCGAAGGGGTCGGCGACGA
This sequence comes from Streptomyces gamaensis, assembly GCF_042656465.1. Lineage (NCBI taxonomy): Bacteria > Bacillati > Actinomycetota > Actinomycetes > Kitasatosporales > Streptomycetaceae > Streptomyces > Streptomyces gamaensis. Next base: position 386,632 of record NZ_JBHSPB010000004.1, read on the forward strand.
CGTGCGCGGCCGCGTACACCCGGCGGGAGACGAACGGTTCGGCGGACGGGGCGAGGGCGAGCGGCCGCCCGCGCGGCGTGTACGGGCGCAGGGCCCCGGAGGCGTCGGGCAGCCGGATCACGGCGCGAGCTCCCCCCAGTGGAGCCTGCGGCCGTCCTGCGCGGACATCCGGGCCAGCAGGCCCAGGTGCACCCCGCGCGCGCCCGCGTCCAGGCCGAAGCGCCAGGGTCCGTCCATGGCGACGTGGCGCAGGAAGAGTTCCCACTGCGCGAGGAAGGCACCGTCGAACTCCCCGTTGTCCGGGACCTCTTGCCAGGCGGCACGGAAGTCGCCCGCGGCGGCCCGGTCGGGATCCCACACCGGTTTGGGCGTGCACGAGCGGTGCTGGACGCGGCAGTGCCGCAGCCCGGCCACGGCCGAGCCCTCGGTCCCGTCGACCTGGAGCTCCAGCAGTTCGTCCCGGTGCACCCGCACCGTCCAGGAGGAGTTGAACTGGGCGACGACGCCGCCCTCCAGCTCCATGACCGCGTAGACGGCGTCGTCGGCCGTCGCCCTGTAGGGCATGCCGTTCTCGTCCCAGCGGCGCGGGATGTGGGTGGCCAGGTGCGCCTGTACGGACCGTACGGGGCCGAAGAGTTCACGCAGCAGGTACTCCCAGTGCGGGAACATGTCGGCGGTGATGCCGCCGCCGTCCTCCTCGCGGTAGTTCCACGAGGGCCGCTGGGCGGGCTGCCAGTCGCCCTCGAAGACCCAGTAGCCGAACTCGCCGCGCACGGACAGCACGCGGCCGAAGAAGCCGCCGTCCAGCAGCCGCTTGAGTTTGCGGATGCCGGGGAGGAAGAGCTTGTCCTGGACGACGCCGTGCTTGACGCCCGCCTGCCGGGCGGCGTGGTAGAGGGCGAGCGCGCCGCCGACGTCCCCGGCGACCGGTTTCTCGCAGTAGACGTGCTTGCCCGCCGCGATGGCCCTGTGCAGCGCGCTCTCGCGGGCCGCGGTGGTCTGCGCGTCGAAGTAGACGCTGACGTCCGGTTCGGCGAGGGCGGCGTCCAGGTCGGTGGTCCAGCGGTCGATGCCGTACCGCTCGGCGAGGGCCCGCAGCCGCCGCGCGTCGCGGCCGACGAGGACGGGTTCCGGCCACAGCACGGTGCCGTCACCGGCGTCGATGCCGCCCCGCGCGCGCAGGGCGAGGACCGAGCCCACGAGGTGCTGGTGGTGGCCCATGCGCCCGGTGACGCCGTTCATGGCGATACCGATGGTTCTCGTGCCCGCGCCGCCGGTCGCCCCCACGGTGACCCCCTTCTGCCGTAGCGGAAGCATTTCCGCGCGGATGCCGGGGAACCCGTCCGGGCATGAAATTGGCGTTCTCCACCCTCGGTGTGCCCGGGATGCCCCTCGCGGAGGTGGCCCGGCTGGCCCGTACGGACGGCTGGGAGGGGGTCGAGCTGCGGGCCCACCCCGAGGAGCCGGTGCACCCCGGCTCCCCGCCGGAGGAACGGGCGGCCGCGCGGGGAGAGTTCACGCGGGCCGGGGTCGAGCTGTTCGCCGTGGCCGGATATGTACGCGTCGCCGCCCCCGGCGAGGACGGGCCCGTGCTGCGCGAACTGGACGCCCTGGTGCGGCTCGCGCACGACCTGGGCGCGACCTACGCGCGGGTCTTCCCCGGCGGCGGCACCCGGCCCGCGCCCGAGGCCGACGCGGTGGCCGCACGCCGTCTGGGGGCCGTCGCGCCGCTCGCCGCCGACCTGGGCGTGCGCGTCCTGCTGGAGACCCACGACTCGCACCGCACGGCGGCCGACGCGGCCCGCGTCCTGGGCCCCGTGGGGCACGCGCACATCGGCGCCCTGTGGGACGTCCTGCACACGTGGCTGGGCGGCGAGGAACCGGCCGTGAGCCTGCCCGTGCTCGCCCCGCACCTGGGCTACGTCCAGGTCAAGGACGTGGCCTCCGCCCGGCTGCTCGACCCGGTGCCGCTGGGCGCGGGCGTACTGCCGCTCGACGCGTGCGTGGACGTCCTCGCGGCGGCCGGCTGGGACGGGTGGCTGTGCTGGGAGTACGAGAAGCGGTGGTATCCGCGGGCGGCCGGTTTCCGCGAACTGTCCGCTGCCGGGAGGCAGTTCCTGCGGGCCCTGGCGGACGGCGCGCAGCCCGCCGGCCCGCCGCGCGGAGGACCGTCCGGCGGACCGTTCTGACCACTGCCGACCGCTCGATTTGCGCCACTGCCCGAACCGTATGATGCAGCCCTGGCGAGAGGGCGCACGGACATGACGGTGGACACCAAGGAACGGCTGATCGGCGCGGCGGGCACCGTGCTGAGGACGCAGGGGTACGCCAAGTCCAGCGCGCGGACCATCGCCAAGGAGGCGGGCGTCAATTCGGCCCTCGTCTTCTACCACTTCGGCGGGGTCGACCAGCTGCTGTTCGCGGCACTGGACCGCTCGTCCGCCGAGCGGATGGAAGTGCTCGCCGACGCGGTCGCCGACGTACGCACCCTGGAGGAGCTGGTCGCGGCCGGCACGACGATCTACCGGCACGACCTGGAGGCCGGGCATCTGACGCTGTTCTCCGAACTCGTGGCGGCGGCGGTCGCCAAGCCGGAGCTGCGCGAGGAGATCCGGGTGCGGGCCGAGCCGTGGATCGACTTCATCGAGCAGATCCTGGAACGCGTCATCGGGGGCACGCCGCTGGGGCGGCTGACGCCGCCGCGCGATCTGGCGAACGCGGCCATCACGTTCTATCTGGGCGTGAATCTGTTCGCGGTGCTGGATGCGGATCGGTCGCGGACGGAGTCGGTGTTCGCGATGGCTCGGCGGGTGGCGCCGCGGGTGCGATTTCTGACGCGGCGGTTGCCGGCGCGGTTGGGTAGGAGGCGGGGGGCGAGGTAGGCGGTGCGGGGGTGTTGCCGGGTGCGTTTCCGGGTGCGTTTCCGGGTGCGTTGCCGGGTGCGTTTCCGGGTGCGTTTCCGGGTGCGTTGCCGGGTGCGTTGCCGGGTGCGTTTCCGGGTGCGGGTCGGGGGCGCCTGCGGCGGGCCTTCCCCACCCCGCCCCTTCCCGAAACTGGGGCTCCGCCCCAGACCCCGGTCCTCAAACGCCGGACGGGCTTGAATTCGCGGCGCGCACCCCTCGCCGCGCGCCCACCGCGCACCCCCACACGCACGTCTGAGGCTCGGTGGCCGCGGGAAGCCACACCCGTACGCACGGGGCTCGGGGAGCCGTGGGGTTGCGAGGCTACGGGGGAGTTCATGCGGCAACGCGCGCTGCCTGCTGTGCTGTTCGCGCTGGCGGTGGTGTTCGGCTGTGCCGTGCCGCTCGTCGGCTGCCATCCGTTGCAGCGGATCGTTCCCGGCAGGGCGGCCGGGGCGGAGCCGGGTGCGGCGCGGACGAGCACGGCGGCGGACCGGACGGGCGGCACCGGGATCTTTCTGGACCGGGACACCTGCGCGATGAGCGGTGGCGGCTCCTGGTTCCAGGTCGACTGCGCGGACGCGCGGGCCTCGGCGCGGGTCCTCGCCCGCTACTCCGGGCCCGAGTCGCGCGGCCCGCGCTGCCCGGAGCCCACCGACTTCGTGCTGGGGATCACGGGGGAGGCGCATGCCCGTGAGGGCTACGCGTGTCTGCGCAATCTGCGGCCGCCGCATCCGGGGGACCCGGGCATGGGCGGCGGCCCGCTGACGGTGACCGGCGACTGCGTCGCCACCGAGCCGGGCGGCCTGGTGCGGGAGACGGCCTGCGACGGCTCGGGGCCGCGCGCGCCGCAGTACAAGATCACGCGCGAGGTCGAGGGGCGCGCCGAGTGCCCGCCGGAGACCGATCTGTATGTGCACGTCGGCGGCGGGACACCCATCGGGTGCGCCCGCCGCCTTCAATGAGCCTACGGGCGCAGGCTCTGCTGCTTCTCGACGGCCGGCCGGTCCAGCTTCGCGTCGAAGGGCGCGAGCGGCTCGGCGCGCGAGGCGTCCTTGGCGACGGCCGCGGGAGCGACTCCGGCCCACTGGAGGACCTCGGCGGTGGCCTTGGCCCGTTCGTCGGCGACGAGTTGGGAGATGTTCGAGCTGTGGTTGCCGCCGGGCGCCCAGAACCGGTAGTCCTCACGCTGCTCGGCGCCCCGGCCGAGCCGGAAGGGTTCGGTGCCCCACGGGTCGTTCTGCCCGTAGACGAACAGCATCCGCTTGCTGTCCTGGCGCACCCAGCGGTCGATGTCGGCCATGACGCCGCGCTTGAAGGTCATGGGGATGTCGCGCGGCACGTAGGAGCGCGGCGTGTAGATGCCGGGGTAGCGCAGCAGGCCCCTCAGGTGCGGGGTGTCGAAGGTGGGCGCGCCGAGTTCGGTGCCCGCCTGGTAGTAGTACGGCGTGAACCGGGCGAGCCCCTGGTCGGTGTAGCCGTCGAAGCCGGAGACGGTGTCGATGAACTTGTAGAGCTCATCGGTGGAGGCGTCGGTCGCGGGCACGGAGGCGCACTCGCTCTGCAGGTGGTACTGCCAGAAGGACCACACGAGGTCGAGCACGACGTTCTCGTACGCCTTGTCGGCGCTGCCGACGACGTCGAAGGTCTTGCCGTTGGCGTCGGCCCACTGCTCGTAGCGGTCGACGATCTCGTCGCGCCGCACGAGTGCTTCCCGCTGCACGGAGTCGAGTTGCTTGCGGCAGGCCGCGTCGCCGACGTTCGCGAAGAACTCGTCGTAGGGCTCGGTGTCGCCGTTGTGGAGTTCGTTGGGGGCGACGTAGGCGACCGTGCCATTCATGTCGTCGGGGAAGAAGCGCCGGTAGTAGGTGGCGGTCATGCCGCCCTTGCTGCCGCCGGTGGCGAGCCAGTTCTTCCCGTAGACGGGTTTGAGGGCCTGGTAGAGGCGGTGCTGGTCGTTGGCGGCCTGCCAGATGTCGAGCTTGGACCAGTCGGCGGGCTGCGGCCGTGACGGGGTGAAGAAGCGGTACTCCATGGAGACCTGGTTGCCGTCGACGATGCGGGTCGGCTCGCTGCGGCCGGGGTTGGTGGAGACGTTGTAGCCGGAGGTGAAGAACACCGTGGGCCGGTCGGTGGACTTGTGCAGCACGGTGAAGCGCTGCTGGAAGGTGCCGGCCTTCGGGTGCCGGTGGTCGACGGGCTGCGTGTAGGTCAGTACGAGGTAGCGGTAGCCCTCGTAGGGCTTCTCCTCGACGAAACTCATCCCGGGGATCCTCAGGATGCGTTCCTTGATGTCGGGTTCGGTGGGGGCCGCGGCGGGTGCCGCCGTCGCCGTGCCGCTGACACCGACGGCGCCCAGGAGCACCACCAGTGCCAGCAGCCATCTGAGAGCCTTGCGCATACGCCCTCCCCTTGGGTTCGCACAGGTCGCCGTGAACCTATAGGGGGTCGAGGACGCCACGCCAGAGCCAACTTCCGGGAAGCGCAGGCGAATCGGCGCCGCGCGCCGCGTCCGGACGGTGCTTTGGGCCGCTAGTCGACGGTCAGCACGACCTTGCCCCGGGTACGGCCCGTCTCGACCAGTTCGTGCGCCTTCGCGGCCTCGGCGAGCGGCAGGGCCACGTCGATCTCGACGCGCAACCGCCCTGATTCCACAAGGTCGGTGAGGGCGTCGAGCCCGGCACGGTCCGGCTCGACGAGCACCGCCGCCGTCCGCAGACCGCGTTCCTCCGCCTCGCGGACTACGTCCTCGTCGACACCGGAGGGCACGGCGACGAGCAGTCCGCCGGGCCGCAGCGTCCGCAGGGAGCGCCGCTGGTGTTCCTTGTCGCCGACCAGGTCGACGACGAGGTCCATGTCCCGTACGACGTCCTCGAATCGCACAGCGGTGTAGTCGACGGTCTCGTCGGCGCCCAGCGACTGCACGAAGCCCGCCTTGACGGGCCCGCAGGTGCCGATGACGTACGCGCCGCGGGACTTGGCGAGCTGTACGGCCAGGTGCCCGACGCCGCCGCCCGCCGCGTGGACCAGTACCCGCTGTCCGGCCCGCAGTTCGGCGAGGTCGACGAGGGTCTGCCAGGTGGTGAGCCCGGCGAGCGGCAGCCCGGCCGCCCGGGTGTGGGTGAGGGAGGCGGGTTTGCGGGCGAAGTGCCGGGAGGGCGCGGTCACGTACTGGGCGTACGCGCCGGCCGGGCCGGGGAAGCGCGGCATGCCGTACACCTCTTCCCCGGACCGCAGTCCCGTCACGCCGAAGCCGGTCTCCTCGACGACGCCGGAGACGTCCCAGCCCAGGACGTACGGCGGCGGCCCCAGCAGCGCGGCAACGCCTTCGCCCGCGCGGGTCTTGACGTCCACGGGGTTGACGCCGGCCGCGCGCACCCGTACCAGGACCTCGCAGGGTCCCGGCACGGGCCGTGCCACGTCGGTGTACCGCAGCACGCCGGGCCCGCCGTGGCGTTCCATCACGACGGCCTTCATGCGCGGTACGGCGGGCTGCGCGGTGCTCATGCCCGTGAAGATACGCGTCCGCGCGCCCGCCGCTCAGGCGACGCTCGGTTCGAACTCCCCCGTGAACGTACGCCACAGCCGCGCGTACCGCCCGTCCAGGGCCAGCAGTTCGGCGTGGGTGCCGTCCTCGACGACACGGCCGTGGTCCATGACGACGACGCGGTCGGCGCGGGCGGCCGTGGTCAGCCGGTGCGCGACGACGAGCGTGGTGCGCCGGCCGGACAGCCGCCGCGTGGCCTCGTTGACCAGGGCCTCGGTGGCCAGGTCGAGGGCGGCGGTGGCCTCGTCCAGCAGCAGGATGTCGGGGTCGACGAGTTCGGCGCGGGCCAGGGCGAGCAACTGCCGTTGTCCCGCTGAGAGGTTGCGGCCGCGTTCGGTGACGGGGTGCAGATAGCCGCCGTCGAGCGTGGCGATCATGCCGTGCGCGCCGACGGCCCGCGCGGCGGCCTCGACCTCCGCGTCGGTGGCGTCGGGGCGTCCGTAGGCGATGGCGTCGCGCACGGTGCCGGGGAAGAGGTAGGGCTCCTGGGGGACGACGCCCAGGCGGCGCCGGTAGCCGGTGGGGTCCACCTCGCGCAGGTCGTGCCCGTCGACGCGGACGGCGCCCGCGACCGGGTCGTAGAAGCGGGCGACGAGCTTGACGAGCGTGGACTTGCCCGCGCCGGTCTCGCCGACGAACGCGACGGTCTGCCCGGCGGGGACCGTCAGCGACACCCCGGCCAGGGCGTCCGGCTTGTCGTCCTCGGCACCCGCGTAGCGGAAGCGCACGTCGTCGAAGACGACCTCGCCGCGCAACTCGCCGACGGCACGCGGCCGCTCGGCGACCGGGGTCGTCGTCGGCTCGCGCAGCAGCTCCTGGACGCGGCCGAGCGCGACGGTGGCCTGCTGGTAGCCGTCGAAGACCTGGGAGAGCTGCTGGACGGGCGCGAAGAACAGGTCGATGTACAGCAGGTAGGCCACCAGCGCGCCCGCTGTCAGCGTGCCGTCGTCCACCCGGCCCGCGCCCACGATCAGTACGGCCGCTGCCGCGACGGACGACAGCAGTTGCACGAACGGGAAGTACACCGAGATCAGCCACTGGCCGCGGATACGGGCCGCGCGGTAGCCGGCGCTGCGCTCGCCGAAGCGGGCCGCGCCCGAGGTCTCCCGGCGGAACGCCTGGACGATCCGCAGCCCCGCCACGCTCTCCTGGAGGTCGGCGTTGACCAGGCCGACGCGCTCGCGGGCGAGTTCGTACGCCTTGACGCTCCGCCGCCGGAACACCACCGTGCCGATCACCAGCAGCGGCAGCGTCGCGAAGACGACGAGGGCCAGCTCGGTGTCGAGGACGAGCAGGGCGACGAGTATGCCGAAGAAGGTGAGGACGGAGACGACGGCGGTGACCAGTCCGGTCTGCAGGAAGGAGCTGAGCGCGTCGACGTCCGTCGTCATCCGGGTCATGATCTTGCCGGTGAGTTCGCGCTCGTAGTAGTCCAGGCCGAGCCGCTGCAACTGCCCGAAGATCTTCATGCGCAGCGCGTACAGAATGCGTTCGCCGGTGCGGCCGGTCAGCCGGGTCTCGCCGGCCTGGGCGGCCCACTGGCCGAGCACGACGAGCAGGGCCAGTCCGGAGGCCGCCCACACCGCGCCGAGCGCGAGCCGTTCGACGCCCTGGTCGATGCCGTGCCGGATCAGGACGGGCAGCAGCAGGCCGGCGACCGCGTCGACGGCCACGAGCAGCAGGCTCACGAGCAGCGGTGCCCTGAAGCCGCGCAGCAACTGCCGCAGCCCGTAGGAGGCTTCGGAGTGCGCGGCCCGGTCCTCGTCGACGTCGGGGGTGTCGTCGGCCGGCGGCAGGGCGGCGACGGCGGCCAGCAGTTCCTCGGAGGCGGGGCCGTCGCCGGGGTGGTGCGCCGAGGGCCCGGGGGTGTCCTTGCGCTGCCACAGGGCGGGGGTGACGCCGTCGACGGGTCCGCGCTGCCGCCCCTCGGGGCGGGTGCCTGTTCCGGCGGGTCCGGGGGCGGCGCTGTCGCTGAAGTGGCCAGCGAGGGCGGCGGTTTCGGCGGTCCGTACGACGACGGACTCCGCGGTCTTACGGGCGGGGGAGGCGTCCGTCGCGGGACGGACTCCGGCGCCGGCTGTGTAGGTCGTACCCGGGGCGTAGTCCGCCCCCTCCCCCAGGACGTAGTCCGTTTCCGCCCCCGGTGCGGCCGCGCGGCCCAGTTCCTCGGGGTCCGTGAGCAGCCGCCGGTACAGCGGGCAGCGTTCCTGGAGTTCCTCGGCCGTGCCGATGTCCACGAGCCGGCCCGCGTCCAGTACGGCGATCCGGTCGGCCAGGGCGAGCGTGGACGCGCGGTGGGCGATGAGCAGGGTCGTACGGCCCGCCATGACGCCGCGCAGCGCCTCGTGGATCTCGTGCTCGACGCGGGCGTCGACGGCGGAGGTCGCGTCGTCGAGGAGCAGCAGGCGCGGGTCGGAGAGGATCGCGCGGGCGAGGGCGATGCGCTGGCGCTGCCCGCCGGAGAGGGTCAGGCCCTGTTCGCCGACCGTGGTGTCGTAGCCGTCGGGCAGCGCGCTGATGAAGCCGTCGGCCTGGGCGGCGCGCGCGGCGGCGCGGATCTGCTCGTCGGTGGCGCCGGGTGCCCCGTAGGCGATGTTGTCGCGGACGCTGTCGGAGAACAGGAAGCTGTCCTCGGGCACGAGCCCGATCGCGGCGCGCAGCGAGGCGAGGGTGAGGTCGCGCACGTCGTGGCCGCCGACGCGTACCGCGCCGCCGGTCACGTCGTAGAAGCGGGGCAGCAGCAGGGAGACGGTGGACTTGCCGCTGCCGGAGGTGCCGACGACGGCGACGGTCTCGCCGGCCTCGATCCGCAGCGAGAAGCCGTCGAGGACGGGGCGTTCGCTGTCGTAGCCGAAGGTCACGTCGTCGAACTCGACGGTCGCGGGCGCGTCGGCGGGCAGTTCGTGGGCGTCGGGCCGTTCGCTGACGAAGGGTTCGGTGTCGACGAGTTCGAGGACGCGCTCGACGCCGGCGCGGGCCTGCTGCCCCACGGTGAGGATCATGGCGAGCATGCGGACGGGTCCGACGAGCTGCGCGAGGTAGGTGGAGAAGGCGACGAACGTGCCGAGGGTGATCTGTCCGCGGGTGGCCATCCAGCCGCCGAGCGCGAGCATCGCGACCTGGCCGAGCGCGGGGACGGCCTGCAGGGCGGGTGTGTAGCGGGAGTTCAGGCGTACGGTGCGCAGCCGCCCGGCGAACAGTTTCCGTCCGGCCTCGCGGAGTTTGCCCGCTTCCTGCTCCTCCTGTCCGAAGCCCTTGACGACGCGTACGCCCGTGACGGCGCCGTCGACGACGCCTGCGACGGCCGCGGCCTGCTGCTGGGCGTACCAGGTCGCCGGGTAGAGGCGGGTGCGGCTGCGGTTGGCGAGGAACCACAGCGCGGGCGCGACCGCGAGGGCGACGAGGGTGAGCAGCGGGGAGAGGGCGGCCATCACGGCCAGCGAGATGAGGAACAGCAGGATGTTGCCGATCATCATCGGGAGCATGAACAGCAGGCCCTGGATCAGCTGGAGGTCGCTGGTGGCGCGGCCGACGACCTGCCCGGTGGACAGTTCGTCCTGGCGTCTGCCGTCGAGCCGGGCGATCGCCGCGTACATCTCGGTGCGCAGGTCGTGCTGCACGTCGAGGGCGAGGCGGCCGCCGTAGTAGCGGCGCAGGTACGTCAGCCCGTAGACGGCGGCCGCGGCGGCGATCAGGAGGGTCGCCCAGGGGGCGAGGGGGCGCTCGTGGGCGCCGATCACGTCATCGATGATCAGCTTGGGTATGAGGGGGACGAGCGCCTGTACCGCCATGCCGCCGAGCGACGAGGCGAGCGCGATGAGTACCGCTCCGCGGTATCGCCAGCAGTAGCGGGCGAGCCGCCGGGCCCACCCCTGCCCCGCCGTCCCCCGAGTCCCTGTCGCCACCCGGACCTCCCCCGTCTCTGCTGTGCGTGTGTGTGGTCTGCCGGGGGTGGCAACGTCCTGGGCTGCGGTTTTCATCCCGCTGCTATCCCGCTGCCACGCGGTGGCAACGAGGGGAGGCGAAGGGAGGCCGGGATCAGATCCCGGGGATGTACTGGATCAGCAGGTCGATGGCCTTGATGCCGAGGAACGGCGCGATCAGCCCGCCCAGCCCGTACAGTCCGAGGTTGCGCCGCAACAGCGCGTGCGCGGAGGCGGGCACGTAGCGCACGCCGCGCAGCGCGAGCGGGATCAGCGCGACGATGATCAGCGCGTTGAAGACGATCGCGGAGGCGATGGCGGTGGTGGGGCTGTGCAGGCCCATGATGTTGAGTTTCTCCAGGCCCCGGTAGCCGTCGACGCCGCCGAACATGGCGGGCACGATCGCGAAGTACTTGGCGACGTCGTTGCAGATGGAGAAGGTGGTGAGCGCGCCCCGGGTGATGAGCAGCTGTTTGCCGACCTCGACGATGTCGAGGAGTTTGGTGGGGCTGGAGTCCAGGTCGACCATGTTCCCGGCCTCCTTGGCGGCGGAGGTGCCGGTGTTCATCGCGACGCCGACGTCGGCCTGGGCGAGCGCGGGCGCGTCGTTGGTGCCGTCGCCGGTCATCGCGACGAGATTGCCGCCCGCCTGCTCCTCGCGGATCCGGGCGAGCTTGTGCTCGGGGGTGGCCTCGGCCATGAACGCGTCGACGCCCGCCTCGGCGGCGATGGCCTTCGCGGTGAGCGCGTTGTCGCCGGTGACCATGACGGTCTTGATGCCCATCGCGCGCAGGGCGGCGAAGCGTTCGGCGATGCCGGGCTTGACGACGTCCTTGAGATGGACGGCGCCGAGCACGCGCGTACCGGTGCCGTCCTGGACCGCGACGAGCAGCGGGGTACCGCCGCCCGCCGCGATGGAGTCGACGATCCAGTGCGCGTCGTCGGGCACGCTCCCGCCGCACTGGGTCACCCACTGGACGACCGCGTTGCCCGCGCCCTTGCGGATACGGCAGACGCCGCCCTGCCAGGCGAAGTCGACGCCGCTCATGCGGGAACGCGCGCTGAAGGGCACGAACCGCGCCTGCTGCAACTCCCCTTGGGCTCGTTCCCGCAGTCCGTACTTGTCCTTCGCGAGGACTACGACGGAACGGCCCTCGGGCGTCTCGTCGGCCAGTGAGGACAACTGGGCGGCGTCCGCGAGTACTTCGCGGGAGACCCCCTTGACGGGGACGAAGTCGACGGCCTGCCGGTTGCCGAGGGTGATGGTGCCGGTCTTGTCGAGCAGCAGCGTGCCCACGTCCCCGGCCGCCTCTACGGCCCGTCCGGACAGGGCGAGGACGTTGCGCTGCACGAGCCGGTCCATGCCCGCGATGCCGATCGCGGACAGCAGTGCCCCGATCGTCGTCGGGATCAGCGTCACCAGCAGCGCCACCAGCACCGTGATCGTCTGCGGGGCGCCCGCCCATTCCGCCATCGGCTGCAGCGAGACCACCGCGAGCATGAAGATGACGGTGAGCGAGGCCAACAGGATGTTCAGGGCGAGCTCGTTGGGTGTCTTCTGCCGGCTCGTCCCCTCGACCAAGGCGATCATCCGGTCGAGGAAGGTGTGTCCGGCGCGAGACGTAATCCGCACGACGATCCGGTCGGACAGTACGGCCGTTCCGCCCGTCACCCCCGAACAGTCGCTGCCCGCCTCGCGGATGACCGGCGCGGACTCGCCCGTGACAGCCGACTCGTCGACGGCCGCGACCCCTTCGACGACCTCGCCGTCCCCGGGGATCACCTCCCCCGCCTCCACCACGACGAAGTCGTACGGCCGTAGTTCCCCGGAGGGAACCCGCTCCTCCACCCAGTCCCGCCGGTCGATCCCCACCCGCCACGTACGCAGCCTGCGCGCGACGATCGTCGCCCGGGTCCGGCGCAGCGACTCCGCCTGCGCCTTGCCGCGCCCTTCCGCGACGGCCTCGGCGAGGTTCGCGAAGACCACCGTCAGCCACAGCCAGACGCTGATCAGCCAGGTGAAGACGGACGGCGAGACGACGGCGGAGAACGTGGTGAGGACGGATCCGACCTCGACCACGAACAGCACCGGATGCTTGACCATGACCCTGGGGTGCAGTTTGCGGACCGCCTCCGGGAGGGCCGCGACGAGCTGCCGGGGTTCGAGCACGCCTGCCGCGACCCGGCGGTGCCGGTGCCGACGGCCCGGCGGGCCGGGGTCCGGCTGAGGAGTGACGTCCTGCTGTTGGGGTGCCTGCGGTGCCCGAGGTGCCTCGGGGGCGAGGTGCAGCATCTGCGGGGCCTTCGACGGTACGGGGGGTGAGGGACGACCGCCACAGCCAACCGTGGCCGGAATACGGGGGATGCGGTTCCTTACGGGGCCTTGTCGTGGGGAGGGGGCGGGTTGACGGGGCTTTGACGCGGCCCCTTACGTGAAGGCGGGACGGAGTGCGCCGCGATGGCTGCGGATGGTGGTGCGCAGGTCGGCGATACAGGCGCGTACGTGTTCGTCTGTCGCCGTTGTCCCGGACTCGTGGGGTCGGGTGGTGTCCCCGCGGCATTCACGGCAGAGGCCGTCACGGAAGGCTTCCGGGGGGCCGGGGCGGCGGCATTGGGGGCGTCGGCATTCGGCCATGCGGCGGGGTGTGGGGGCGGTGGGCTGGGCCAGGGTTTCGGGGGTACGGGCCGGGGCGGGCGGGAGTTTGCGGATGAGGCGGCGGCGGGCGAAGTCGACCGCGGAGTGGACGAGGTCCGGGAGCCCGGACGTGAGGACGGTGATGAGCTGAGGTCCGGTCACATCACGTCTGAACCATTCCTCGGCGAGGGGCGCGAGCTCGGCGCAGTCGGCGGCGGAGAGCGTCATCCGGTGGTCGGCACGGCCGAGTTGAGCGAGGACGGCGTAGGCGCGGGAGGGGGGTGGCGGGGTGGGGGTGGGGTGCGGCTCCGGCTCCGCCGGTACGGGTGCGTGGGCTTCGGGGACGGCAGGGGTCGGCTCGTGCGGGGGCGGCTCGTCCGGCGGCGCTGCGGGGGTGTCCCCGCCGAGGAGGGCGTCCCACCAGGCGTCACTGCGGGGCACCCGGGACCAGTACGTGAGCCAAACCCACTGCGGCCGGTTCTCGCCCACGGTCCGGCGCTTGCGCCGCAAGTGCCCTGCGTCTTCGAGGTACTTCAAGCTGGTGGACACCGCCATCTGCCCGTAGACGGTGGTCCCCGCCAGGTCCTTGATGCCCATCGCGGCGCCTTCGGGCAGCCGCTCGATGTACATCGCGAGACTGGCCTCGCGCGCGGGCAGGTGGGCGAAGGTGTCGGCACGCAGCGGGGGCTGCTCGGGGGCCGAATGCTTGCCGTATCCGGCAGGAGCCATAGGGATAGCGCTAAGCTGGGCAGCAGCCATCGGATCGACCTCAGCGATCTTGAGGGTGAGACCCCCGTGTGGTGATTGCGCACCCGCGGGGGTTGCTTGTTGCTGCGCACGTTACACGGCGCGCATGGGCCGTTACGGCGGATTGGCGGAAGTCAACTCGGGTGTGGTAGACGCGCGTTGTGCGCGTGGATGCGCGTACGCTACGCGCGCGTTGCCCGCGCTCGCGCGGGGGAGGGCGGGAGGGTGGGTTTTAACTTCCTCCCATTCCTTGAATAACTGTCTCGAACGCCGAATCTTGAATCCTGAGACCCGGGACACGGGGGCGTTTCCGCAGGAAAAGTCTTCATGTACGCGACGGGGTGGGCGAGTTGGCGGGCGAAGCCCGAATGACGAGACCCGAGCCGCGTGTGTTCGTCCTTAAGAGAGGCGACTCCGGCCGCGTTGCTGTACGACGGGATCGGTACTGAGGGCGGCGTCGGCGAGCTGGTGTATGCGCCAGTACAGGTGAATTCGACGGCCAGCGGCTGGAGCAGGCCGGTGAGTGAGGTGGAGGACATCCGCGGGGTCGGGGAGGTCGAGGCGGACGGCGAGGCGGGCGAGGTCGGACAGCGGATCGCCGAAGACGGCAAGTTCCCAGTCCAGCAGTAGTGACCTGCCGCTCAGGGAGCGGACAAGGTGGCCCGGCTGGAGGTCGTGATGCAGCAGCCTGGGCTCGGTGTCCACGTCAGTGACGTCGAGTTCGCGGCTGAGGACTGCGGCTGCATGGGCGAGGTCGGGGGCAGCATCGGCGTAGTTGTCGAGTCGGCCACGGAGGTAGTCGCGCCAAGTGCGGTGGCGTCGGGCTCCGGCGAGCCGTCCGACGTGGGAGCCTCGGATGCGGTGGACGACGGCTAGGGGGTCAGCGAGTTCGTGAAGGAGCTGGGTGGCGGGCACGGGCTCGGCGTGGACCGTGGCCTGCGCGGTCCACGCCGGCTGTGCTCCCGGGTCGGCACCCAGGAGTTGGGGCGCCGGGGCCTGATGCTGGGTTAGGAGGGTGAGGGCGACAGCCTCGTTGGCTGCGCGGGCCGGGTCGCCGTAGTGCTTGAGCACGTACGACACCGGGCCGTCGACATACCAGACGCGGTTGGCCTGGCCTGTGGTGATCTCCCGGGCCTCGTCCGGGACCCGGCCGTCTATGACGATCACGGGTCGTCAGTTGACGTCGCCGAGGTAGCCGGGCGAGGGCTGCCCGGTGGCGAGGGCGGCGATCGGCTGACGCAGAGCGTGAGGCAACAGGTTCAGGCCGGGCACCTTCTCCAATTCCGCCCATTCCAGGCCGGTCTGCACGTCATCTTCGGCATGTCCGCCGAGCTGGCCGGGGTCGCCTTCGGGGGTGCAGTGGAAGATCGCCTCGATGCGGTGGGTGCTTGCTTCGGTTTCGGCATGTTCGTGGTTGGCGCCGATGTACTCGCGCAGCCACAGCATCCGGTCCACGGTGACGGTCAGGCCGGTCTCCTCGTGGACCTCGCGGCGGGCGGCTTCGTCGAGTGGTTCACCGGGGTGCTGGCCGCCACCGGGCAAGAAATAACATTCCTGGCCTTCCCAGTTGGCCCGTTGGAGCAGGACTCGGCCGTCGTGCACGACGACGGCCTTGGCAGAGGTACGGATGGTCGGGGTGACTGGTGCGTCCACGGTGGCTCCAACTCAAGTGTCTTGGTGGCGGGAAAGGTTCAGCCTGTTTCCGATACAAGCCGACACGGGCATAGGCTCGCCAGGACGCATAATCGACGTTTGCCCGGCGCGCCAGTCTCAAGAGTTCGTCGGCTGCTTCCTGCGGCACTCCCAGAGCTGTCAGGATCCGCTCGACATCTAGCACCGTGGGCAGAGCTCGCCCGGTCTCGATTCGGCTGATCTTCGTCTGGCTCATGTTGCAGCGGACAGCAAGCCGCTCCCCGCTCAGCCCAGCAGCTCGGCGGAGGTCCCTCAGGGCCTCCGCCAAGTCCTTGCGCTCTCTTCCGTGACGCTCAGGCTCGATAGTCACGGAATGGAACAGAAATCTCTACCGACCGATCCCGCCAGGCGAGATACTTGCCGATGTCCGGTGCTTCGATCAGCTCGCGATTGATCTGAGTGCCGTCCGGCCGGTAGTTGAGGTGCACGACGGTGGTTTCATCGAACAGCCAGAAGTCCTGGTCCGGAAGGTCCACATCCTGGTTTGTGAGGTCAAGGACCCGGATGTCCTCGCCGGCCGAGATGTTGCCGGGGATGCCCCACGCAAACTGGTACTGCTGATACTCGGTGAGCGGCTGACGCACCACACGCACCCGCCCAATAGTCTTGTCCGCGCCGACCGCTGCCCGTACGGTCCCGTGCCAACGTGCGTTGTGGTCGACGGGCTTGGGCTCGCCGCGCAGGAACCGGGCGAGGCTCTCGGCCTCTGCGGGCATCGTGTACGTGGGCTGTACTTCCAGCCGCCAGGCCGACCGCTTGAACTCACGGAAGTAGGCAGCCCAGTCCTCACCATCCAAGAACACGTGCGGCCTCCCTCAGAAGCTCCTGCGGGATCTCCACCATGGACTCGCCTTCCGGCGTCTCGTGGTCCACGTCGTGTCCCTGGACGGCGATGGTGCCCCGGTCTGTGGCGAAGACACTGGGGCAGTCTCCGGAGTCACAGTCGCCGTTGCCCGCGCCGCTGCACGAACCTCCGGCGATCAATGTCAGCTTCAAGTGATCCCCTCCCGTAGCGGTATCAGCAAGTTACGGAGCGTGGTGCCGCCGGGCAAGGGGAACTGGGCCTCCAGTCACGTACTCGCATAAACACGCCGATGCCTCCAGCAGCCGACCGGGCACACCAGGAGCACTCTCGATATCGCGCACCGTCCCCCACAGCCGCCGTCGGCTCCGTCCCGAGCTCACCAGCTCCAGCAACGGCTGGACAGCCGCCAAGGTCGCTTCGCACGCACGCCAGTCCCTGGCCTTCGCATGCGCCGCGAACAGGGCGACCTGGTAGTAGAGCACCCCCCGCCCCACCGGGCGGACCGCCGCCGCCAGTTCGAGGGCACGCCGGAGTTCGGGTACGGCCGCGTCGGCATCCCCGAGCGCGAGGAGTACTTCACCGCGATGCCCGGCGACTTCGAGTTCGTCCACCCACCAGGTCCATGGCGGATCCCGGGGGTCGAGGGACTCCCCCAGCCCGGCCCTCGCCGCCTCCAGCTCCGACAAGGCGCCCGTCCGGCTCCCGGCGAGAGCCAGTGCCCGTCCCTTGCGTACGCGCGCCAGCAGCGCTACGCGCGGCGGAACCCGGAGTTGGGTGAGGACCTCGTCCGCGATGCGCAGCGTTTCGCGGGGGTGACCGTACTGGATCCCATGCATCGCGAGCATGTCCAGGGCGAACCACTGCATCGGCCGGTCGCCGGCGTGCCGGGCCAGCAGGTGCGCTTCGAGGAAACCGGCACGGGAGGATTCCTGCCGACCCGCGTCGAAGGCCAGCCACCCCGCGACCTCGGCCGCTTCCGCGACGGCCGCCACGTACTCGCGCTCAAGCCGCTCGGGAACGGTTCCGCTCTCCAACTCGCGCTGCCCCGCCCGCCACACCTGCGTCGCGGCAGATGCCACCGCGTCGCCGCCGTACCGGCCATCGTGCTCCAGGAAGTGCGCGACGGCCTCACGGATATGCCCGATGTCCGTACCGGGCGTTTCCTCACGTGGACGCCTCACATCCCCGCACCCGATTCCGACGGCCTTGGCAGCCAGTTCTCCGCCGGCTTCTACCAACGCGTCCAAGGCTTCGGCCAGTTGCCTGGAGGGACGCTGCTTCCCGTTGAGCACACGGCTGAGATAGCCCGGGTCGTACTTCAGGGCGCGGGCCGCCCCGCGCATGGTCAGCCCCCGGTCCTCAAGGGCGCGGCGGGCGCACGCGGCGAAGTCGCTCATTGCGGGCTCCGGGAGTGTTGACCGTTGCCATACATCATAGTCATCACTTGTCAACTCCCCACTGGATCAGTGGCTTCGCGACCATGAACCCCGAATGGTCGCGGGGCAGAAGCTCAGGTCCCGGACCCGGCCGACCCTGAAGGGGAACATCACGCATGCGCCTGACCCTCCCACCGCGACTGTGCCGCTTCTGCGCCGGGCTCATCCTCGCCCGCGCGGTGGCCCTCCGCGAAGGCAGAATGAAGCGAGTCACCGAGCTCGAAGAGGAACTGCGCCGACACCAGTGCGGGGCCCGCTCGTGAGCGGCACGCACCCTCGACACGTCGTGGCGCTGCCGCACACGTCGGGGCCGAGCGTGATGGTGCCGCCGACAGCGGCCAGTTGCTCGGAATGCAGGGGCTTGGTCGATGCCCGGTTCCGAGCGAGCACGGCGATTCTCGGCCGCGTAGGGCTACGCGGCCCCTGCCTCAAAACGGACGGCACTGCTCGTTGACGCAAGGCAGAGCTCCACGGCAACGTCGAGTGCGGCCGCGATCCTGAGCAGCAGCTCACACGTGATCGGCAGGACGCCGCCGAGCTCGATGCGCTCGACAGCCTCGGGCGTGAGGCCAAGGCACACGGCGAGGTCCTCCTCGCTCACGCCGGCCTCGGTCCGGCGGTCATGAACGAGTCGGCCGAGTTCCTTTGAAAGGCGGATCTGTTCATGCCCGGTGGCGGTCTCCGGAAGCTCGGAGCGACCGTGCAGGGTCTGCCGGGACACAGGGTTCATGGGGCTCCTCCTGGGCCGTCTGGCTGCGGAGCCTCAACGCCCGCACTCCGGCAAGTCCCGTCCACCACAGGCCGGTTACCGGTGCCACGCCGAAGACCTTACAAGGCCCGACCCCGGCCCGTACCAGACGTCTCGTCGATGACGCGCTGCCGGTCGGCGAGCATCATGGTGCCATGCGTCATCCCGGGGCCGGGGCCGGGGCCGGACCCAGTGCAGCACTGCACGCAGCCACGTCGGACTTCGAAAGGCTCGCGACATGACACCGACGCCTTCAGATCCCGACGCCTGGTACGCATACCTTGCCGAGGGCAATGCCAAACAGGCCAGAAAACGTGTGGCTGCGGACGTGCTGCTCCGGAACACAGCTGGCAACTTCCTCTTGGTGAAACCCACTTACAAGCCAGGATGGTGGACCTTCCTGGCGGCATGGCCGAAGCCAACGAGGCTCCCGACCTCGCGGCGGTCCGGGAGCTCCGGGAGGAGCTCTGTCTGACAGCGGTGATCCGTAGCCTGCTGGTGGTGGACTGGGTTGCTCCTCACGGACCGTGGGACGACCAACTGGCCTTTATCTTCGATGCCGGTGAAATCGATGCCGAGGCTGTGGCCGCACTCCGCCTTGGCGACGGAGAACTCTCCCAGCTCGCGTTCTTCCCCGCTGACGAAGCGACCGGACTGCTCCGACCGCGCCTCGCGCATCGCTTCAGATCCGCCGTGGCCGCGCTCGGCGACGGGGTGCCGCGGTATCTCCGCGAGGATACGGGGAGAGGAGCAGCGGAGGCGTGAAGGTCGGCCACGCACAAGGCCGCACGCCACTATAGAAAAAGGCGCATGCCCTCATCGGTCGCGTGCGCGCGAGACAAGGTTCGGCGAGTGATTGTCATGGACACGGGCACACTGGTGGCCCTGACTTCAGCGAGGCTGCAGGACCGAACATCCCCGATGGCGCCGCTGGCCGAGCCTGGCGCAAGCTCGTTCACACAAGCGCCGCCCCGACACACAGGAGGCACGGCATGGCTCTGCCCAAGCTGGGCAAGGACCCCGCATGCTGCAGTTCTTCCCGGAGGTGAACAGTGGCGGGCCCACCGCTTGAAGATCTCCTGCGCCGGTGCGAGCGATCGGCGGTTCATCTGGAGATGCGCGACGGTTACATGCGCGACGACCCCATGTTCATCGCCTGGCAGCAGGGGCACCGGGACGACCCGGCCGACCGTGCGTCGTGGTGGCGCCCCTGGCTGACCCTCATCCAGGAGACGACGGCGCGCGGTGTGCCAGTGCGCCGCGCGCGTCTGGTCAGTGAACCGGTCTCGGACTACGTCCAGTTCGAGTACGACGTGACGTTCACCAACGTCGCGGCAGGCGAACAGGTCCGCTGGCTACCGCGTCGCCGTGCCACCGATCTCGCTCTGCCGGGCAACGACTTCTGGCTGCTCGACGGCAGCACGGTCGTGGTCAACCACTTCGGCGGCGACGGGCAGTTCACGGACGAGGAGGTCGTGATCGAACCGGCGCTGGCCAAGCTCTGCGCTTCGGCGTTCGAGGCCGTGTGGGAGCGAGCCGTGCCGCACGAGGAGTACCGGCCGGCCTGAGCTCGCGTTCAACGGCCTTGGTGGGAGACGGTGCGCGATATCGAGAGCGCGCCCGGTGCACCCCCTCTCCGCGAACGCGAGCACGTGTTCACGTACGCGAGGCCCCCGCGTCAGCACTCATGAGCGCTGACGCGGGGCGGCGTCTCGTCGTGTGCTCAGCCCAGGGACTTCTCGATCGCTTCGAAGATGTCCGCGTCGGTCTCCCGCTGCCAAACCGGCAGCTCCGCCCAGTCCGCCACGTAGCCCGGCTTGGGGTCCGTGAAGTGCTTGTACATCTGGGCCGTCCAGCACGTGGCGACGAACCGGCCCTTCTGCTCACGCGACAACCGCGAAGCGTGGCCGTCGCTGAGCTCCAGGAAGTGGCGGACCTGCTCGTACACGGACCCTGCGGCAGCACGCTCCCAGCCGGGTGTGTCCTCCCAGGGGGTCACGTAGCCGGCTTTCGGTTCACCGGGGAAGTGCCTGTGCACCCCGGCGATCCATGTTTCGCGGAACAGTCGCGCACCTTCGTTCTCCGACAAGCCGACCCCTCTCATCGTGTCCGGCACAAGGCGGCGATCCCGGCTCTCAGCGCCGCGAAGCGATCGTCACGGGAGGGAGAGTCCAGATCGTCTCGCGGGGTCCGAAGTCTACGGGCGAGGCACCCCGGGGAAGACCCACGAGCCGGCCGTTCAGCCTCTGAGAGCTGGGCCGAGCGCGCTCGGGTCCTGCGCCGGTTCCGTTCACGCTGGGCGTCCGGGCGCCTGGACCTACCATCGGAGTTCAGCAGCCGGAGCAAACGCACTGGGGTGATCGTGAGCAACTGGGCCGACTTTACGAACGGTAAGCGCATCAAGTGCCTACGGGGCTCCGACCTGACGCAGCAGGGACTCGCCGATGCAGCTGGGCTGTCCCTCGCCTTGGTGCAGAAAGCCGAGCAGGACCGCGGCGAGTTGTCCGTCGGTTCTCTGCTCAAGCTCGCCCACGCGCTGAACACGGACGTATCCGTGATCCTGGGGCAGCAGGCACCGCGTCGGGGCATGGATCAGAGCGACCGTGCCGCGCTGCGCCAACTGTCCGATGCCGTGCACGAGAGCGCTCTCGGCGAGTGGGAGGGCATCGACGACCCGAGCACCGTCGAGGAACTGCGCGAGGCGCGCGACCGCGCGTGGGATTCCTACTGGGCGAGCGACACGGCCAAGGTGAGTGGCTACGCCTCAAAGGTCCTCATGGAAGGACAGGTCAGGTACGCCGGTGCCACCGGCAGCGAGCGCGAGCAAGTGGGCTCGATCCTGGCGAGCACGTACCGCGTAGCCGCGTCGTGCTCGAACGGATTCGGGCAACGCGACCTTGCGTTGAGCGCGCTCACGTCGGCAAAACACCTTGCGAAGAACGTCGATGACCCCGTGATGACGGCGCTGCTTGAGTCCACGCTGTCATGGATCTACCTGCGCGGCGCCAAGTTGCCCCGCGCCGTGTCCGTGGCCGAGCGCGCGGCATTGGCGATCGAGCCGTCGTTCAGCAGCGGGTCACGTCCGCAGTTGCTCGCGTACGGGCGTCTGATGATCTCCGCGGCCGTGGCGGCGTCGAGGCGCGAGGACGAGAGCGCGGCCGACGACTACATTTCGCAGGCGCACGCCGCAGCGGCGAGGCTGGGCCGGGACGAGAAGCTGTACGGAACCAGCTTCGGCCCAACGGCGGCGAAGACCGAGGCCGTTGGGATCCACGTCGCGTTGAAGAACTACGGGCGCGCACTCAAGCTCGCCAGTCACCCGGACATGAAGAAGCTCCCCAAGTCCATGTCGAAGGTGGCCCGCAACCGCTACAAGCTCGATGTTGCCCTCGCGCAGTGCGCGGCCGGCCTTTACGACCAGGCGGGAGACACACTGATCGAGGTAGGGCTCGACGCTCCGGAGTGGGTCAAGCATCAGGCGTTGCCCGGTGTCATCGGGAAGCGTCTCGCGAAGGTGTCCACAGCGCGCGTGCGGAACATCAGCGAACTCATCGGCGTGCCCTTGATCGCATGAGTCCTACGGGGCGTACGAGTTGGGGCCGGGCGACCTCGCCCGGTCCTACGCCTCGTCACTTCACTGTGCGTGGTCAGGTGGGCACGATTGATGCGTGATCAGCGTCGAGAACTGGCAGGGGCAGGGACGGACCAGGGTCCGCCGAACCGAAGGTGAACTGAGACGGCGTCAGGAATTGGCTGACGCGGCGGCGGGTCTCCCGCCGGGTGAGGCCGATGGACCGGCCGAGGCCGCGACGATCGGGCGGTTCCGCTGCGTGATCTACCTGTGCGGTGCTCCCAACACGAACATCGCGGGACCTCGCCGGGAGTGCACGGGGTACGCCGAGGCGTTCGGGTGGGAGGTCACGGACGTGATCGAGGAACGCGCGGGATTGCTGCCGCCGCAAGGGCGTGACGGGTTGCGGCAGGCCGTCGAGTGCGTCAAGAGCGGCGAAGCCGGGGCGGTTCTCACGGCGTGGCGCTCGATGATCTCGCCTGTTCCGCAGGAGTACGACGAGGTAGCGCGCGAGATCGAGAAGGCGGGCGGCTTCCTGCACGTCAAGGACTCGGCGCGCGACGGGCAGGAGGCAGCGCGGTGACCCGGCGCGTGTTCCGTTACGTCCCGTTCACCGTCGAACAGGACCGGACGGCAGAGCCGGAGTACGAGGCCCGGTGCGTCTCCGGTGACGACACCGAGTGCGGTGCGGAGTCCGGCACGCACCGCGACCCGGGCCCGGTCGAGGAGTGGCAGCGTAGGCACACCCAGGAGACCGGACACCGGCGCTACCGCCGCGACTTCGGCGACTACGCGGTGATGCGGCCCCCGGCCGGACTTGCCGAACTTGCGCGGGTAACCGGCGACACGGTGTGACGTTCGCCCCGGCCGTCGCGCGCCCGTGGCCCGATGTGTGGCCGCTCGTCGCGCAGACGGACGAAGAGCGCGGCGCGGCCTGCTGCTCGTGGATGCCCTCGCCACCCGCTGGGGTACTGCCTCACAGTCCCCCGGCAAGAATGTGTGGTTCGAACTCGACTTCAGCGCCCCGTTGATGAACCACCCGGACAACAGCACACCACACCACCAGGAGGCGCACGCATGAGCGGCCACTGCCGACGTCCGGCCGTGCCTGTCTCGCACACCTCCGATACCCGCAGAGGAGAAACAGCCATGACCGCCATCCCGAGCAACAACCCCGGCAACGGCGACAAACTCCCCGGCCAGCCGTGGCCCGGGCCCGAAACCCCGCCCACCCCCGACGGAGGCCCCGGCGTGCCCAACCCGCCGAAGGTGACCGGCCCGTGACCGTCAACGCACGCCAGGAGCGCCCCGGCCGTACGGAGCTGGGGCGCTCCCTGATGGCCAACGGCAGTCTGACGTCCGACTGGGTGCCCGCGTTCGCCGCCGTACCCCGCTCCGCGTTCCTGCCCGACCTGATGTGGCCGTTCGACATGAGTACCGGGCAGACCGTGACCGTCAACAGGGCCGACGAGCCGGCCGTGTGGCAGCGGTATGCCGACTCCGACACTCCCGTGGTGACGCAGTGGGACGACGGCCGGCACACCGGCACCGCCCCGGGACACGTGTCCACCTCATCGGCGTCCATGCCCAGCGTGGTCTTCGGCATGCTCCGCGACCTGGACGTACACCCCGGGCACCGCGTCCTGGAAATCGGCACCGGAACCGGCTGGAACGCCGCTCTCCTCGCGCATCGGCTCGGCGCCGGGAACGTGGTCACGGTGGAAATCGACGAAGCCGTATCGAGTGCCGCGCGCACGGCTCTTGAGCGTCGTGGGTTTCCGGTTCGCGTGGTCCACGGCGACGGGGCCCGAGGTTTCCCGGAAGCCGCGCCCTACGACCGTGTCATCGCCACGTGCGGGCTGCGGGCCGTCCCGTTCTCCTGGGTGGAACAGTGCCGCCCCGGCGGGGTCGTCGTGGCCCCCTGGGGAACGCACTACAGCAACGCCGATGCCGTGGCCCGCCTGGTCGTGGCCGATGACGGCACCTCCGCGTCAGGACGTTTCACCGGCCCGGTGGAATTCATGAAACTGCGCGCACAGCGCCGCCCTCCGGTAAAGCACTCCGACTACGTCATGGGCACGGTGGCCGACGGCGACGAGTCGACGACCACTGTCACCGAAGACCGCTTCGTCGCCGGGCAGTTCGGCCCCTTGCAGTTCGCCCTGGGGATCCGCGTGCCGGATTGTGCCTGCGTTGTCGCCGACAAACGGGACGGTGCCCGGCCCGTCTGGTTCTACGGGCTCAGCGACCGTTCATGGGCCTGCGTGATGTTCCGCGACGGCGACGCGGCGCGCGTATGGCAGTCGGGCCCCCGGCGCCTGTGGGACGAAACGGAATCCGCCCTGCGATGGTGGGAGGACGAAGGCAGGCCCGGACACGAACGGTTCGGACTCACACTCACGGCAGAAGAGCACAGGGTCTGGCTGGACGACCCGGACAACACCGAGGCGTGCGCGCCGAAATACTAGGAGCAGCCCATGCAGTGGGAAGCCCACGCCTCAGCATTGGCCGAACGCGTCACCCACGCCACGTCACGGTGGCGCCCCCACGTCGCTGCCCTTCCCCGGCACCTGTTCGTACCGCGCTGGTGGTCGCGGACGGCCGACGGCTGGGCGCTGCGGGACGGCCCGGCGGACGCCTCACGGTGGCTGGAGGCCGCGTACAGTGACACCTCGCTCGTCACGAGCGTCGGACCGCTCCACGCGGACCACGCCAAGTCCGAGGAGCGCCCGTACGGCCTGCCCACCTCGTCCGCGACTCTGCCCAGCCTGGTCGTCCGCATGTTCCAGCATGCGCGTCTCGGGGACAACGACGTGTTGTGCGACGTCGGTACGGGGTCCGGCTACGGCGCCGCCCTCGCCGCGCGCCGCCTCGGTGGTCACCGGGTGACGAGCGTGGACGTCGACCCGTACCTCACCACGGCCGCACGTGAACGCCTCGAAGCCGTTGGCTTGCGTCCCGCTCTCGCCACCATGGACGCCGCCGCCCAGCTCCCCGGCGTGTACGACCGGATCGTCGCCACCGTGGCCGTACGCCCCATCCCTGCGAGCTGGCTCGCCGCGCTCAAACCCGGCGGGCGCCTGGTGACCACGATCGCCGGCACGTCCTTGCTCGTCACCGCCGAGAAGGACGGGGACGGGGGTGCGACCGGGCGCGTCGAATGGGACCGAGCGGGATTCATGCACACGCGCACCGGTCCTGACTATCCGCCCCGCCCGACCGAACTGCTGGGCCGCGCCCGCGATCTGGAGGGGGAGGAGGTCCGCACGGGCCGCTATCCCGTCGTCGATGTCGCCGAGGCGTGGGACCTCGCCTCCATGCTCGACATCACAGCCCCGGGCATCGAGCACCACTACGAAGCACGCGACGGCCGCCGCCTCGCCCTCATGGCCCACGCCGACGGCTCATGGGCCCGCGCCACCGCCCACGGCACCGAACCGCCGACTGTCCACCAGAGCGGCCCGCAGCGCCTGTGGGACGCCCTCGACGACATCCGTGACCACTGGCTCGCTCAGGGCGAACTCCCTGTACGGGGCGCCAAGGTGTTCGTCAAACCCGACGGAACGACCTATCTCGCTCGCGGTCACTGGGTGGCCAAACTCTGATCCGATCGTGCCCGAGATGCACTCGGTCTGACACGTGTGAACCGGTTGCCGAAGCCCGGGTCTCGTCATTCGGGCTTCGACTGCCAACTCGCCCACCTCGTCGCGTACATGAAGAGCTTTCCTGCGGAAACGCCCCCGTGTCCTGGGTCTCAGGCCAACCCCAAACACACCCCAAACGGAACCGGAACCAACACCGCCGACCCCGCCCACATCCGCACCCGCGCACCCCGTCGCCGTGGCAGCAGCACATCCACCAGGACGATCAGCCACACCACGAACAGCCCCGTCACCACCAGCAGAAACTTCACGGCATCCGCGTGATCGAGCGTGTGGAAGTCGCAGTTGGTGAGCCCGGAACGGGCGGCTTCCGCCGTGCTGTGGCAGTCCATTGGCAGATACTTCGTGAGCAGCCACCATGCCAGATACAGGGGCACCATCGCCGGCACCCCGAGCCCGAGGTTCGCGAGCCCGGGTGCCCAGAGGCGGCGCTTGTGCATGAAGCTCCTGACGCTTCCTGAGACATTGGGAATTCGGGGAATATTCTCACCCATGTCCGGAGCGCTCCACGCAGTGGAGTCTTGTCAACCGTCGAGGAAATCCAGCACGAGCGGGGCGGCGACGGCCCGGAACTCCTCGAAGTACGCATGCCGGGCCCCGGGAATCAGACGCAGCCGCGCGCCGGGAATACGGTCAGCGAGCAGCGGTGCGTTCGCCGCCGGGTTGAGGCGGTCGTCGGTGCCGTGCAGCACCAGTGTGGGGGCAGTGATCCCCGGCAGCGCGTCCCACGCGTCGTGCTGTCTGCTGGCGGCCAGGTGCCCGCGCCGGGCCCGGGCGGACATGCCGGAGTCGCCCAACGTCCCGTACGGGCCGGGGTGATGCGCGAGCCAGTCCGGCGTGTACATCAGGTCGAGCAGCGCCCGTCGCGCCTCCGTGGGGTCCGGCTGGGCCAGGGACCGGCGGACGTCGTCAGCGCTGTCGACCGCGTGCGGTCCGCCCGGCGACGTACATCCGAGGACGAGCCTGCGGACCCGATCCGGGTGGTCGACGGCCACCCACTGGGCCACGCGTCCGCCCATGGACGTGCCGTAGACGTCCGCGCGGTCGGCGCCGAGTTCGTCGAGCACCGCGATCACGTCCCGCGCGAACTGGCGCGTACTGCACGGGGTTTGCGGCTCGTCGCTGTCTCCGGTCCCGCGATAGTCGAGGGTGACGGTGCTGCGGGCACCGTGGAAGTCCTCGCGGAGGCCGTCCCACCAGTGGTGACTGTTGGCCTGGCCGGCGAGCAGGACGAGTGGGGGCCCGTCGCCGACCGGTTGATACGCGATGCGGGCTCCGTCTTCGGTTTTGGCGTACGGCACAGTCGGCAGCCTATCCGTGGCCGGAGTCCCGGAAACTCAGAGGAAGTCGACGGTGTCGAGCTCGAACTCGAAGGGCGCCGAGAGAGGAAGGGCACTCCCGAAGGCGACGGACAGCGTCTTCGCGTAGTCGTCGTCCATCGGCTCGCTGAAGAGGAGCACCACGCTCTCCTTGCGGTCGACGACCAGATAGAGAGGGATGCCCGCACGCGCGTAGCAGTGCCGCTTGGCGACGCGGTCGCGCTCCGGCTTGGTGCTGGTCACTTCGACGACCATCGCAATGCCATCGGGAGCCATCCAGGACGGCGCGCCCCGAAAGAGGCGCAGCTCGCGGGGCGCGAAGGTCGCGTCAGGGATGACGTAGTTCTTGGGGCACAGCCCACCACGCGGAAGTTTCAGCCCCTTGTGACCGGAGACGTCCATGTCGGTGGACGACTTGCGCAGCACCTCCCTGACGATGCCGCTGACGTGGTCCTCGTGATCTCCGTCCGGAGCCGGTGACACAAAGATCTCCCCCTCGATCAGCTCGGCCCGGAAGCCCTCAGGGGTCTCCAGGGCGAGGAAGTAATCCAGGAGGGTCTCTTCCTGCGTCGGCGCAGGCTCATGTGCCATAACCGTCATGCTGCACCTCCTTGCGGTCGAACGCCAGCATGACCGGCCACGCCGGGCAACGGCCCCTTTCCGGGCCGGTTCACTCGTAAGGGGCTTCCGGGGGGGCACCCGGACCCCCGCCCCCGGGCACCCCCTCAACCCCCAACAGCCTTACGCGCCCCGCGCCCCCGCAATCTGCCGCGACATGATCGTCGTCAGCTCGTACGCCGTGTGCGAGGCCGCCACCGACGTGATCTCCGCGTGGTCGTAGGCCGGCGCGACCTCGACCAGGTCCGCGGAGACCAGGTGGCAGTCGGACAGGCCGCGCAGGATCTCCAGCAGTTCGCGGGAGGTCAGGCCGCCGGCCTCCGGGGTGCCGGTGCCCGGGGCGTGGGCCGGGTCCAGGACGTCGATGTCGATGGATATGTACAGGGGGCGGTCCCCGATGCGCTGGCGCAGCTGGTCGGCGACCTCGTCCACGCCGCGGCGCATGACGTCGGCGGAAGTGACGATGCCGAAGCCCATCTTGGCGTCGTCGTCCAGGTCCTTCTTGCCGTACAGCGGGCCGCGCGTGCCCACGTGCGAGAGGGCGGAGGTGTCGAGGATGCCCTCCTCGACGGCCCGCCGGAACGGGGTGCCGTGCGTGTACTCGGCGCCGAAGTACGTGTCCCAGGTGTCGAGATGGGCGTCGAAATGCAGCAGGGCCACCGGGCCGTGCTTCTTCGCGACGGAGCGCAGCAGCGGCAGCGCGATCGTGTGGTCGCCGCCGAGGGTCATCATGCGGGCGCCGGTGCCGAGGATCTCGTCGGCGGCCGCCTCGATCGTCTCGACGGCCTCGTCGATGTTGAAGGGGTTGGCGGCGATGTCACCGGCGTCGGCGACCTGCGCGAGGGCGAAGGGGGAGGCGTCCTGCGCGGGGTTGTACGGGCGCAGCAGCCGCGACGCCTCGCGGATCGCGTTGCCGCCGAAGCGGGCGCCGGGCCGGTAGGAGACGCCGGTGTCGAAGGGCACGCCGACGACGGCGACGTCGGCCCGCCCGCCGACCTCGTCGATGCGGGGCAGCCGCGCGAACGTCGCCGGGCCCGCGTAGCGCGGGATGCGGGAGGAGTCGACGGGGCCGCGCGGTTCACGGGGGGCGGAGGTGCTCATGCCTGGGGCCTCTCGAAGATCACGGACGCGTTACGGTCGGGTCGACGCCTGTACAGCGGCACCGGCCGTACCCGAGGGTAGGCAGGGCGGCGGGCTCCGCACATGTACGGAACTGCAGGGTCCGGACGCTCTGTATGTACATCACGTCCAGCACACCACGTTCAGCACATCGCGTTCAGCACACCCACCCGCGCCTGTCCCCGGGGGAGACCATGAAGGGCACGCCACCGCCGAACCGCACCGAGCTGATCGACCACCTCGTCCGTACCCGGATCGCGGGCCCGGTGGCCACGCCCCGCGAGAACAACCTCGGTCACTACCGCAGCCTCGCCGCGGGCGACCGTGATTTCTGGTTCGGGCTGGAGCTGGGCGACCGCTGGACGGACGAGCGGGACGTCCTGGCCGTGATGGCCGAGCGCTGCGGCGTGAGCCCCGACCCCGCGCACGGCAGCGGGCAGGACACGATCGACCCCGAGCTGACCGTGGCCGCCCTGGAGCGCGCGGCGGCGCTGCTGCGCAAGGCGGCGGACGGCCGGCAGCGGGTGCTCGTGGCGACCGGGCATCCCGGCGGGCTGCTGGACGTGCACCGGCGCACGGCCGACGCCCTGCGGGCCGCCGGCTGCGCGATCGTGTCCGTACCGGACGGGCTGACGGCCGACGGCGGCGCCGTGGTCCCCTTCGGGGACGTGGCCGTGGTCGAGTACGGCGCGACGATCCACCACACGCACTCCCCCGAGCCGATGGCCGCGATCCTCGACGCCCTGGAGCGGCGGGGCGACCCGCTGCCCGAGCTGGTGGTCGCCGACCACGGCTGGGCGGGCTGCGCGGCCCGGCGCGGACTGGACGCGATCGGCTACGCCGACAGCAACGACCCGGCCCTCTTCCTCGCGGAGGCGGAGGGCACCCTGCGCGTGGCGGTCCCGATCGACGACCACGTCGCCGACCCGCGCTTCTACGAGCCGATGACCGCGTATCTGCTGGACGCCGCAGGGCTGTTGGAGCAGGAGTAGCCGGGGCCCGCGCTCAGGAGGCCCCGGCCCCGCGGCCATTCCAGCCGCGCACCACGCACCACGTGCCCCCGTACAGCACCGCCGCCTCGGCCACCCGCAGCCCGACGCCCGATATCAGCCGGTCCGTACCGACGAGTTCGACGACATGCGTGTGCCAGAAGAACAGCAGGAGGATGCCCAGGCCGAGGACGAGCGCCCCGGCACCGATCAGCAGCCCCCTGGCCGCTCCGCTCATCGGTGCCGCCGCAGCCGTCATCCGTATCCCCTTCCCCCGTACCTGACACCCCGTAATCCTGCGGAGGACTCTACAGCCCCATCGACTTCGCGATGATCGACCGCATGACCTCGCTCGTCCCCCCGTAGATCCGCGTCACCCGGGTGTCCGCGTACAGCCGCGCGATCGGGAACTCCATCATGTAGCCGTAACCGCCGTGCAGCTGGAGGCACTTGTCGATGACGACGCCCGCGCGCTCGGTCGTGAACAGCTTGGCGGACGCGGCGTCGGCCGCCGTCAGTTCGCCGGCGTCGTGCGCGTCGAGGGCGCGGTCGACGACGGCCTGCATCGCGTCGACGTCGGCCTTGCAGTCGGCGAGCACGAACTTCGTGTTCTGGAACGAGGCCACGGCCTTGCCGAAGACAGTGCGCTCCCGCACGTACTCCTTGGCGAACTCGACGGCGGCGGCGGCCTGCGCGCACGCGCTTATGGCGATGCCGAGCCGCTCTTGCGGCAGGTTCCGCCCGAGGTATCCGAAGGCCTTGCCCTCCTCGCCGAGGAGGTCGTGGACGGGCACCTCGACGTCGGTGAAGGAGAGTTCGGCGGTGTCGGAGGCGTCCAGCCCGAGCTTCTCCAGCTTGCGGCCGACCTGGTAGCCCGGGGAGCTCGTGTCGACGGCGAGGATGGAGATCCCGGACCGCCGGTCCTGCTCGCCGGCCGGGGCCGTGCGCGCGCACACGAGCACGCGGTCGGCCTGGACGCCGCCGGTGATGAAGGTCTTGGCGCCGTTGAGGACGTAGTGACTACCGTCCTCGGAGAGCTTCGCGGTAGTGCGCATGCCGGCCAGGTCGGAGCCGGTGCCCGGCTCGGTCATGGCGATGGCCGTCATCATGTCGCCGGAGACGAACGGCGGCAGCCAGCGCCGCTTCTGCTCCTCCGTGCCGTACGCGAGCAGATACGGCAGCACGAGGGCCGTGTGCACGCCGCTGCCGCCGAAGCTGACGCCGGCGCGGGCGCACTCCTCGGTGATGACCGCGTTGAACTTGAAGCTGTGCTGTCCGGCGCCGCCGTACTCCTCCGGCACCTGGATGCCGAAGACGCCGAGCGCGCCGAGCTTCTTGTTGAAGTCGCGCGGGACGACACCGGCCTCGCGCCAGTCGTCGTAGTACGGCACGACCTCGCGGGAGATGAAGTCGCGGATGGTCTCCCGGAACGCCTCGTGCTCCTCGCCGAACACCGTGCGGCGCACGCGCACCACCCTCCCTCGTCGCCGAACTCCCCGAAGCCCTGGACGGCCCGGGGAGTTACCTTTGCCGGACGTCACCGACCAAGCGCTTGCTCAGCCTCTCGCGGACACCCGCGAAGCTACTCCTCGGTCAACACCCTGTCCAGGGCGGGCCGTTCAGCGGAACTCGGTCTTCCTGATTCAGTCTTCCTGATCCGTGGACCCGTCCATTGAACGCCCGTCGCCGTCCGAGAGTGCCGCCAGCGCGCCGAGCGCGAGCCGGCGCAGCAGCGCCGCCGTCGCCGCGCGCCCCGGAAGTGCGCCGGGCCGCCCGAGGTGCGGAGTGGAGTTCAGCAGCCCGAAGACCGCGTGCACGGCGGCCCGGGCCTCCGCCTCGTCCGCCCCGGGGTGCAGCGCGCGCACGACCCCGACCCACAGCTCGACGTACTGCCGCTGCAGGGAGCGCACCTGCTTGCGGTCGCCCTCCCGCAGCTGCCCGAGCTCCCGGTCGTGCAGGGTGATCAGCGCCCGGTCGTCGAGCGCGAAGTCGATGTGCCCGTCGATGAGCGAGTCCAGCACGGCGGCCGGGTCGCCGGCCCGCGCGGCCTCGGCGGCGCGCTGCCGGCCGCCCTCGAAGAGCCGCTCGCTGATGCCGACCAGCAGCTCGGAGAGCATCGCGTCCTTGCCCGCGAAGTGCCGGTAGAGGCCGGGGCCGCTGATGCCGACCGCCGCCCCTATCTCGTCCACCCCCACGCCGTGGAAGCCGCGCTCGGCGAAGAGCCGGGCCGCCTCCCTGAGGATCTGCTCACGGCGGGTGGGGGCCGGTGCGGCCGGGGTGCGGGTACCTGCTTCATTCACGCACGCAATTGTAGACAGCGCGGTTAGCCGCCGTTAACCTGAAGGAAAAGTGTGTTAACGCTCATTAACCGAGCAAGGGAGCTCGTGTACATGCAGCAGGCACCGGTGCTGGACAGCGCCGCCGACCCGGCCTCGGAGGCGTGGGCGGCGAACACCGCGGCGCACCGCGCGCTCGCGGCGGAGCTGCGGGAGCGGCTGGCCGCGGCGCGGCTGGGCGGGGGCGAGAAGGCGCGGGCACGGCACGCGTCGCGCGGCAAGCTGCTGCCGCGCGAGCGGGTGGACGCGCTGCTCGACCCCGGCTCGCCCTTCCTGGAGCTGTCGCCGCTGGCCGCCGAGGGGATGTACGGCGGGGCGGCCCCGGCCGCCGGGATCGTCACCGGCGTCGGCCGGGTCTCCGGGCGCGAGACGGTGATCGTCGCCAACGACGCGACGGTCAAGGGCGGCACGTACTACCCCATGACCGTCAAGAAGCACCTGCGCGCGCAGGAGGTCGCGCTGGAGAACCGGCTGCCGTGCCTGTATCTCGTGGACTCCGGCGGCGCGTTCCTGCCGATGCAGGACGAGGTCTTCCCCGACCGCGAGCACTTCGGGCGGATCTTCTACAACCAGGCCCGGATGTCCGGCGCCGGCATCCCGCAGATCGCGGCCGTCCTCGGCTCGTGCACGGCCGGCGGCGCGTACGTGCCGGCGATGAGCGACGAGGCCGTCATCGTGCGCGGCCAGGGCACGATCTTCCTGGGCGGGCCGCCGCTGGTGAAGGCGGCCACCGGCGAGGTCGTCACGGCCGAGGAGCTGGGCGGCGGCGAGGTCCACTCCAGGGTCTCCGGCGTCACCGACCACCTCGCCGAGGACGACGCGCACGCCCTGCGCATCGTCCGCACCGTCGTCTCCACACTCCCCCGTCGCGGCGCGCTCCCCTGGCCGGTCGAGCCCGCCGAGGAGCCGGCCGTGGACCCGAGCGGCCTCCACGGCGCGGTGCCGGCCGACCCGCGCACGCCGTACGACGTGCGCGAGGTCGTCGCCCGGCTCGTCGACGGGTCCCGCTTCGCGGAGTTCAAGGCCGAGTTCGGACAGACCCTCGTGACCGGTTTCGCCCGGATTCACGGCCATCCGGTCGGCATCGTCGCCAACAACGGCATCCTGTTCTCCGAATCAGCACAGAAGGGCGCCCATTTCATCGAGCTGTGCGACCAACGCGGCATCCCCCTGCTGTTCCTGCAGAACATTTCCGGCTTCATGGTGGGCCGGCAGTACGAGGCGGGCGGCATCGCCAAGCACGGCGCGAAGATGGTCACCGCCGTGGCCTGCACGCGTGTGCCGAAGCTGACGGTCGTCATCGGCGGCTCCTACGGAGCGGGCAACTACTCGATGTGCGGCCGCGCTTATTCACCGCGCTTCCTGTGGATGTGGCCCAACGCGAAGATCTCCGTCATGGGCGGCGAGCAGGCCGCGTCCGTCCTCGCGACCGTCAAGCGCGACCAGTTGGAGGCACGCGGCGAGCAGTGGAGCGCCGAGGAGGAGGACGCCTTCCGCGCACCCGTCCGCGAACAGTACGAGCGGCAGGGCAACGCCTACTACGCCACCGCCCGGCTGTGGGACGACGGCGTCATCGACCCGCTGGAGACACGCACCGTCCTCGGCCTCGCGCTCACCGCGTGCGCCAACGCGCCACTGCCCGAGAAGGACCCGGACGCGCCCGGCTACGGCGTCTTCCGGATGTGAGAGGGGAACCGCGCATGGTCTTCGACAGCGTTCTGGTCGCCAACCGGGGCGAGATCGCGGTACGCGTCATCCGTACGCTGCGCGCCCTCGGCATCCGCTCGGTCGCCGTCTTCAGCGACGCCGACGCCGACGCCCGGCACGTACGGGAGG
Source organism: Streptomyces gamaensis (assembly GCF_042656465.1). Classification (NCBI taxonomy): domain Bacteria; kingdom Bacillati; phylum Actinomycetota; class Actinomycetes; order Kitasatosporales; family Streptomycetaceae; genus Streptomyces; species Streptomyces gamaensis. The sequence continues at coordinate 420,515 of NZ_JBHSPB010000004.1, forward strand.
CCGACACGGCCGTACGCCTCGGGCCGGCCGCCGCCGCCGAGAGCTATCTGTCCGCCGAGCGCCTGCTGGACGCCGCCGCCCGCACCGGCGCGCGGGCCGTCCACCCCGGCTACGGCTTCCTCGCCGAGAACGCGGCCTTCGCGCGCGCCTGCGCAGGAGCCGGGCTCGTCTTCATCGGGCCGCCCGCCACGGCGATCGAGCTCATGGGCGACAAGATCCGCGCCAAGGAGACCGTACGGGCAGCGGGCGTGCCCGTCGTCCCCGGCTCCTCCGGCAGCGGTCTGAGCGACGCCGAACTCGCCGCCGCCGCACGGGAGATCGGCATGCCCGTCCTGCTCAAGCCGTCCGCTGGCGGCGGCGGCAAGGGCATGCGGCTCGTCCGGGACGCAGCCGCCCTCGCCGAGGAGATCGCCGCCGCCCGCCGCGAGGCCCGCGGCTCCTTCGGCGACGACACCCTGCTCGTCGAGCGGTGGATCGACCGCCCCCGCCACATCGAGATCCAGGTCCTCGCCGACGGCCACGGAGGCGTCGTCCACCTCGGCGAGCGCGAGTGCTCCCTCCAGCGCCGCCACCAGAAGATCGTCGAGGAGGCGCCCAGCGTCCTGCTCGATCCGGACACGCGGGCCGCGATGGGCGCCGCCGCCGTGCAGGCCGCCCGCTCCTGCGGCTATACGGGCGCGGGCACCGTCGAGTTCATCGTGCCGGGCGACGACCCGGGCGCGTACTGCTTCATGGAGATGAACACCCGCCTCCAGGTCGAGCACCCCGTCACCGAACTGGTCACCGGGCTCGACCTCGTCGAGTGGCAGATCCGGACCGCCGCCGGCGAACGGCTCGGCTTCGGCCAGGACGACATCGCGCTCACCGGGCACGCCGTCGAGGCCCGTATCTGCGCCGAGACCGCGCGCGTCGTCGCCTCCGGCGCGGGCGAGCGCGTGGACTTCCTGCCGTCGGCCGGTACGGTACGGGCGCTGCGCGAGCCCTCCGGACCCGGCGTGCGCGTCGACTCCTCCCTCGCCGAGGGCACGGAGGTCGGCACCGCCTACGACCCGATGCTCGCCAAGGTGATCGCGCACGGCCCGGACCGGGCCACGGCCCTGCGCCGGCTGCGCGCCGCGCTCGCGGGCACCGTCGTGCTCGGCGTGGACACCAACACGGGTTTCCTGCGGCGGCTGTTGGGGCACCCGGCGGTCGTCTCCGGCGACCTCGACACGGGCCTGGTCGACCGCGAGGCGGCGGCCCTCGCCCGTACGCCCGTCCCACCCGAGGCGTACGCGACGGCCGCCCTCCTGCGCCACGCCGCACTGGAACCACCGTCCGCCCCCGGCTGGACGGACCCCTTCTCCCTGCCCACGGGCTTCCGCCTGGGCGGCGAGGCGGCCTGGACGCCCTACGACTTCCGGGTGCCGGGAGGGGACCCGGTGAGGGTACGGGTCCGGGGGCGGGCACACGAGGCGGAACTGGGCCTGCCACCCCAAGCCCGTCCGGCGTTTGAGGACCGGGGGTCTGGGGGCGGAGCCCCTGGGGGCACCCCCGGACGGAGTCTGGGGGAGGGAAGGGGCGGGGAGGGGGAAGAAACCGTGCGCGCCCGCCTCCTCACCCGCACCGACCCCCGCATCGAACCCGGCACCGTCACCACCGAACTCCACGGGCGTACCCACACCTTCACCTGCGCCACCGGCCCGGACGGCACGTGGCTGAGCCGCGACGGCGACACCTGGCACCTCCCCCACCACGACCCCGTGCAGGCCCGCGACAGCACCGCGTACGGCCGCGCCGACACCCTCACCGCCCCCATGCCCGGCACCGTCACCGTCGTCAAGGCGAGCGTCGGCGAGCGCGTCCGGGCCGGGCAGAGCCTGCTCGTCGTGGAGGCGATGAAGATGGAGCACGTCATCGCCGCCCCCCACGACGGCACCGTCACCGAGCTGGGCGTGGCCCCCGGCGCGACGGTCGCCATGGACCAGGTGCTCGCCGTCGTCGCCCCGGCGGAGCCCGCCGACCCGAAGGAGGCGCCATGACCGCCGCCGGCCTGCCCATGACCGTACGGGAGCCCGGCCTCCCGGACCGGGTCCGGATCCACGAAGTCGGCCCGCGCGACGGGCTGCAGAACGAGAAGACGGTCGTCCCGTTGGAGGTGAAGGCGGAGTTCGTCCACCGTCTCGCCGCCGCCGGCCTCGGCACGATCGAGGCGACGAGCTTCGTGCATCCCCGCTGGGTGCCCCAACTCGCCGACGCCGAGCAGCTGATGCCGCTCCTGGCGGACGTGGACGCCCGGCTGCCGGTGCTCGTGCCGAACGAGCGCGGCCTGGAGCGCGCCCTGGCCCTCGGCGTCCGCGAGATCGCCGTGTTCGGCAGCGCCACCGAGTCCTTCGCGAAGGCGAACCTCAACCGCACGGTGGAGGAGTCCCTGGAGATGTTCGCCCCGGTCGTGGCCCGGGCGAAGGACGCCGGGCTGCGGGTGCGCGGCTATCTGTCGATGTGCTTCGGCGACCCGTGGGAGGGCCCGGTGCCCGTCCCCCAGGTCGTCGGCGTCAGCCGGAGGCTGCTGGAGCTGGGCTGCGACGAGCTGAGCCTGGGCGACACGATCGGCGTCGCCACGCCCGGCCACGTCGGCGCCCTGCTGGGCGCCCTGCGCGCGGCGGGGGTGCCGGCGGCCGCTCTGGCGGTGCACTTCCACGACACCTACGGGCAGGCCCTCGCCAACACCCTGGCCGCGCTGCGGCACGGGGTGACGACGGTCGACGCCTCGGCGGGCGGCCTTGGCGGCTGCCCGTACGCGAAGAGCGCCACCGGCAACCTCGCGACCGAGGACCTCGTGTGGATGCTCGACGGCCTCGGTATCGCGACCGGGGTCGACCTCGGCCTGCTCACCGCCACGAGCGTGTGGATGGCCGACCGGCTGGGGCGGCCCAGCCCCTCCCGCACCGTCCGCGCCCTCTCCCGACAGGAGACGTGAAAGCCATGCCGCTGGACCACCGCCTCACCCCTGAGCACGAGGAACTCCGCCGCACCGTCGAGGAGTTCGCGCACGACGTCGTGGCACCGAAGATCGGCGACTTCTACGAACGTCACGAGTTCCCGTACGAGATCGTGCGGGAGATGGGCCGTATGGGCCTGTTCGGGCTGCCCTTCCCGGAGGAGTACGGCGGGATGGGCGGCGACTATCTGGCGCTGGGCCTGGCCCTGGAGGAACTGGCCCGCGTCGACTCCTCGGTGGCGATCACCCTGGAGGCGGGCGTCTCGCTGGGCGCGATGCCCGTCTTCCGGTTCGGTACCGAGGAGCAGAAACGCACCTGGCTGCCGAAGCTGTGTTCCGGCGGGATGCTCGGCGCGTTCGGGCTGACGGAGCCGGAGTGCGGTTCGGACGCGGGCGGGACCCGTACCACCGCGCGGCTCGACGAGGCCACGGACGAGTGGGTGATCAACGGCACCAAGTGCTTCATCACCAACTCCGGCACGGACATCACCGGGCTGGTCACGGTCACGGCCGTCACGGGGCACGACGCGGACGGCAGGCCGGAGATCTCCGCGGTCATCGTGCCGTCCGGGACGCCCGGGTTCACGGTCGCGGCCCCCTACTCCAAGGTGGGCTGGAACGCCTCGGACACGCGTGAGCTGTCCTTCGCGGACGTACGGGTGCCGCGCGCGAACCTGCTCGGCGAGCTCGGGCGCGGCTACGCGCAGTTCCTGCGGATCCTCGACGAGGGCCGGATCGCGATCTCCGCGCTGGCCACGGGGCTCGCGCAGGGCTGCGTCGACGAGTCGCTCGCGTACGCGCGGACGCGGCACGCCTTCGGCCGGCCGATCGGGGCGAACCAGGCCATCCAGTTCAAGATCGCGGACATGGAGATGCGGGCGCACACGGCCCGTCTCGCGTGGCGCGACGCGGCGTCCCGGCTGGTGCACGGGGAGCCGTTCAAGAAGGAGGCGGCGCTGGCGAAGCTGTACTCGTCGGAGATCGCGGTGACCAACGCCCGCGAGGCCACCCAGATCCACGGCGGCTACGGCTTCATGAACGAGTACCCGGTGGCCCGGATGTGGCGCGACTCCAAGATCCTCGAAATCGGTGAGGGCACGAGCGAGGTGCAGCGCATGCTGATCGCCCGCGAACTGGGGCTGGCGGGGTAGGGGAGGTACGGCCCGGAAGCGGGCTCCGCGCGTCCCGCTTCCGGAAGCCAGTGATCCACTTCTCCGGGTTCGCCCGATTTCCACCCCCGGACCAGCCCCTCCCTGCCCGAATTCGGGCAAGATTCTTGCGAACGGCTCTCCCAGCCCTCAGTATCGACGGGTGCTCGAACGCCGGATGTCCCACGACGACCTGATCGACCACCTGGTCCGCAGTACGCCGCTGCAGCGCGGCGAGGCAGCCCGGGTGGTCCTGGACGTGCTGGCGTACTTCGACGAGACGACCGAGACGTTCGTCCGCCGCCGACACCGCGAACTGCAGTCCGGCGGGCTGACCAACGCGGAGATCTTCGAGCGGATCTCGACGGAGCTGCCGCACCGCGCGGTGGCCCCGCCCGAACTCTCGCTGCGGCAACTGCGCCGCATCGTCTACGGCTGAGACAGCGAAACGGCGGCTCCTGCCGCCGTCGGGCATCCACTGATCGTTTGCTGCCAGGGAGGGTCTTCGACCATGTGCGGAATCGTCGGATACATCGGGAAGCGCGACGTCGCCCCGCTGCTGCTGGAGGGCCTGCAGCGGCTGGAGTACCGCGGCTACGACTCCGCCGGCATCGCCCTGCACGCCTCCGGCAAGGCCGGCGGCCTCAAGGCCGCCAAGGCCAAGGGCCGCGTCCGCGAGCTGGAGGCCCGGCTGCCCAAGCGCTTCAACGGCACCGCCGGCATCGCGCACACCCGCTGGGCCACCCACGGCGCCCCCAACGACGTCAACGCCCACCCGCACCTGGACGCCCAGGAGAAGGTCGCCGTCGTCCACAACGGCATCATCGACAACGCCGCCGAGCTGCGCGACAAGCTGACGGCCGAGGGCTTCGTCCTCGTCTCCGACACCGACACCGAGGTCCTGGCCCACCTCGTCGCCCGCTCCGAAGCCGCCACCCTGGAGGAGAAGGTCCGCGAGGCGGTGCGCCACGTCGAGGGCACCTACGGCATCGCCGTCCTGCACGCCGACTTCCCCGACCGCATCGTCGTCGCCCGCAACGGCTCGCCCGTCGTGCTCGGCATAGGCGAGAAGGAGATGTTCGTCTCCTCCGACGTCGCCGCGCTCGTCAGCCACACCCGCCAGGTCGTCACCCTCGACGACGGCGAGATGGCCACCCTCAAGGCCGACGACTACCGCACCTACACCACCGAGGGCTCCTCGACCTCCGCCCGGCCGACCACCGTGGAGTGGGAGGCCGAGTCCTACGACATGGGCGGCCACGACACGTACATGCACAAGGAGATCCACGAGCAGGCCGAGGCCGTGGACCGCGCGCTGCGCGGCCGCATCGACGACCGCTTCTCCACCGTGCACCTGGGCGGGCTGAACCTCGACGCCCGCGAGGCGCGCGCGGTGCGCCGCGTGAAGATCCTCGGCTGCGGCACCTCGTACCACGCGGGCATGATCGGCGCCCAGATGATCGAGGAACTGGCCCGGATCCCCGCCGACGCCGAGCCCGCCTCGGAGTTCCGCTACCGCAACCCGGTCGTGGACCCCGACACCCTCTACATCGCCGTCTCCCAGTCCGGTGAGACCTACGACGTGCTCGCCGCCGTCCAGGAGCTCAAGCGCAAGGGCGCCCGCGTGCTGGGCCTGGTCAACGTGGTCGGCTCGGCGATCGCCCGGGAGACCGACGGCGGCATCTACGTGCACGCCGGCCCCGAGGTGTGCGTGGTCTCCACCAAGTGCTTCACCAACATGGTGGTCGCCTTCGGGCTGTTCGCCCTGCACCTGGGCCGCACCCGCGACCTGTCCGTCGCCGACGGCAAGCGGATCATCGAGGGCCTGCGCAGGCTGCCCGCCCAGATCGAGGAGATCCTGGCGAACGAGGCCCAGATCGAGAAGCTGGCCGCGGAGTACGCGGACGCCAAGTCGATGATGTTCATCGGCCGCGTCCGGGGCTACCCGGTGGCCCGCGAGGCCTCCCTGAAGCTCAAGGAGGTCTCCTACATCCACGCCGAGGCCTACCCGGCCTCCGAGCTCAAGCACGGCCCCCTGGCACTGATCGAGCCAGCGATGCCGACCGTCGCGATCGTGCCGGACGACGACCTGCTGGAGAAGAACCGCGCCGCGCTGGAGGAGATCAAGGCCCGCAGCGGCCGCATCCTCGCCGTCGCGCACCAGGAGCAGGAGAAGGCCGACCACACGATCGTGGTGCCGAAGAACGAGGACGAGCTCGACCCGATCCTCATGGGCATCCCGCTGCAGCTCCTCGCCTACTACACGGCCAAGGCCATGGGCCGTGACATCGACAAGCCGCGCAACCTGGCGAAGTCGGTGACCGTCGAGTAACCCCCTGGGGACTCCCGGCCGTTCGGGGCCGTACGGCCCGTACTCCCCCGAACACCCCTGACCGGGACGACCCTTCGAGCCGACCTGTCACGGCTCGATCGGCCGTCCTCCCGCGGCGGCCGCTCCACCGCGGGGAAGGCGGCCCCCTTCGCGCGTGCCACCAATGCGCGCGAAGGGGGCCGCCTTTTGTACGCCGGCGTCGCCCTCGCCGGCGATGCCGCCGCCGGAAGCGCGGGAACCGTCACCTCCCGCCCGACGGCGAGGCACGCCGTATGCGCGGATGTCTACCCCCGCGCGACGGCGCCGTCACCCCCTACGGACGGGTAGATTCAGCGGTCCGCGGCACGGCGACAGCGACCACTGCCCGTGCGGGGAGCGGGAGTTGGGGATACGGACGGGGCTGGGGGACCTACGGGATGACGACCACCGGCCGCTGCGCGCGCCGCGCCAGCCGGCCGGCCACCGAGCCGAAGATGCGGCCCACCAGGCCGTGCGTCGAGCCGACGACGATCGCGTCCGCCGAGTACTCCCGGCCGACCTCCTCCAGCTCGTGGCAGATGTCGCCGCCGCGCTCGACGAGGATCCAGGGAACCTCCGACAGATAGTCCGCACAGGCCAGTTCGAGGCCCAGCACCTCGGTGCGGTGGTCGGGGACGTCCACGAAGACGGGGGGCTCGCAGCCCGCCCACACGGTCGTCGGCAGCCGGTTGGCGACATGCACGATGATCAGCCCCGAGCCGGAGCGCCGGGCCATGCCGATTGCATACGCAAGCGCTCGCTCGCTCGACGTCGAGCCGTCGAAGCCCACCACGACGCCGTGCTGGAACGCCGGATCGCAGGAATGGCGTGTTTCTTCCGCCGCTTCGGGGTGCACCGAGTGATCGGCGATCCCTTTGCGGTCCGCGGGTTCGGAGAATTCGTGACCGGCCATCGATATCTCGGCGAAGGGTGTCCTCGGGCGGAGGGAGCTCGGCGGTGGACTGTTGGAGTTGTCAGAAGGTGCGCCGCCCGGCTGCGGAGTCCGCTGCGGCTCAGGGACCCACGGATCGAAAAATCCGTCCGGGATTCATCTTTTCAATCACTTACCCACCAGGGTACGGCGCCACGCCCCGCCTGCCCAGGGGCGCCCACCACCCCCGGGGACCGCGCGCGGCGCGCTCCCGGGCGCGCCGGGGCGGCACGCGATGCCCCGCAGGTTCGGGCGTTCCCCGGAGCATGCACGAGGGCGGCGCGGAGCGCAATGCCCCCGTTGCGGTCCTCCTGGACCCGCCGCAGTGACCCGTGGCCCCGGCCCGCCGTTGTACCAGCGCCAGCCGACGCCACCAGGGAGGCGCTCCGTGCCCGGAACCCGCGATCACGCCCGCGCCGACGACCCCGGGGACGGGCGGTCCGCCCCCGCCGGCGGCTCCCCCGATCCGGTGAGCGACGTGGTGCGCTGGAGCGCGTTCAGCTGTGTCCTGGTGCCTGTCGCGCTGCTGATGTGCGGTCAGTCCTTCGGGGGCGCCGCGGGCACCGCGGCGGGGCTCGTGGCCCTCACCTGCGCCTGCCGCGCGCTGCTGCGCCAGTCCGAGCGCGGCGCCGCCCGGATCGCGGCGGAGCAGACCCTCCCGCACCGCGGCCGGCACGGCCGCACCGGCGGCGGGGCGCACCGAGGTGCCCGTCACCCCGGCTCCGGTCCACCGGGGGAATGACGTCTTCGTACGCGTGGACCCACCGGTTTTCGGCCAACTTCAGGCCGAACCCCACAGCTTGGCCTGAGCACCCCCCAACAGCCTGTCGACCAGCAAGGAAGGGAGCTGGAAGGGCGGTTGCCGCCTACGGGGAGTGGGCATGGGCGAGAGGCGTACTTTTCACCGAGCCCTGCAAGTGCAACGCTTCGTGATCGAACGCTTCGCGCCAAGTTGCCATGTCGACATAGAGCCGGGTGGTGAACTGGTCACCGCGTCTCCATGCGACGCAGTAGATTCGATCTTGGCCATGACCGGCGGGGGAACCGTTCAGGACCGAGGGGAAACGTGCAGGACCGAGAGGACTCGACCGCCGAGGGGGGCTTAGCGCCATGAGCCAGGACTCCACGACCGTACCGGAGACCACGCGCAAGCTCTCCGGACGCCGCCGCCGGGAGATCGTCGCAGTACTGCTTTTCAGCGGCGGCCCTATTTTCGAAAGCTCCATTCCGCTCTCCGTATTCGGAATCGACCGCCAGGACGCCGGCGTCCCGCGCTACCGCCTGCTGGTGTGCGCGGGCGAGGATGTGCCATTGCGAACAACCGGCGGCCTGGAACTGACCGCGCCCTACGGCCTGGAGGCGCTGTCCCGGGCCGGCACCGTCGTCGTGCCGGCGTGGCGTTCCATCACCCAGCCGCCGCCGACCGCCGCGCTCGACGCCCTGCGCCGCGCGCACGAGGAGGGCGCCCGCATCGTGGGCCTGTGCACCGGCGCCTTCGTCCTGGCCGCGGCCGGCCTGCTCGACGGACGCCCGGCGACCACGCACTGGATGTACGCGCCGACGCTCGCCAAACGCTATCCGTCGGTCCATGTGGACCCCCGGGAGCTGTTCGTCGACGACGGCGACGTACTGACCTCCGCGGGCACCGCCGCGGGCATCGACCTGTGCCTGCACATCGTCCGCAGCGATCACGGCGCCGACGCGGCCGGGGCGCTCGCCCGCCGGCTCGTCGTCCCGCCGCGCCGCAGCGGCGGGCAGGAGCGCTACCTCGACCGCTCTTTACCCGAGGAGATCGGCGCCGACCCGCTGGCCGAGGTCGTCGCCTGGGCCCTGGAGCACCTCCACGAGCAGTTCGACGTGGAGACGCTCGCGGCCCGTGCCTATATGAGCCGCCGGACCTTCGACCGGCGGTTCCGCTCGCTCACCGGGAGCGCCCCGCTGCAGTGGCTGATCACCCAGCGGGTGCTCCAGGCGCAGCGGCTGCTGGAGACCTCGGACTACTCCGTGGACGAGGTCGCGGGACGCTGCGGGTTCCGCTCACCCGTCGCGCTGCGCGGCCACTTCCGCCGGCAACTGGGCTCCTCCCCCGCCGCCTACCGCGCCGCCTACCGGGCCCGCCGCCCGCAGAACGGCACGGCGGACCGCCCCGAGCGCGGCGAGCGCGAGGGCCGGGGCGAACGGGCCGACCGCTTCGAGCGCGCGGAGGCGGCCGAGCAGCGCGGCGGCGAGCCGTCGGTGATGGCGATGCGGCGGGCGGCCCTGGCCGGTGCCCACGCCGTCTCCGGCGCGGTCATGACCACACCGTCCGGGCACGGCGGCACCGAGCCCGGCAAGCCGGAGTCCGACCTGTACACCCCACGCCTGCCCGGTCAGCGGGAACGCCCCGTAGGGTGAGATGCATGAACGATCGCATGGTGTGGATCGACTGCGAGATGACCGGACTCTCGCTGTCGAACGACGCGCTCATCGAGGTGGCCGCCCTGGTCACCGACTCGGAGCTGAACATCCTCGGCGACGGCGTGGACATCGTCGTCCGCCCGCCCGCCGAGGCCCTGACCACCATGCCCGAAGTGGTGCGCCGGATGCACACGGCTTCCGGGCTGCTGGCGGAACTGGACAAGGGGACCACGCTCGAAGACGCCGAGCAGCAGATCCTCGCCTACGTCCGCGAGCACGTCCCGGAGCCGGGCAAGGCACCGCTGTGCGGAAACTCGGTCGGCACCGACCGCGGCTTCCTCGCCCGCGACATGCCCACGCTGGAGAACCACCTGCACTACCGGATCGTCGACGTCTCCTCGGTCAAGGAGCTGGCCCGCCGCTGGTACCCGCGGGCCTACTTCGCCAGCCCGAAGAAGAACGGCAACCACCGGGCGCTCGCCGACATCCGCGAGTCCATCGCCGAGCTGCGCTACTACCGCGAGGCGGTCTTCGTCGCCCCGCCCGGCCCGGACTCCGAGACCGCGAAGGCCATCGCGGCCAAGCACGTCCTGCCTGCTGAAGGGGAGTGACGCAGCTCGCTCCCGGCTCACCCCGAGCCGGGAGCGAGCACCCCCCGGGACCCTGTACACTTTTTCTCGGCCGGTGGGAAACACGGAAACGAAACGCCGGTCGTGGTGGGTATAGCTCAGCTGGTAGAGCACCTGGTTGTGGTCCAGGATGTCGCGGGTTCGAGTCCCGTTACTCACCCTCAGAGGCGAAGCCCCTGACCTGCACAAAGGTCAGGGGCTTCGTCGTTTGCCCAAGTCGTGGGAGCACCACGGGAGCACGGCTGTCGGTCTGACGGCCTATCTTCTCGATCATGGCCTACGTGGTGGAGCGACCCAACAAGGACGGAACGATCACGTTCCAGGTGAAGTGGCGCGAGGGCGGGACCCGGCAAGGCCCTCAGCAGAACGAGAAGTTCGGCGAGCGGGACTCGGCGGAGCAGTTCAAGAAGCTCGTGGACGCCCACGGGCAGCACTGGCCCCCGGGCTGGGTCCGCGGGCACGGCTTCGTCGAACCCGACGCGGACCCCGACGACGTCCCCCTCGCGGAGTGGGCGCACCGGTACGTCGACCGCCTCACCGGAGTCGAGCCGCGTACCCGCGTCGACTACAAGCGCGAGATCGATCTGCACTTCTCGGCGATCGTCCACACGACCCGGTCGGGACTCCGGCAGCAGGCGACGATCATGAACGTGACGGCCGACGACATCACCGACTGGGTGCGGGCCGAGGAGGACGGTCAGAGGGACGAGAAGGACCCTGAGACGTGGCTGCGGCGGCCGGCGGACCCGAAGTCCATAGCCAACCGCCACGGGCTCCTGTACGCGATTTTTCAGGCCGCCGTGGAGGCGGAGCCGCAGTTGCGGACCAAGAACCCGTGCGCGAAGACCAAGCTGCCGCGGGTCGACAACGAGATCGAGGACGAGATGGTGTTCCTTGAGCGCGAGGAGTACCAGCGGATACGCATCGAGATCACGGACCCGGTCGCGCGGGACCTCGCCGACTTCCTTGTCAGCACCGGGCTCCGCTGGGGCGAGGCGACCGCTGTCCAGGTCCGTGATCTCAACCTGAACGGGGAGACGCCGACCCTGCGCGTCCAGCGGGCATGGAAGCGACAGGAGGACCACACCTTCCGGATCGGTCCGCCCAAGACCAAGAAGGCCCGGCGGACGATCGCGCTCGCGCCGGCACAGACGGAGATCCTGCGGCGCCACGTGGCCGGGCGGCAGCCGGAGGACTTCGTGTTCCGGACGGCCATGGGGAAGCACTGGCGGCACGCGAATTTCTACAACCGGAAGTGGAAGCCGGCCGTAGCCGAGGCTGTGAAGAAGGGGCTGCCCAAGAAGCCCCGCATCCACGATCTTCGCCATACGCATGTTTCGTGGCTGATCGCCGCGAACATCCCGCTTCCGGCCATTCAGGCGCGGCTCGGGCACGAGTCGATCACGACGACCGTGGACCGGTACGGGCACCTCGTGCGGCAGCTCGACACGGAGATCAGCGCGGCGGTCGAAGCTGCGTTGGCAGCCCCCGAGGCCGCGCCCGTGCTGAGGATCGCCGGGTAGGGCTAGGAGGCGCGTCGCTGCTGGGGCGGCTCGACAAGGCCGCCCCAGCGCTGCACCAGGGCTCCCCGGTCGGCAGCGCTCTGGAGGAGCAGGGCGAGCTCGTCGCGAAGTTCTTCACTCATGTCGTCACGGGCGACGCACAGCTCGAACGCGCCCTCGCGCTCAAGGAGCAGCGCCTTCCGGCCACCGGGCAGCTCATCGACCAAGGTGACGCTGACGACAGGAGTGGACAAAGGGCCCCCTAAGCAGTCCCGGACTCGCAACCGTCCATCAGTTCGACAAACAGCGCACGGGGTATTTTACCGAAGGCCACTGACACTGCGTCCGCACGAGATCACCGCTTCGTCTCCCAAGTGCACACACTTGGGCGGGATCTCACTTCCCGTCACCCGGGCGACTCCGCACGAACGCCTCGACCATGGCTGCCAGCTGCCGGCGTTCGACGTCGTTCATCTCGCCGTAGTACGCGACGAGGGCCCGCGCGCCTTCGTCCTCGCTCCATACGTCGGAGACGATCCCCATGAACTGCGCTCCGGCCGCTTCCTGCACGACGGACAGTGGTAGTTCCAGCCCTGCGGCCAAGGCGCGCAAGCCCGGCAGCTGAGGCGGGATGACTGGTTCGCGCTTTTCGAGGCGGTGCAGCCATCCGAACTTGAGTTGCTCGCCCGACTCCGGATCGGTGCATCGGTCTGCCAGCACGCGTAGGCCGAGCTTCAGCTCGGCCCGTCGATCTCTGACGAGGTCTGACAGGTCCGTCCGCTGCTCAGCCATGACTCATCCCATCGCCCCCATATCGCCGACCCCCCACGCCGACGCGCCACCTGCTTCAAGCGCCGGCGACCTGTCCAGCATTACCGCAAGTTGTTCCATGCGATGGACAGCCTGTCCATGATGATAGACGAATTCATTCAATCGATCGGCCAGCGCAGAGCAATGCGATGGTCATCGCTTCCACCCCGCGAGCCCCCGCACGGCCGCCTGCCCACCCTGAGTGCAACCACACCACCCCCGAGGCACCGCCGGACGGCTTGTTTATCTCGATAGACACTTCGTCCATCCGTATGGCATGCTCGAATCGTTCATCGAGATAAACGGATTGCCCAATGGGGTGAACATGCCTGCCGCTCTGCCCATGTACCGCCTGGTCGACCCGGGCCTGCTGCGCACGCTGATGCGTCGCACGGGGACCGGTGCCCCGATCACCGTTCGAGGACTCGCGGAAGCGGCGGGGTGCAGCCGGAGCACCGTCGGCAACCTGCTCGCCGAGCAGCAGTCCAGCGTCCCCGCGGTGACGGCGCACGCCATCGCTCAGGGGATCGGGGTCGACGTCCTCATCCTGTTCACCCCCGTCGGGCGCGCGTCGACCGCGGCACGGCCGTCGCTGGCGCCGGCCGTGCCCGAGGGGGCAGCGGCGTGAAGGCGTACACCTACCCCGAGGCCGCCGAGCAACTCCGCGTGCCGGAGCGCTGGCTGCGCCGGAACATCAGCCGACTCCCCCACAAGAAGAAAGGGCGGGTCGTGACGTTCTCCGCCGAGGACCTGAGCGCCATCGACGCGATGCACCACGTGCAGCCGATCACCGCGATCCCGTCGACCGGTGCCGTGGCGTCCCTGCGCCCTCTTCCGCTCCGGCCGTCCTCCGGCCGCCGCGCCCGCACCGCCTGAACGACAAAGGCCGCCCCCGGATTGCGCCCGGGAACGGCCGTGCCCGACCAACCCCGTCTCCGCGAAGAAAGAGAGCAGGTCGTGCAGTCCAACCCTATCCGCCACCGTCCCCCTCGCGCCGCCGAGGCCGTTCGCACCGTCCGAATCGCCCGCGAACTGCGGGTGTTGTCCCCCGAGGCCGCCACCGTGCTTCTGACTCCCGTAAGGACCGACCGCGACGGCTTCCCCTGTGCCGCGACCGTCGTCGCGCTGCTCGACGAGGTCGGACACCCGGTCGGCATCACGGCTGCTTCCGCGCGCATCGTCCGCGACGTACTGCGCCGTGACTTCAGCCGCGCGAACTGGAGCCGCCCGCACCGCTACGAAGTCCGCACCGGCCACCTGGTCCAGCGGGGCGCCCCGCAGCTCCCGCCCGCCCTCGGCGGCAACCGGTGAGCCGCGACGAGCCGCCCGTCCCGCTCAGGTCCTTCCCCTTCCCCGCATCTGACAGGAGTCGCCGCGTGACCGTGTCCCTTCCCGAGCAGCAGCTTGCCCCCGTCGGTGCCCCGGCGGCCCCGGCGCGGCTGTCGATCGACGACAAGCTGGCGTACTGCCGTGCGCTGGCCGGGTCCGGGATGCTGCCGCGTCAGTACCGCAACCAGCCGGCCAACTTGTTGTACGCGGTCGAGTACGCCGGAAGCCTCGGCCTTCACCCCATGGTCGCGATCACCGGTATCCACGTGATCGACGGCAAGCCGAGCGCTTCGTCGGCCCTGATCTCCGCTCTGGTGCGCCGTGCCGGGCACAAGCTGCGCGTGAAGGGCGACACCACGGCCGCTGTCGCGCAGATCATCCGCGCCGATGACGACGACTGGGTGTTCGAGGTCCGGTTCACGATCGAGGACGCGCGCCGTGCGGGGCTGCTCGGGAAGGACGTGTGGAAGAGGTACCCGGCGGCGATGCTCAAGGCCCGCGCGATCTCTGCGGTCGCCCGGGACGCATGTGAAGAGGCGTTGCTCGGCGTCCACTACACGCCCGAGGAGCTCGACGCGGTCGTCGACCAGGAGGGCCACCCCGTCTACATCGCCGGGGAGATGCAGCGCGATCACGTCGAGCAGCCGTCGGCGGGCCCGCACCGGGACTTCGTGGCCGAGGCCGAGCAGGCGCCGGACGCGGCGGGCGTCAGGGCGGTGTGGGAGGAGGCGAAAGCCGCCGGTGCGCCGCAGGATTACCTCGCCCTGCTCGCCGCGATCGGCCGGGACAAGCCCGGTGCCCGCGTCGCCGAGCCGCAGCCGGCCGAGGACGTCGTCGAGGCCGAGCCGGTCGAGGACGCAGCGGTGAGCGACGCGCAGCTCGCCGCCGACACCGCCGCGGCCCGAAAGGAGATGTACGACGCCGCGCAGGCCGCCGGCCTCGACGCCGAGGAGGCCGACGAGGCATTCCGCACCGCGCACGGGTGCGCCGCCGCCGTCGCCACCGTCGAGCAGTTGCGCGCCCAGACGGTCGACCTGCGCGAGGCGGCCGGGGGTGCCGCGTGAGTGCGTCACTGAAGGACCTTGCCGCGGAAGAGGCTGTGATCGATCTGCTCGCCGCGCGGGTGGCCGAGGCGAAGAAGGACGTGCGGAAGCGGATGCAGGCCGCGCTCGATGCGGCGGCCGAGTCGGACGGCGTCGAGCGGGTCGCCGCGTCGCTGCCGTCCGGGGAAGTCGTCGCCACCGTCTCGCTCCGCAAGGGTGAGACCGGCGCGGCCGTCGTCGACGAGGGCGCGTTCGCTCGCTGGGTCCGCGAGACCTTCCCCGGTGAGCAGTGGACGAGCGTGCGTGTGGTGCGCGAGGTCAGGCCGTGGAAGGCGGCCGAGCTCCTCGCGGAGATGACCGCGACCGGCGCCCCGCAGATCGTGCACCGGGAGACAGGCGAAGTGCTCACCGTGCCCGGTGTAGCGATCCGGACGACCCGCGCCCGTACGCACGCCCTGACGTGGCGGCGGGACGGTAAGGCCGCTGTCGCCGCCGCTTGGCACTCCGGCGAGCTCGCCGCCCAACTCGCCGCCCTCACTGGGCCCTCAGAGCCCGAACCCGCATGAGCGGAGCCCACCTGCGTGGGCCCAGCCGAAGGGTGCCGGTCGCCACCACAACGCGCCCGGCACCCGCCTCGCGGGCCGTCACCCGCCGCCCGTTCTGAAGCCCCCGCCCCGCTGCCTCGGAGGACACCCCGTTGAGTCTCGATGCCATGGATTGGGTCTGGACGAAGTCCGCGTCCAAGGGCACGAGCAGGCTCGTGCTGCTGGTCATCGCGGACAAGTGCCCCAGCCCGGATGCGACGGCCTACGCCGGTACGGCCATGCTCGTCCAGCGCACCAACGCGTCGCGTACGGCTGTGAAGGAGGCAGTCGACAAGCTGATCGCGTCCGGCGAACTCGCGGTCGTCGAGGGGGCACGGGGGCCGCGCGGCGAGACCGTATACCGCCTCCCGCGCGCCGTAGGCCACACCCGCGGCATGTCCGATGAGCCCGGATTTGAGAGGGCCGGATTCCGGCCCGGTACGGATTCCGACCCGGGTCAGGTTCCTGCCCCCAGGGGTACGGATTCCGGCCCGGCAGGGGGTCAGATTCCGACCCCCGGGGGTACGGATTCCGGCCCCCAGAACGCAAGAAACACAAGAGAACGCAAAGAACAGCAGCAGCCGCGCGCGAGCGCCCCGGTCGCCTCCGGGGTCACCGAGGCGCTGCGTCCGCTCGCTGCCGCGCTCGACGCCGCCGGCGTGGGCGTGCGCTGGAGTCTCGGCCTCGGCGAGCAGCGCGACATCTGGCGCCTCGTCCAGCGCCACGGCGCCGCCGCCCTGGTCGAGCTCGCCGCGCACCGCACCGCGCCCGGTGACGCGCCCAAGCCCGCCCGGTACTGGCTGCGTGTGTGGGGCGACCTCGACCGCGCCCCCGTCGCCGCTTCCCCTGGCTCGAACGTCGTCCCGTTCCGCCCCACCACCGCCCCCGTCAGCCACACCGACACCCTTGCCGCAGGGCTCGCCCTGCTGGAGCAGGAAGGACTCGCCTGATGGACCGCCAACACGTCGCTGCCCTGCTGAACTTCTGCGCCACCGTGGACAGCCGAGTTCGGCGCAGCATGGCCACGCAGGAGCAGGCCGCCGCCACGATCCGCTCGTGGGCCGAGGCCCTTGCCCATGTCCCGGCCGTGGCCGACACGGTCGACTGGGACGCCTCCCGCGCCGCCCGCCGCTACTACGAGCAGGCGCACGGGGATCGGTCGGCGCAGTTCCGGCCGATCGAGCCCGCCGATCTGCTGGCCGCGTGGGCGCCGTACCGGGCCGAGCTCATGAACCGTCACACGGACCCGTTGCCGACGGCCGACCCTGACGATGTCGTCGCGTGGCGCGCCGAGCTGCTCGGTACCCGGCACGCCGTCGCCCACGGCCAGCAGCCGCCCAGCGAGCACCGCGCCCTGACCGCAGGCGGGCCGCACCCGGACGTCGAGGCGCGGCTGCGCGCGATCGGCTCGTGCATCCCTGCGGCCGCGCGCGCCGAGCTCGCCCGCTACCGGCCCACCCGCGCCGCCCGCGAGGCCGCCGTCGCCGCCGGACAGCCCGACCCGCTCGGCGTCCGCTGCGACTGGTGCCAGGCGCCCGCCGGCCAGCCGTGCCGAAGCCGCCGCACCCGCCCCGACGGCAGCGTCCGCAGCAACGCCCACCGCGCCCGGCCGCACCCCTCCCGCGTCGACCTCGCGGCGGCACGCCTCGCCACGGCCGTTTGACCGCCGACGAATCCGCCCCGTCCCCGGTAAGCGCAGGGACGGCCCAACATCGCTCACCCTCTGAAAGGAGCTTGCCTCATGGCAGGCGAGACCACCATCACCGTCATCGGCAACCTCGTCGACGACCCCGAACTGCGCTTCACCCCCGCCGGCGCAGCAGTCGCCAACTTCCGCATCGCGTCCACGCCCCGCACCTTCGACCGGCAGAACAACGAGTGGAAGGACGGAGACCCCCTCTTCCTGAGCTGCTCGGTGTGGCGCCAGGCCGCCGAGCACGTCGCCGAGTCGCTCCAGCGCGGCGTGCGCGTCATCGTGCAGGGCCGGCTCAAGCAGCGGTCCTACGAGGACCGCGAGGGCGTCAGGCGCACGGTGGTTGAGCTCGACGTCGACGAGATCGGCCCCAGCCTCAAGAACGCCACGGCGAAGGTCACCAAGCCCGGCAGCCAACAGCCGCAGCAGCCAGGCCAGTTCACCACCGGACAGCCCGCAGCCGACCCGTGGACCGCCCAGCCGCACGCCGACGAGGCCCCGTTCTAGCCTCCAACGCGCTGGTGCAGGACATCGTCAACACCATCGCGATCACGACCGACCCGCCCCGCCGCGACCGGTCGATGCCGCGCCCGTGCGCGCGAGCCGCCGCCCGCCAACCCTCCCCGGAGTGATCCCGTGACCGCCCCGCCCCGCCGCCTCGTGACCCAGATCCGCGCCGAGCGCGTGCTGCCCCTGCCCGCATCGCTCGACGCCGTCGCCGAGCTGCTCGACACCGTGCACGCCGAACTCACCGCAGCCGACCGCCCGGTGACCGACGCCGAGGCCCGTCTCGACAGCGGCGTTCTCGTCGTCTCCTACCCGGTCCCCGACGACGACGGGCCGCGCCTTGCCGCTGTGGCGGGTCTGCGGTGAGCCGCCGCCGACGGGCCGCCGACCGCGAACTCGCCCGCGTCCGCCGCCGCGACATCCTCGGCGTGCTGCTGTCCCGCGCCGAGCGCGGCGTGCTGCTCCCCGACGAGGCCCGCCTGCTGCGCGCCAGCGTCGAGGCCGAGATCGCCGACGGCAACCGGGGACGGCGCAGGCTCGGCGGACAGACGGCCGCGGTACGCCGGGGAGCAGCAGCGCGTCGCCGCCGCCGAAAGCGCCGCCGTGGAGGCTGAGCAGCGCGCCGAAGCCGCCGGGCAAACCCTCGCCGCCAGCAGCTGACCCACACCGCATAACCCCGCCGGGGCGCAACCAACACGGCGCGCCCCGGCCCACTTCACCGAGGAGGTACCCCTTCGTGCAGCATCCCGTCGCTCACCGCACCGCCGCCCGGCTGCGCACCATCCGGGAGCAGTGGGGCGCCATGCTCGCCGCGATCGAGACCCCGCCCACCTCAAGCGAGTGGCCGCCGCGCGAGACCCGCGGGTTTCTCAACACCGGGGCTGCCGAGGGCGAGTTGCTTGTCGCCGACCGTGCGCCGCTCGTACTGCGGCAGCACCCGGCGCCAGCCAACCTCGACGCCCTCGACACCGCACTGTTCGTCGAGCGGTCCGTGTTCGCTCTCGCCGACACGCTCGCGGCCGCCGTCCAGCGCGCCAGCCCCGGTGACGCGCGCCGCTGGACGTACCAGAACCCCGGCGCGCCCGACGCCCGTACTGCGGCTGGTTCGCGCCGGCACGGGCTGCACTGGGCGTGCGTGTGGGTCGAGGGCCGCGTGCTCGACGAGGACACCGACCCCGAACTCGACGAGACCGGCCGAACGGTGCCGGCACCCTTCCTCCCCCTGCCCGAGCACCTGCTGCACGAGGCCGCCCGCGTCGCCCGGCAGAGCGAGCAGCGCATCGCCCGCACCCTTGACCTTGAACAGCGCGCCACCCCGATACCCGACCGGCCGTGCCCGTGGTGCGGCGGCGATCTCACCCTGCACACCGGACCTGAGCAAACGCCGACCGTGACCTGCACAACCGGCGAATCGTGTCCCGCCCCCGTCAGCCTCGACAATCACGAGCGGCGCGCGTGGGCGCAGGAAGACTTGCTGGCACTCGCCGAGGCCCTGAAAACCACGCCGCAGGAGCCCTCTTCAGTTTCGCGAATGCACCCCCTCGGCCAAAGAAGAGACCGTATCGTCGCCCCTGGCGAGTGATGCCACCCGTCACGAAGTAACTCCCTACTTGCTGACACCCAGTCAGATCGAGCATCAGGAGGGGTTATGAGTGGCAAACGGCGAGCTCCCAAGGAGAAGGGTCCGGCGACAGGAAGGCTCGCGCTTCTGGTCGGCTTAGCTCGACTCATGGTCGAGATCTGGCGACTGTGGCGCTAGCACTTCCATAACCGGACCCCGGCACTCCACTTGTCCGCCGGTAGCGCGACGGGCAGGGGGTCGCGCCCAACCGGCGCGACCCCACCCCAAATTGATGCACATCTGCCGATCCGGCATAAGCCCAGCTCAGGACCGCAATCGGCCTAACGGCAAACTGCACATCGGTTGGAGTGTGCGACTTCACTGTAGCCGCTGAGCCCCTAACTCGCCGGAACTCAGCAACTAACAGGCCCTCGATGTACTTGTTCGACGACGTTGCACCTGCCGTCGTGACAGCGAACAGCCAGTCCGGGCCGACCAACCAGGAACCTGCACCTACTCACGCGAGCACGCGCAGTGAGAGAGTGCACGACACTCAGCGGGACACCTACCCCGGTGACCCCACCCCGTAAATTTTCGGGGTGCCGCCCAGGACCACCTACTCATGTGAGTAGGTGGTCCCCAGCCCCAGGGGCCACACACCACCGCATCACGGGATGCGGTGCCCCGGCACAACCAGGAGGAGGCCGGCGAGGGTAAGAGGCAACTTCGCCTCTTACCCTCCCCTCGATAGAGGGTGGCCATCCTGCCCGCCCCCCGCCCCTCGTCGCCTTGCGGCCCCCGACAGGCACCCCCAGTTGCGACCGTTATCGTTTCGTGATCTAATCGTGGGCGTCTCCGGCATGCCCGGAAACACCCCAACTCCGCACCCCCGTCACATCCTCCCCTCGTGACGGGGGTGCTTTCGTGCCAGGATGGGCGATCATGTCCACCGGCCAGGGGAGAGCCGTGCACCACCGCCGCACCGTCACCGCCTTAACCACCATCCTGATAGCCGCTGCCGGCCTCACCGCATGCGGCAGCGACAAGAGCAGCGACGCCAAGAGCCCCGCCACCACACCCCCACCCACCGCGGCAGCGTCGAGCGCCCCCGCAGCTCCGCCCGCCGCGGACAAGCCGGTGGCGAGCGCGGAAGCGAAGGCCGGCATCCCGCCCAAGCCCGACGCCGCCACACAGGCCGCCTACATCCGGGCCCTGAACACGATCTCGCCGACGCTCGTGGGCGGCAAGGAAGACCGGGCCGTCAGCCGCGGCCGCGACACGTGCGGCAGCATCCACAGCTTCCCCAACGATCACGCGAAGGTCGTTTCGCTAACGCAGCAGCGGTTCAGCGGCGCGCACCAGGTGACCAGCGCACAGGCCGAGCAGATCCTCTCCGCGGTGCAGACCCACCTCTGCCCCAAGCACTGACCCACACCACCCCACGGCCCGACTCCCCACAGATGTCGGGCCGTTGGTGTACCCGCAGGAGGTGAGCCGTGCGCGAGCCGATCACCGACGACGACCGCGACCAGGTCCGCCGACTCCACGCCAAGGGCAAGAGCCGCAACGCCATCGCCCGAGCCATCGGGCGCAGCGCCTCGACCGTCTCGAAGATCGCCCGGGAGGAAGGACTGCGGTTCGAGGGTGGAGCCCGTGTTGCTCCAGCCACCGAGGCGCGCCAACTCGACCTCGCCGAGGCGCGGCGGCTGATGATCGAGCGTCTGTACCGGCGGGCCGCCGCCAACCTCGACCGCGTCGAGGCTGAGCAATATGTGCGCGTCGAGCTGCTGCCCACCGGACGCCCTGTGCGGCTGGTCTCCGACGAGCCGCCGGCCCAGGACGAGCGCCACCACTCCCAAGCCATCGGCTCGTACCTGACCAGCGCCGCGCGGCTCGTAGAGATCGACGCTGGCACTGGGGCCGGTGAGGTCCGGTCGATGCTCACTGATCTTGCCCGCGGGTTGCGGGATGCGTTCTCCGACGACGAGGGGGACGCCGGGGAGGGGTGAGCAGTGCTCGACACCCTGCCCCTGTCGCGCAAGCAACTTCGTTCCGTCGCGCAGGCCACGGCCCGTATCTGCATATGGCACGGCGCCGTGCGGTCCGGCAAGACGATCGCCTCGCTCCTGGCGTGGCTGCTCGCCGTCGCCGAGGCGCCCCCGTCCGGCCTGATCGTCGTTGTCGGCCGCTCCCTGCAAACGATCGAGCGGAACGTGTTCGAACCGCTCACCGACCCGAGCCTGTTCGGGCCGGTCGCGGCGCAGATCCGGCACACCCGCGGTGCGACCACGGCAACGGTGCTCGGGCGGACCGTGCACCTGATCGGCGCGAGCGACGCACGGGCCGAGGGCCGGCTACGCGGCCTTACCGCGTCGTTGGCCTACGTCGACGAGCTCACCCTGCTGCCCGAAGCGTTCTTCGTGCAGTTGCTCGCGCGGCTGAGCGTGCCGGGGGCGAAAGTCCTCGCCACCACGAACCCGGACTCCCCACGGCACTGGGCCAAGGTCGGATACCTCGACCGCGCCGGCGAACTGGACCTGCGGCAGTGGCATTTCAAGCTCGCCGACAACCCCTCGCTCTCCGACGCCTACGTCCGGTCGCTCGCCGCCGAGTACGTCGGACTGTGGAAGCTGCGCATGATCGAGGGCGCGTGGGTGGTGGCCGAAGGCGCCATCTACGACATGTTCGACGAGCAGCGGCAAGTCGTCGACACCCTTCCGCCGATGCGCCGGACATGGCTGGGCATCGACTACGGCACCACCAACGCCACCGCCGCCGTGCTGCTCGGTCTCGGCACCGACGACCGGCTGTACGCCGTCGCGGAGTGGCGCTACGACTCCCGCATCACCCGGCGCCAACTCACCGACGCCCAATACTCCGCCCGCATCCGCACATGGCTGGAGCAGCAGGGCGTCGAGCCTGAATGGACGTTCGTGGACCCGAGCGCCGCCAGTTTCTCTGTGCAGTTGTGGAACGACGGGCACCCCGGAGTCACCCGCGCCCGCAACGAGGTGCTCGACGGCATCCGCAGCGTCTCAACCGCGCTTGACTCCGGCCTGCTGTACGTGCACCGCTCGTGCGAGGGACTGCTCTCCGAACTCCCGGGCTACGCATGGGACCCCGCGGCATCGGCCAAGGGCGAGGACCGCCCGATCAAGCGCGATGACCACAGCCTCGACGCCTTGCGCTACGCCGTGCACTCCACCGCGCACGAGTGGCGCCACCTGATCACCACACCGGCCGCCCTCGCCGCCGCCTAGCCCTGCCTGCCCGTCCACCGGCGCCCACGTCGCCGCGGCCCTGATCAACCGGCGGGAGGTGCGACCGTGCCCCTGCCCGAGTCCGGCGCCGTATGGCCGCCCACTGAACTCGCGCCGCTCTACCGCGAGATGCAGCTCGACGCCGCTTGGTACAGCGGTGACCCGAAGCGCCTTGCCGAGGTCTACCGCACCGAGCAGCAGCGCCGCGAGGACGGCCGCCGTCGGCTGTGGGGGCGCGGACAACAGCCGCGGGCCGGCCGTCGCGACGGCCGGCTGCACATCCCCCTCGCCGCCGACATCGCCACGACATCCGCGGACTTGCTGTTCAGCGAGCCGCCGGTGTTCACGGTGGACGATGCAGCGGCGCAGCAGCGGCTCGACGAGATCACCGAGGCCGGCGGCGTGGCGAACACGCTGCTGGAGTCTGCGGAAATCGGTGCGGCGCTGGGCGGTGTGTTCCTCCGGGTCACCTGGGATGCGTCCCTGGCGGCCCGCCCTCTGCTCACCACCGTGCACCCCGATGCCGCGCTGCCGGAATTCCGCTGGGGCGTGCTGTGCGCTGTCACGTTCTGGCGTGAGCTCGCATCGGAGACGGGTGCCGTGTGGCGGCATCTGGAGCGGCACGAGCCCGGCAGGATCGTGCACGCCCTGTACCAGGGCACGCCGGATCGCATCGGTACCCGCGTGCCGCTCGTCGAGCACCCGGAGACGGCGCCGCTGGCCGAGTCGCTCGGCCCGGCCGGCGACACCATCGAGACCGGTATCGAGGCGCTCACCGCCGCGTACATCCCCAACATTCTGCCCAACCGCCGCCACCGCGGCTCGCCGTTCGGGCGCAGCGACTACCAGTCGAGCCACGACCTGTTCGACGCCCTCGACGAGACCTGGTCCTCGTGGCTGCGCGACATCCGCCTCGCCCGCGCACGGCTCATCGTCCCCGACGGCTACCTGCGCGACCACGGCCCCGGCCGCGGCGCAAGCTTCGACGACGACCGGGAGATCTGGCAGGCGCTGAACATCCCGCCGGACGAGTCCGCCGGCATCACGCTGAGCCAATTCGCGATCCGGGTCACCGAGCATCAGCAGACTGCCGACGCCATCGTGCGGCAGGCCGTGCAGGGCGCCGGATACGCGGCGCAGAGCTTCGGCCTTGGCGACAGCACGGCGGCAACCGCCACCGAAGTCACGGCCCGTGAACGCCGGTCGATGATCACCAGGGCCAAGAAGGCGCGGTACTGGGCACCCGCCGTCGGCGACATGCTGCACGTCCTGCTCATGCTCGACCGTGCTCTGTTCACCCCCGGGCTCACCGTGGACCGACCGCGGGTGACGTTCGGCGACTCCGTGAGCGAGGACCCGCAGGCAGTCGCGCAAACCCTCTCCCTGCTCCAGCAGGCGCAGGCCGTCAGCGTCGATACGAAGGTGCGCATCCTGCACCCGGATTGGGACGAGGCCGCCGTGCAGGATGAGGTCGAGCGCATCCTCACTGAGACCGGCGCCGCAGTAGACGACCCCATGCAGTCCGGCGCCCTCGTGTGAGCTGACCGGAGGAAGGGGGTTCTGGGTCCGGACCGCTGGCATCGGGCGTGCCGGGGGATGAAGGCGGACCGTCCGCGGACTCGATGCCGTTCCACCGGCCTTGTTCAGCATCCCAGGCAGCAGATACCGGGATGTAATCCTTGGCCCCCACAGCGCACCAGGCAACTCCGCCCGACCACGAGATTTCGCGGACGAAGTCGAACGACGGAGACGCCAGCAAGGTGGCGAAATCCATCTTGAGGAGCTGCGCCATCGCTTCGGCAGGCGTGTCCTCGGAGATCTCCACCTTCACATCGTGTCCGTCAAGCACCAGGGAGATCGGTCGACTTGGGGAGTCCTCAGCCTGGTTACTTCCGGTGTGCTGTCTAATAAAGCGACGAAGGGAAGCCCTCGTGGCGTCTCCTATCGCTCCGGCCAGCTTCTCGCCGAACGTGGACGCCAGTGCCTGTATGAACGGCACCAAGGCAACCGTTGCGGCAACCGTCTCCCAGTTGACGGCCCCATACGTTTGCCCGTAATCCTGCCACTCCGGCGGATTCTCAAGGCTGTTGTCCGCTCTGCCCTCGCCAGATCTGTCCGAGCTGTTCGACACCAGCGCCCCCATTCCACATCCCCTGTATGCACGTCCAAGGGTTCTGAGCCGAGGTGATCCACGTGCTGGTTCACCCGGGAATGGCCGAATCCCTCTCAGCTGGTGTCCGAGACTTGTACGCGGACGCCGAGGCGCGGCTGCTGGGCATCGTTGCCCGCCAGTTGGCCGTCGGCCTTGAGGCCCCCGGATGGGCGGTGGCCAAACTTGCCGACATCCAGCCGCTACGCCGGGCCGCGCAGTCGGTCGTCGAGGAACTCGGCAAGGCGACCAGCCTTGAAGTGTTCGACGCCGTCTCCGAGGCGTACAACGCTGGCTCCCGCGCCGGACTGGACGAACTCGGCGCCCTGGCCGACGAATACGCCCGCCGCATCGCCGAATCCACCCCCAACGCCCGGGCGGTTGATCGCCTCGCGCACGAGACCGTCGACCTGGTCAAGCAGACGCACCGTGGGATCCTCCGCGGCGTCGAGGACGGTTACCGGCAGGTGGTCGCCGAAGTCGCCGGTACACCGCTGCTCGGTGTCGATACCCGTCGGCAGGCAACGCAGGCCGCGATGACGCGGTTTGCCGACCGCGGGTTGAAAACGTTCGTGGACCGTGCCGGCCGGTCGTGGTCGATGACGTCGTATGCCGAGATGGCGGTGCGCTCCGCTGTGGGGCGTGCCGCGGTCGAGGCACACGGCGACCGTCTGCGCGCGGCCGGTCTCGACCTGGTCATCGTCTCCAACGCCCCGCACGAGTGCCCCCTGTGCTCCCGCTGGGAGGGCAAGGTGCTGTCCCTCGACGGGGCCGACGGCGTGCGGACGGTCGAGGCCGAGCACGCGACCGAGGACGGTCGCACCGTCGAGGTACAGATCGCCGGCAGCGTCGACGAAGCGCGGCGGGCCGGACTCCAGCACCCCAATTGCCGGCACAGCCTGAGCGCGTACTTGCCCGGTGTCACCACGGCACCGGCAGAGCACTCGCAAGACCCGGGCGGATACGAGGCTTCGCAGCGGCAGCGGGCGATAGAGCGCGGCATCAGGAAGTGGAAGAACAGGGCCGCCGCCGCGACCGATCCGGACGCGAAGCGCGCGGCCGAGGCCAAGGTGCGGCAGTGGCAGAAGCGGCAGCGCGAACACCTCACCGCGCACCCCGAGTTGATCCGGCGCCGTGAGCGTGAGCAGATCGGCGGCGGCAACCTCCCGAAGAACACCGAGCGTCCGTCGCAGGGTGCGGTCGAGGCCGCGCGGGTGCGCTCCGGCGACGGCCGGACCCTGCCGGAGATGAGCGACGAGCAGCTCGGCGCCGCGATGCGTACCGGCATCCTCGACGACCGTGACCATGTCCGTGTTGCCGCGGAGTTCGACCGGCGCTACCCGGTCACGCCACCGCCGGCCGCCGTGGGCGGGACGGTGGCCGACTACGCCGCGAACCGGGCCGCGCTCGACCGGCTGCTCGGCCCGCTCCGGCTGCATGAGCCACGGCCGGCCCCCGACGGGTGGGGCGCCTATGGGCGCGACATCACCCGGGGTCCGGACGGCACCGCGCACATGTCGGCCGCCGAACGCTGGGCGTACGAGAAGGAACTCGCCGAGCGGCAGGCGCAGACCGCGTACACCCGCAAGGAGATACGCACCATGTACCGCGAACACGTCCATGTGCAGTGGCTCGCCGCCGAGGACGCCACGCGCGGGCACATGCTCACCCGCGAGGCCGAGGCCGCCGGCGTCGACCCGCGCTCACTCTTCTCCGGCCCCGCGCACGTGGCCTACGCCCGCGCGAGCGAGGACCTGCGCCGCTTCTGGGAAGAGGTCTCGCCGAGAGTCACGCTCGCCGAGTTCACAGAGCAGGTGACCGGTGTCGCCAGCGACGCAGCCGAAACCGCCCGCCGCGCTGCCCACGACCAGCGCCGCAAGCGATAAGGGGCTTTGCCATGGGTTTCCGTGAGGACGCCGTGCGCGCCTACCAAGACGGCCGCGACGCGGCACGCAGCGGCCGACCCGTGACGGTCTGTCCCCACCCGGCCGGGTCCCTGTTGCAGCTGGCATGGGTGCGCGGCTACGTCGTCGCCCGCCCCCTGCCCGAGGGGGAAGGATCCTAACGGCCTTTGGGCTTACGCGTGGGGCGTGTGGTGTTCCGGTGGGGCGATGGGGATTGGGGAGACAACCCGGTACGGTCCAGGCCTACCACCGCTTTCATGATCTCTGCGACGGGATGAAGCCCAGAGAAGTCAAACCACTCGCCACCGATGCGGCGATCAGCGAAGCGTCGATGCAGCGCAGCCTCAAGGTCTCGCCCTCCCTTGAACTGTGCGAGCAGGTGCAGGGTCACCGGTGACATGTTCTGTATCTCAGCAAAGCGGTCGGCAACGGGCCGCTCGGTGAATCCGATCTTCACTTGACCGGGATGCTGGCCCCCGAGGACGTAGACCTTGGGACCCGGCATCCAGCGACGAAGCATCTCAACGTGCGCACGGCTCTGATCTCGGGTGCAGCCGCAGGACTTGCCGTGACTCTGACTGGCGCTCACGCATTCTCCCTGTTCACGGTGTGAACTCACTTGCACTGAGCGTACGCGTGAGCCACCAGGCAATCGCTGCCCACCCACAACCACAGCCCCACGGCTCTGGCCTTCTCCTTCACACCGGTCCGGAGGACTATCCCCATGTCTCACACCATTGCCACGACTACCGCAACAGCCAGTGACCCCACGGGCCCTGAGATGCCCGAAGTCACAGCCTCGTCTGCGGCTCCAGCTACGCCCGATCTGGCCACCGCACAGCAGGTAGCCGAGGCTCAGCAGCGCGCAACCCCTGAGGCTGAGCGGGCCGAACAGTTCCAAGCAGCGCTCGCCGCCGTACACAAGGCGCTCAACCCCGACAGCCAGGGCAGCGAGCAGGACCCGGCCGCGCTCGCCGCAGCGGTCGCCGAGCGTGACAAGCAGCTCGACCAGGCCGCAGCCGAGCTGCGCACGGCCCGTGTAGAGCTCGCCGCCTACAAGGCCGCCGGCGAGCAGGGTGCGCGGGCCGACCGGCTGCTGAACTCCCGCTCGTTCCTCGCCGCTGTCGCTCAACTCGACCCCGACACCGACACATTCGCCGAGTCGCTGAAGTCGGCGATCGCGTCCGCGGTCGAGTCCGACCCCGACCTGTACCGCGCAGTCCCGGCCGCGCCCGCACGGGGTGGTGCCGAGTTCAACGGCGCCCCGTCCGGGGATCGCCGTCCCGCCACCCTCCGCGACGCCATCGCCGCCCGCCTCGGCGGCGCCTGACCCCTAGGGAGCACCACCCATGGCCATCACTCTTGCCGACGCAGCACAGAACACACAGGACGACATCGATCTGAAGGTCATCGACGAGTTCCGCAAGTCGAGTTGGCTGCTCGACAACCTCACCTTCGACGACGTCGTGAATCCCGCCGGCGGGGGCGCGACGCTGACCTACGGCTATACCCGTCTCGTCTCCGAGCGCGGCGCGGCGTTCCGTCAGCTCGGGACCGAGTACGGCACCGAGCAGGCCAAGCGCACCCGTGCGACCGTCGATCTGTCGGTGCTGGGTGGTGCGTTCGAGATCGATCGGGTCCTGTCCAATCTGGGCCCGGCCGCCACCAACGAAGTCGCTTTTCAGATGGGGCAGACGGTCAAGTCGGCGCGGGCGTTCTTCTCCGACCAGGTCATCAACGGCACCAAGAACACGTCGACAGCGACCGGCTTCGAGGGCTTGTCGAAGGTACTCACCGGCACCGCAACGGAGTTCAAGGCCGCGGCTGACTGGTCGACGCCTGCCGATCAGGCCGCCGCGCACAACGTGATCGACGGCCTGGACGAGTTCCTCGGACTGCTCGATGACACCCCGAGTGCGCTGCTCGGCAACAAGAAGACTATCGCCCGCATTCGCTCGCTCGCACGCCGGGCCGGGTACTACAGCCGTACCGAGAACGCGTTCGGGCAGACGGTCGAGGCGTATAACGGCATCCCCTTCATCGACCTGGGTGCAAAGGCCGGCACCGCCGACCCCGTCATCGGCATCGACGGCAAGACCGGCACCACCGACCTGTACGCGGTCCGCCTTGGTCTGGACGGCTTCCACGGTGTCTCGACCGTGGGCGGCGGCCTCGTGCGGCAGTGGCTGCCGGACTTTGCCACCGCCGGGGCCGTCAAGCGCGGCGAGGTCGAACTCGGCCCCGTCGCCGTTGTGTTGAAGGCGACCAAAGCAGCGGCCGTGTGGCGCGGGATCAAGGTCAACCCGACCGCGCCCGTCAAGGAGTAGTGCGGTGCGCCGCGTCTACGCCACCCCCGAGCAGCTCGCCGCATGGCTCGGCTCGCCCGCCCCGGCGGACGCCGAGCGGCGGCTCGCCCGTGCCGCCGAGGACATCGACTCAGCGCTGCTCACCGCCGTCTACCGCGTGGATGGCGACGGCGACCCGCTCGACCCGCTCATCGTGCAGGTCCTCGCGGATGCCACGTGTGCACAGGTCGAGTGGCAGCTCGCCACCGGCGACGACGGCACCGGCGCGGCCGGACAGTGGGACTCGGTCAACATCGGCCCCGTGAGCCTCTCCGGCCGCGCTGCGCGCACGGCGGGTGCCTCGGGCGTCGAGCTCGCTCCGCGCGCCGACCGCGTGCTGCGCCGCGCCGGCCTCGAACCGGGAAGGATCTTCGCATGGTGACCCGGGTGCCCCCGGCGCTGCTGCGTCACCGCATCACCGTCGAGCCGTACGCCGGTGAGAGCGCGTACGGGCAGCAGTACCGGCACGCCATCCCTGGCGTGCCCGCGCTCGTCGATGCCTCCCCGCGGCTGGTGCGGGCCCCGGACGGACGGCAGGTCACCGCCTCGGCAACGTTCATTGCGGGGCCGGTGCTGGACTGCCCGCCCGGCTCCCGGATCACCCTGCCCGACGGGCGCATGACCACGGCGATCACCGTTACCCACCACACCGCCCCGGGCCTGCCGGTGCCCGCCTGCACGGAGGTGACCTGCGAATGAGCCAGTCGGTACGGCTTCAGTGGAACGGCCGGGCGGCGACCGAGGTGATCCGGCGCGCCACCGCCCGTGGTGTGCTGCTCGGCGCCGAGCACGTGCTCGCCGAGAGCCGCAAGAAGGTGCCGATCAACGAGGGCACCCTCGAACGCTCCGGCGCCGCGAGCGCCGATGAGCAGACCCTGACTGCGGCCGTGTCGTACGACACCCCGTACGCGGTGCGCGTGCACGAGGACATGACCGCCCGGCACGCCCCCGGCCGCTCCGCCAAGTACCTCGAATCCGTCCTGCCCGAGACCAGCGGCGCCGTGCAGGCGCTGATCGCGGCGCAGGTGCGGCGCGCCCTGGGCGGCTGACGTGTCCTACACCGTCGATCTCCTCGACGGTCTCGCCCGCATGCTGGACGCCGTCGGCGTCGGCACGTACCGGCCTGACGGCATGTACGTGGAGGGCGAGACCGCGATCACCATCGCTGCCATGCCGCCGGCCCCCGACCGCGCGCTCTGCCTCTCGGCCTACGTCGTCGCCGACTCCTCCGTGCTCACCGACACGACGACAGGCGTTCAGGTGCGCACCCGCGCAGGGGCAGACCCGCGCGAGGTCGACACCCTCGATGACCTGGTGTTTTCCGTTCTGCAGAGCGCCGGGCCGCACCTCTTTGGAGTTGTCCGGGTGCAGCTCATCACCCGTGTCTCGGGGGCCCCGATCGGCGCCGACTCGGCCGGCCGCATGGAGCGCACCTCCAACTACCGCATACGTGCGCACCGCGCGCACCCTCATCTCGAATAGGAGGCCGACCGCATGGCTACACCGACGCCGCCGGCCGAGACGGTGACCGCGCTCGCGCGCCGGTACCGACTGGAAGTCAACACGAGCACTACGGGCACCCCGGCTTGGACTCTGCTGCCTGGGATCACCGAGTTCGCCCCGAAGGTTGAGCCGACGCAGCAGGACGTCACCACGTATGACGCCGAGGGGTGGTCCGAACAGGCTGTGACCATGCTCGCGTGGTCGATCGAGACGACGATCGCGCACCGCGCGCACCCTGTGACCGGCGCTTTCAACGCGACCCAGGAGTTCATCCGTAAGGCTTCGCTGTCCTTCGGCGCTGCGTCGTACGTGAACGTCCGCTACTACGACCGGACCGGCGCCGATGAGGCGTACGAGGGCGTTGCCCTGGTGACGTGGGAGCCCGAAGGGGGCGGCCCCGACGAGGTCGACACCATCAAGATCACGTTTACCGGGTCCGGGCCGTTGAAGCCGATCACCAACCCGGCGCCAGCCACGCCGCCGAAGCCGATCGCGGGGGGTGGTAGCTGATGGCGTTCGAGGCGCTCGACGAGCTGCTCGACGAGTCCCTGCACCTGCCGATCGCCGGCCGCGTGTACCGCGTACCCGCCCCATCCGCCGAGGTCGGGCTGCGCACACAAGCGATTGTGCACGCCGCCGCGGTCGCAGCGGACGGCGGGCGGGCAGACGAGCAGATCCTCGCCGACGCAGCCGAGCGGGATCTGTATGCCGACGTCCTCGGCTCCGCTCACGCCGAGATGGTCGCCGACGGCGTGCCGTGGCCGGCGCTCAAGCACAGCGCGATCACCACGATGGTGTGGATCAGTCAGGACAAGGCCGCCGCAGAACGCTACTGGAACAGCGGCGGCGACCCTTCTCGGATGGCCCCGAACCGTCAGGCCCGCCGCAACCCGCCATCGGCTGCGGCGAGTTCGACGAGGTCTCGGGGCTCTACGAGTGGTACGAGTACCCGCCCGGTAGCACCCGCCCCCGCCAGGGGCAGCCAGAAGCGCCAGCGCTGACCTGGGCGCAGATCCTGACCGAGTGGCCTCTCGTCGAGGCCGATCTGCACGAGGTCTACGGCATCGATCTCGGCGACCGGGCCCTCCTGCGCGCCCGCTCCTGGCGCTGGCTCCGCGTCCGCATCCTCGCGCTTCTGTCGGCCGAGTCACGGCTCGCCCGCGTACTCACACCCTCACCCGAACCCAACGCCCCGGCAGGGGTGCCGACTTCCCGGAGGTGATGAGCCGATGGCGCTGCGCGTGGGTGAGCTCGCCGCCACCGTGAGCGTGGACGATTCCGCGGTCGCGGCGGGGATGCAGCGGGCCGAGGGCCGAGTGCGCGCCGGCGGCGACCAGATGGCCACCACGGCTGGGCGGTCCGGGCAGCAGGCCGGGCGGCAGCTCGGCGACGGTGTCGCCGAGGGAGCCGACCAGGGCAGCGGCAAGGCCCGGGAGCTGCTGGAGAAGGGGATCAAGGCGATCGGGGCGGCCGCGCTCGGGATCGGGATAGGCATCGCGCTGGTCGGCGGGATCGGGCAGGCCCTCGACCAAAGCAAGTTGCAGGGCAAGCTGCAAGCGCAGCTGGGCAGTTCGGGCCCGGTTGCGGCTGCGTACGGCAAGGCCGCTGGCGCCCTCTATTCCTCGGCCGTGGTCGAGTCGGTCGAGGACGGTGCCGAGATCATGAAGGGGATCGCCCGCGGCGGTCTCCTCCCGCCCGAGGCGACCGAGGCGCAGATTCAGACCATGGGGCGGCGCGTCGCGGACACCGCTTCCGTCATGGGCGAGGACGTGTCCGCGGTGACGCGGGCAGTCGGGCAGATGATGCGCACTGGCGTGGCCCAGAGCGCGGATGAGGCCATGGACGTCCTTGTCCGCGGCACACAACGAGGCGGGAACGCAGCCGAAGACCTGCTCGACACGTTCACCGAATACTCAACACAGTTCCGAAACATGGGCCTTGACGGACAAGCCGCCATGGGCCTTATCCAACAGGGTCTGCAAGGCGGTGCCCGCGATGCCGACGTGGTCGCCGACGCCATCAAGGAATTCTCGATCGAGGCTGTCGCCGGATCGGACAAGGTACGGGGCGGGTTCGAGAAACTCGGCCTCAACGCCGACGCCATGTTTGCTGCCATCGGCAAGGGTGGCAGCAGCGCGAACGGCGCGCTCGACAAGACGCTCGACACTTTGAGGGCCGTCGAGGACCCCGTGAAGCGCAATGCGATCGCGACCGAGCTTTTCGGCACGAAAGCCGAGGACTTGGGAAACGCGCTGTACTCCCTCGATCCGTCCAGCGCTGTTGAGGCGCTGGGGGACATCAAGGGCGCTGCGGACGGTGCGGGTGACGCGATGCGGGACAACGCCGCGACGAAGATCGAGGTTTTCAAGCGGGCCCTTGAGCAGAAGGCCGTCGCGGTCATCGGCGGCAAAGTGATTCCGGTCATTGAGAAGCTCGCCGACTGGGTCGGTGCGGGCGGCCTCGGCGCAGCGTTTGCGGCTGCGTCGTCGTTCATCTCGGAGCACTCGACAGCGCTCACAGTCGCTGCCGGGGTGATCACGCTGGTGATGCTACCCACGCTGATCCAGCTGGCCACACAAGCCGCTACCACCACGGTTGCCGTCGTGACGGGGTGGGCCACGCAGGCCGCCGCCGGTGTCACGGCGGGTGCCCGCTTCCTGGCCACCAACGCGCTGATCATCGGTGGCTGGGCGGCGCAGGGTGCCGCGGCCGGCGCCGCCGCGCTGCGTGTGGTGGGCGCGTGGGTGATGATGGGCGCGCAGGCGCTCGTGCAGGCCGCGCGCATGGCTGCGGCATGGGTGATCGCTATGGGCCCGGTCGGCTGGATCACAGCCGCAATCGCCGGTCTCGTCGCACTGGTGGTCGCCAACTGGGACACGGTCAAGAACGCGACGGTGGCGGCGTGGGATTGGGTCTGGGGCAAAATCAAGGGCGTTGCGCAGGCCCTGCTCGATCTGTTCCTGAATTTCACCCTCGTTGGCATCATCATCGGCCATTGGGACTCCATCCGATCCGGCACCGTCCGCGTCTGGAACGCTGTTGTGGACTGGGTCCGGGGAATCCCGGGCCGGATCGTCAGCTTCTTCCTCGACTGGCCGCTCGTCGGGCTGATCATCCGCCACTGGTCATCCATCAAGGACGGCACGGCCCGCGTGGCGGGCGCCATGCTCGACTACGTGCGCGGCCTCCCCGGCCGCATCGTCGGATTCTTCGGCAACTTCGGCAGCATGCTGTACAGCAAGGGAGTTGACCTGATCAGCGGCCTGTGGAACGGAATCAAATCCATGGGATCGTGGCTCCGGTCGAAACTGATGTCATGGGCGCGGGACATGATTCCGGGACCGATCGCCAAAGCACTCGGAATCCATAGCCCGTCGCGTGTGATGCGCGACCAGATCGGCCGCTTCATTCCAGCCGGTGTCGTCGAGGGCATCAAGGCCGGCGCCCCCGCGGTAGACCGCACCATGCGCAATCTGGTCACCGTCCCCGCAGCGCAGTTCGCCACCACCGGTGCGCCCGCCACGGGCAAGGTGGGCGGCGGGAGTTGGGGCCCGGCCGTCCACATCGAGAACTGGCACCAGGGCGACACAACCGCCGACCAGACCGCCGCTGCACTCGCGTGGCACATGAAGATGCGGGGGTGAGGCCATGCCTGCCGGCGACCGCGTCACCACCCCCGGGCACATCCAGTTCGGCGAGCTGCTGCTCGGCCCCGGCACCGCCTACGGCTGGCAGCAGCTCACCGGCTGGGAGGACTCCCCCGCCCTCGACTCCGGCACCGTCCCGCGCGCCGACGCCCACGGCGCGTTCCCCGGCAGACTGCTTGCACAGCCCCGCACGATCACCCTCGACGGCATCGTGATCCGCACCGACCCCGGCCGCATGAGCACCGCCGTAAGGAAGTTGGCGGCCGCGACCGCGATCGGTGACGCCCAAATACCGCTCATGATCCGTCTCGACGACGCGCCGCCCCTGATGTGCTGGGCCCGCTGCCTGCGCCGCAGCGTGCCCGTGGGCACCGACGGATACCGCATCGGCACTGTGACCGGCGCAGCGCTCCAGTTCGAGGCGAGTGACCCGCGCCGGTACGAGGTCGTCGAGCAGCGCGCCGAGGCGCACCTGCCGATGCCCGAGGCCGGCCTCGACTGGCACCTCGACCCCGGCCCGGAGGGCCTCGCGTACCCGCTGGGTTTCGGCGCCCCCGGCTCGTCCGGATCTCTCACCGCGCTCAATACCGGCGACGCCCCGGCGCATCCCGTGATTGTCTTCCGGGGGCCCCTTGACCTGCCGTCGCTGACCGATGTCGACAGCGGTGAGGCGATCGAGTACGACATCGCGCTCGGGGCCGACGACGAGCTGACCGTCGACACCGCCGCCGGCACGGTCACGCTCAACGGGTCTGCGTCGCGCCTCTACACCGTGACCGCGCGCAGCGTGCCCGAGGGCACGTTCACTCTCCCACCCGGGACCAGCAATCTCGCGTTCCGTGCCGCGCCCGGCTCATCCGACCCCCGTGCCGCCTGTGCCGTCCGCTGGCGCTCGGCCTACTGGTAGAAGGAGACATCCCGCTGTGACCGTACGTGCCGCGTGGCTTCCGCCCACCGGGCAGACCCGCGCCGACACCCGCCTCGCCCCGCTCGGGACCATGGCGCCCGAGGCCGAACTCACCAGCCGCGACGGCGTGATCGCCGGCGGAACCCCGCTCGCCGCGTCCGGTGTCGGCCCAATGCAGGTGCAGATCAGCACCGGCCGCGCCATCGTCCAGGGCACCACCGCACAGGGCGCCTACCCCGTCACCGTCACCGCCCCGGAAACCCTCACCGTTGCCGATGGCGACCCGCAGTACGGGCGGGTCGACTCGGTGGTGCTGCGGGTCCGCGACGGGCAGTACGACACCAGCGGGCAGGCAGCGGCCACGGTGGAGATCGTGCAGGGCACCCCCGCCGCCGCCCCCACGGCGCCGCCCCTGCCCCCGGCCGCGCTCCGCCTGTGGGACATCACCGTGCCCGCCGGCACTTCGGCCGGGGTCGGCGGCCTCGACGTCAGACGCGCCCTGGCCGACCGCCGCCGCTACACCAGCGCCTACGGCGGGATCATCCCCCGCGGCTGGGGCCTCAGCTTCGCCGGGGCGTACGACGGGCAGTACCGCGACACCGGCACCGGCCTCGAACGCTGGTCAGCATCGGCCGCAGCCTGGCAGCCGTACCCGGCCGACTCCGGATGGCAGCCCCTCGCGCTCGCCGACGGCTACGGCAATCCCGGGCACGGCATGCCCGCCGCATGGCGCCGCATTGGTTCCCTGGTGATGCTCCGCGGCCGTATCGGCCCGACCCGCAGCGAGGCAACCATCGCGCACGGGGCGACCATCCTTACTCTCCCCGCTACCGCCCGGCCCGCCGACGGGCGGGAATTCGCGTGGGCCTCGCCTCGGGACCTGACCGGCAGCGGTCCGTCGCTGTGCCGCGTCGAGATCACCCCCACGGGCACTCTCCGGACGTACGAGATCTGGTCGCCGCCGCAGTGGATCAGCCTCGACAGCGTCACCTACACGACCGACTGACCAGGGGGTGACGTGGCTTCCCCCGGCTTCTACCGGGTGCTGCTGTGCGACCTGCGCACCGATCAGCTGCTCGACGTCGTGCCGGTGCAGTCCCTCGCGCTCGACGACTACATCGGCAAGACCGGCAGCATGTCGGCCACCATCCCCGTACCCAACGCGCAGACTGCCGCGCGCATCCGGCGCGCGCTGCTGCCGGGCCGTACCGCGGTGTGGGTCGAGCGCGGGCTTGAGGTCTGGTGGGGCGGCATCCTGTGGACCGCGCGCATCACCAGCAGCACCCGCGGCGAGCTCCAAGTGCAGGTGCAGGCAGCGACGTTCGACTCGTACCTCGACCACCGGATGCTCACCGACACGCACACCGCCGCGCGGACGGATCAGTACGACATCGTGCGGGGCCTGATCTCCTACGTGCAGGGCACGCCCGGCGGGGACATCGGGATCACCTACTCCGGCGCCCCCTCCGGCGTGCTCCGCGACCGTACCTACTCCCGCTACGACCTGCCCCGCATCCGCGACCTGATCTCCCAACTCGCCGCTGTCGAGGGCGGGTTCGAGTGGCGCATCGCCGCCTACCGTGATCCGGCCTCCGGGCGGCGCGTCAAAGAACTCCAGCTCGGCACACCGGTCATCCGGACCGGCACGGCCGACATCGTCCTCGACCACCCCGGCCCCGTCCTGTCCTACACGTGGCCCGTCGACGCGACCGTGCAGGCCAACACATGGCAGAGCAGGGGTGCCAGCACCAACCAGAACCAGACCGAAGAGTCAGTGCCACTCCTGTCCGAACTGCTCGTCGACGACACAGCCATCACCGCCGGCTGGCCCCGCCTCGACGGATCCTCGGACTATTCGACCGTCATCACCCCGAGCGTGCTCGACGCCCATGCACGCGCCGACCACGCCCGCGCCCGTACGCCACTGACGATCCCCGAGATCACCGTGCGCATGGACGGATCGATCACGCCCGCGCTGCTCGGCGCCACCGTCCGGCTGCGCATCCGTGACCTGTGGTGGCCCGAGGGCCTCGACGCCCGGTACCGCATCGTCGGGCTCGCCATCACCCCGCCCGAACGCGGCCGCGCCGAGACCGCCCGCCTGAGCTTGGAGACCGCCTGATGGCTGCCATTCCCCTCGACCTCCTCGACCGCATCAGGGAGTTGGAAAGGCAGGTACGCGAGTTGGCTGGCCGTGCGCAGATGCGGCCAGCGCTCGACAAGATTTTGCACGGGGACATCGTCATCGGCGAGGGCGGACAGCTCATCGCCCGGGCGCCGAACGGCAACGCCACCTTCTCCGTGGGACAGACACCGCAAGGCGACTGGGGGATCTTCCTGCGCCGCGACGACGGCACCCGAGCGATCACCATCGGCGACGACGTCAACGACGGTGACCAGATGTGGCGCATGTGGGCGCGGGATACCGGCTCACCCGCTGGCGTGCTGATGATGGATGACGCGCTCTGCGACCGGTTCCTCGGCCGCCCGGTGCTGCCTCTTCAACTGCACCCCACCAAGCGGCAGGACAGTGACCTTGCCATCTATCAATCGGCATGGTCGGGGGCTGCGCCTGCGACACACGCTGTCGCCGAGATTCAGCTGTACACCTTTGCCAGCCGCGGCGGGCAGGTCAAGATCACCATGCGGCCGGACGGCACCGACCACCCGGTGACGGTGGCCGAGTACGACGTGCCGGCCGACACGTGGATGTACAAGCGCGTCGTGCAGCCCCTGCACGACGTCGAGTACATGCAATGGGTCACATGGACTGTCGACCACCGTAACCACGAGGCCAACCAGTACATCGAGACGCGCCTGTACTCCGCCTTGCAGCGCCATACCCACACCCGCGACGAGGTGCCACGCCCGCCCCAGCGAACGCCCGTGGCTGCCCCGGCCGCCGAGGCGCCCGCAGCGTCCGCGGAATCCGTCCCCGAGCCCCCGCCGGCGCCCGGCCTGCGTCGCGTCGACGAGTAAGGAGCACCCCTTTCCCGTGCTGCCCGACACCATCCCCACCGTGACCGTGCGCGGCCGGTTCCTCAGCCCGGACGGCCATCCCCTCAGCGGTTCCGTCACCTTCCGTGCCCCGGCACAACTCACCTTCCCCGAAGCCGATGTGATCCTCGGCGGGCCCGTGCTCGCGCAGCTGGACGCGCAGGGGCAGATCGAGGTCACCCTGCCCGCCACGGACGCGCCCGGCATGGACCCTTCCGGCTGGTCCTACACCGTCACCGAGGCACTCGCCGGAATCCCCGCCGGCCGCACGTATCAGCTGCTGCTGCCCGCCAAGCAGGCGCGGGTCGACCTCGCCGACATCGCGCCCACCGACCCCACGAAACCCAACTACGTGGCCGTCGAGGGCCCGCCCGGCCCCCGCGGCGACCGCGGCGCCTCGGCCTACGAAGTGGCGGCGGCCGAGGGCTTCAGCGGCACCCCGGCAGACTGGCTCGCATCACTGACCGGCCCCCGCGGCGCAACCGGCCCCAAAGGCGACCCCGGCCCCGCCGGCCCCCCGGGCACACCCGGCCTCGTCCAGTCCGTCAACGGCGTCTCCGCCGCCGCAATCAAGCTCACCGCAAGCGACGTTGAGGCCATCCCCGCCACTGCGGCCGGTACAGCCGGGGGCGTTGCCCAGCTCGACGCGTCGGGGAAAGTGCCGGCCTCACAGCTCCCGGCATCGGCCGGGGGCGCGGTCGAGTCCGTCAACGGGTACACGGGGGCCGTGAAGCTCACCGTGGCCGACATCGGCGCAGCACCGGCCGCCCACGCCCACACCGCCGCCCAGGTAGGTGCCATCGCCGCCACCGCCCGTGGTACGGCCGGGGGTGTGGCCGCGCTCGACGCCTCCGGGAAAGTACCCGCAACGCAACTCCCCTCTGTGGCCGAGTCGTTGCCGGGGACGTGGATGCCCGACGACTACGGGCTGCGCGCGTGGGCGTACGACCTGCATGCCGGATCACGTACCCCGGGCGACGCGCCGAGCGAGGCCGGCCGCCTGTACCTCGTGGGTGTGCCGCTCCGGATGGCCGCCACGATCAGCAAGGCTGTCGTTCACGTGATGGGCTACGACAAGCCCAACTCAACAGTGACCGCCGCGTACTTCGGTATCTACGACAAGGACTTGAAGCGTGTCACCTCAACGGCGTCCTCTGCCGCGGCTCTGCCGGAGACGCACAACATCGGTGGTCAGCTCGCACCCGTCGCGCTGCCCACTCCGGTCAGCCTTGCCCCGGGCAGCTACTACGTCGCCATTCTGATCAAGGGCACCGGCACGGCCGTACCGTTCCTCGCCGCCGCGAACTGGGCCGGAAACTCCACCATTTCAGGGGCCCGCGCCGCCGACGCGAACGGCGTCCATCGATGGCTCCAGACGTCATCCGCCACCGTCACATCCCTGCCCGAGCAGCTCACGCTCGCCGACATGGCCGAGGCATCCACCTGCTATTGGGCCGGCCTCGGCTGATCCCGTCGGCCATCCGTCACCCTTACCCGCCCCGCACCGGGGCGTTTCCCCTACCTGAAATCAGCAGAAAGAAAGGAACACATCCCATGACAGAGATCATCCGCGCCGAGGTCACCGTGTCGCAGGGCAACGAGGAAAAGGACCCGCACACGGCCATCATCAAGCACGGCATGCCCGTCAGGGCGTTCGCATCGGGCGTCTACCTCACGCCCCAGGAGAGCGAGGCTGCGCTGAAGGCCGCCGTCGAGGCGTTCGTCGCAGCCCTTCCCACCAACCGCGCGTACAACATCGCTGCATCCCTGGTGAGCGAGACCAAGACGCCCATGTGATCCCCGCTCTACCCCGCACTGCCCCGACGCCCCGTGCCCATGGCCGGGGCCTTCTTCATGTCAGGAGACACCCCTATGGCAAACCCCCTGTCCCCCGACCGCCTCGCCGCCGCACTGCGTGCCGAGGGCTGCCGCGTCGTCGAGTACGGCAACTGGCGCACCCGTGACCGCGGCACCCGCGGTGCCGGGTGGGGGCCGATCAATGGCGTGGTCATCCACCACACCGTGTCGAGCGGCACTGAGTCCTCGGTGGAGCTGTGCTACGACGGCTACGCCGCGCTCCCCGGCCCGCTGTGCCATGGCGTGATCGCCAAGGACGGCACCGTCTACCTGATCAGCGCGGGCCGCTCCAACCACGCTGGGAGCGGCGACCGCGCAGTGCTCGACGCCGTGATCGCCGAGCGCCCGGCCCCGGAGCCGTCCGCCAACAACACCGACGGCAACGCCCGCTTCTACGGCTTCGAGTGCGTGAACCTGGGCACCGGCAATGATCCGTGGCCCGAGGCGCAGCTCGACGCGATCGAGCGCGCCGCCGCCGCGATCTGCCGCGCCTACGGCTGGAGTGCGGCGAGCGTGATCGGCCACCGCGAGTGGACCGCCGACAAGATCGACCCGCGCGGGTTCTCGATGCAGACAATGCGCGAGCGGATCGACCGCCGCCTCGGCCACAAGCCCGACGAGCCTGTGCAGCAGCCGGAGTTCGAGCCGTTCCCCGGCCGTGACTTCTTCAAGCGCTACCCGCGTGCGCCGATCGTCACCGCGATGGGCCGCCGCCTCGTCGACGAGGGGTGCTCCGCCTACGCCGAGGGCCCTGGCCCTCAGTGGACCGTCGCCGACCTGCGCAGCTACGCCCGTTGGCAGCGCAAGCAGGGATTCACCGGCGCCGACGCGGACGGCTGGCCCGGCCGCGTCACCTGGGAGGCACTCCGTGTACCCAAGGTCTGACCCCGTCCGCCGGCTGCCACCGCACCGCGGCCGTCACCGCCCCCTGAGAGAGGAACTCATGACCCCCGCCAACAGGCGCACCGTGCGCACCATCGTGCAGACCGCGGTCGCCCTGGCCGTCGCACTGCCAGCCATCGTCGCCGCGTCTGGCATCCCCGCGTCCCTGCCGTGGGTCGCGGGTGCCCTCGCCGTCGCCGGCGGTCTCTCCCGCGTGATGGCCCTGCCCGCTGTCGAGGCCCTGCTCGACCGCGTCGGCCTCGGCCTCGTCGACGAGCAGACCCCACTCGACCGGACCGGCGGGGGCAGTCTGTGACCGAACCCGCCCCGCACGACCCGGCCGCGGTCGCACTCGAACTCGAACGGCTACGGGCGGTCGTAGAGGTGGGGTTCGCGCGCGTCGACGGCTCGCTCGCTCTGCTCGTCCAGCGCAGCGACCAGACCGACAAGCAGCTCGCCGACCATGAAACCCGGCTCGACGGACTCGAACGCGCCCGCTGGCCCCTCCCCTCCCTCGCCGCCCTCCTCGCCGTTGCCGGCCTACTCGTCTCCGCCTGGCAAGCTACGGCCACCCACTGAACCAACGCGCTCGTGCATCGGCCACTCAGCCGATGCACGAGCGCGTTTTTCGTTTTAATCAGGTGTCCTCCATCAGCTCGACCAACTCACGCACCGGCCTTACATCTCCGAACTTGGCCATCCTGGCCCGGAGATCTCGCAGAGCCTCTGCTGTCCGAGCAGAGTCCACTTCGCCACTCAGCCGCAAGGCTTCGCCACCAGCCAAGCAGGCGCCATCGATGTCACGAACCGCCAAGTGCGCACGCGCTAGGGCAATGTTGCTCAACGCGCCTCTGCGGGCACGCCCTTGAGACAGGCTGGCGTCGATTGACTGGTCAGCAAAATCGATGGCTCGCAACGGGTCTCCCAGCAGAATCAGCGTATTTGCGATCTCCCCGGCAATGTAGGCGTGATCGATGAACCGCATCTCGGGAGGCTCGTTCTCCGTCACCACATCGTGCAGGGCATTCTCTGCCCGGATGACCGCCTCTGCGGCCTTCCTGCTGAGCCCCTGCATCGCGTACGAGCGGGCTTCCAGGACCGCCAAGTCCGCGTACATGGCATTTGATGCGCCACGCAAGGCGATCTGTCCAGTTTTGGCAAGCTGCACACCCTCGTCGGCATGCCCCAACGTCCCGGCCAAATGGGACAGTGTGGCCATGGTGTGGGCGCCGAGTACCGGGTTCTGTGCCTCTTCACTGAACCGCAGAGCTTGCAAAAGATAACGCTGCGCTAAACCATGATGTCCGGTGTCGTAAGACATCCAGCCGATCAGCTGCGCCTGCTCGCCCGCCAAGTCGAACAGAGCTCGCTGAACATGTTCGTTGGACTCGGCCCGCAGGAGAGGCAGGACTGTGGTCCGCAAGTACTGTGCCAACGCCTGACGGCCGTGCCCGCCGCCTTGCTGCGCGTCTGCCTCAGCAAAAGTATTGATCACGGTTCGGATTTGCTCGATCCTTGCTTTGCTCACCCTCCGGCCCTCCGAACTGGGAGACGGCAGTTCAAGAACAGCAAGAAGCCAGTTCCGTGTAGGCTCATGCAAAGCCGTCAAGAGAAATGGCAGTTGCCCCATAAGCTCACGCCGTAGCACATCGTCCTCCGCTAAGCCCGTCACGGTTTCGAGGGCGGAGAGCACGGAGGCCGGATAGCGGAGTGCCGGATCATCCGGATGCAAGCTCAGTGCATTCTCAGCCCTCGACCCCGGCATGCCGTCGTGAACACAACCCTCGAACAGAGTAGGCATGGAAGGTGGTTCGAAAGCAAGGTTCCTCTCCTGTTCACGGGGGCCAGCCCTGCGGCTGGCTTCCCTCCGGTGCCGCCGACTGACTGCCGCAGCGCGCTCCACCAGCTCTGAGGGGACGCCGAAGACAGTCGCGAGGTGGCGACAGGTGTACCGGCTGGGGATGCGCTGCTCCCGCTCATATCGCCCGATCTCCTTGCCGGTCATGGCATCCCGGCCTTCAACGGCGTTGTACTCGTCCGCGACGTCCTGCTGTGTCCATAGGCGCTGGCCCCTCAGTCGTTGGACCAGCTCCCCTAGCAGTTCATCGCTCACCGTGTCTCCCCTTTCTCCAACTGGCCCCCATACTCGCCCCATCCATGGCCCCCTGCCAGGCTCCCGACTTCAACGCCTGATACGTGTTGGCTGAGGCCATGCGCATGAATCGTGGAGATCGACGGGCCACCTCGCCCCCTTGCCCGTCGGTGCCAAGAGCACACGAAGCGGTGAACAGCGGTGAGACCGTTCACTCACGCTCGAAGGCGCTGCGGGAGGAGCACACGGTCAGCGGACCCGACCGGCAGGCAACGAGTGCTGATCGCCAGACGGGATTCATCGTCGACCGGGACGGCGCAGCCGAGCGGAACATCCAAGAGGCTGCGGAAGCGCCGAAGTGGGCTCCGCAGCCGGGCGAGTTGGTTACAGACACCAGCCGTGACCGTGTGGGCAAGGCGATCGGGTGGGACGGCCACGAGGTGACGCTTCGCCCTCTGGACGGAGGGGAGCCCTGGCACACGTCGGCCTACCGTCCCGCCAACGCTCAGGACCGATTGCGGGCTCGGGTAGTGGTGCTCAACCGCGAGCGCCGGGGGCGCTCATGGTGACGCGCGCCCGGGGCAGAGGCGAAAGGTCCGTGAACTCGCCTATCCAGACTACGACTTCGCCTGTGCGGGTCACGCCCGGCCTCGCCTTCCTGGCTGACATCACCTACACGGTCGGCCTCCACCACGGCGACGCCGGCACCGTGGCACAGCTCCTCATGACCCACACCCCGCCACGCCGCCCCGGCGAAACGCTTGAATGGATCGACGCGGGCATGCGCGCCCTGGCGGCGTGCCTCAACCTGGGCCCGGTCGGCGAGGAACCGATCAACGTGGGGCCGCGGCTGTCTGTGCACCGGGGAGTCGCCTCGCTCGACTACGGCGACAAGGATTGGCGCATGTGCGTCCCTGACCCCGGTCGAGCCTGGTTGCAGCACGTCGCCGACGGCGGCCC
This sequence comes from Streptomyces gamaensis, assembly GCF_042656465.1. Taxonomy (NCBI): domain Bacteria; kingdom Bacillati; phylum Actinomycetota; class Actinomycetes; order Kitasatosporales; family Streptomycetaceae; genus Streptomyces; species Streptomyces gamaensis. The sequence goes on from NZ_JBHSPB010000004.1 coordinate 464,482, forward strand.
CGTCCGTCTGATGGTCGGGTTCGAGCCGTCCCGGAGCAACCGGACCCAAGAGGAGTGGGGCCGGTTCGTCGAGGCCGCCGTGAAGGCCGGGACCATCCGATGGGGGACCACGAGCGTCCGCCAAAGATGGCGGCTCAACTAGCAAGCGAGCCGCCCCGGAATATGTGACACCCCCGGGCCGGCCCGCTCGCGTGCGACCCTACTGGGCACCGTTCCGCCCCACCCGCCGACAGCAGCAAGGCTCAAGGCAGGTGGGGCAGTTCCGGCCGAAACTCGCAGGCACGCCTCGCCGTGCCCCTACGATCCTGGGCCACCACTCACCAGAGGAACCAGGGGACGCCGTGACAACGCTCATCACTGACCACCCGGCATGGACACCCGACACGCACAGCAGCACAACCCGCGTCATCCTGGCGCGCAATGCCGTGTGGTCCGCCCACTGGACCGGGACAGACCTCACCCTGCTCCCCCTGGGCAAGACAACCGACGCACCACCGCGCATCGACCGCACCCCCGCCGACGACCTGCCCACGACCGCGCCCAAGCCGTTGCACGACGCCTTGACCAGCCTCGGCACGGTCGTGCGTCTGCCGAATCCGTGCCTGTGGGACGCCATTACCACAGCCATCCTCCGGCAGGTCGTACGCGCCGCTCAGGCCCGCGCCCTCTACCTCAAGTGGTGCGCCGCCCACGGCACGCGCGACACCCCGCACGGGCCCGTCGCACTGGCACCGCCCCCCGAGGTCGTTCTCGCTCTGCCCGACGAGGCGTTCCGCCGGACCGGTGCCGCGTTCCACCACACCGCCTTGCAGGCCGCCGCCGCGGCCTACCAGCAGCACGCCGACGCATGGTCCGCACTCGACGCCGACGATCTCGTCAAGGCCCTCGATGCCATCCCCCGCGTGGGACCGTGGACCGCTTCGGCCGCTGCCGCGGACTTCACCGGGGACTTCTCCGTCTACCCGCACGGCGACCTCGCCGTGCGCACCTGGGCCCGCCGCGCAGCTCCCGGTGTGCCCCTGCCCGAGGGCGAGCGCGCGTTCGCCGCCGCCTGGCAGCGTTTCGCGCCCGACCGCCCGCAGCTCCATGCCCTGACGCTGTTCACTCTCGCCTGGGGGACTCATGCCCGCACAGCCGAGCACAATGGAGCACCAACCGACCGCACCTGACCTCATCGCCGGTGCCGACCCGTCCCGGCCGCTCGACGCCTTGTTCGTCAACGCCCCGCTGCGCGACTACGCGCTGCGGCCGCGGGTGAACGACTACACGCTGCCCGTGCTGGGCCTGGCCTACATCGCCACCTACGCCGCCCGCGCCGGGCACAACGTCGGGGTTCTCGACGCCGAAGCGCACGGCCTCGGCCTCGACCAGGCCCTCGCCATCATCAACACCGCCCGCCCGCGCTGGGTGGGTATGAACCTGCTCGCCCCCACCTACGAGTTATCGGCCCGCATCGCCGCCGGCCTCGACAACGGCATCGCGCTCATGGCCGGCGGACACCACGCCAAGGCCATGCCCCAGCGCATCCTCACCGACCCCCGCATGTCCCGCCTGAACGCCCTGGTCCTCGGCGAGGGCGAAACCCGCGTCGCCGCGCTCCTCGACGACGAAAAGCGCCGGGCCGAGCTGCCCGGAGTGATGTGGCGCGACCGCCTGCTCGGCACCACCGCAACCGGGATCGCCACCGGCACAGACCGCACGCAGTGGCTCGCGCCCCACGTCGACAAGCTGCCGTTCGTCGACCGCGCGTACCTCACCCAGGACCCGTACCGGGCCGATGACGGCCGTACCGAGGCGAACATCGTCGGCTCGCGCGGCTGCCCCTACGACTGCGGGTTCTGCGGCGCCGCCGTCTCAGCGAACCCCGACATCACCATCCGAACCCGCTCGCCCGAGAACATCGTCGCCGAACTCGACCAGCTGCACACCCAGTCCGCAGTGACAGCCTTCCGGTTCGTCGACGACCTCTTCCTCGGCGCCGCCCGCATCATCCGCCCCGCCATGCAGGCATTCACCGAGCACCGGATCGGCGACCGTTACGCGTGGGACGCGACCGGCCGGATCAACGTCCTGCACCGGGCCGACAACGCCCTGCTCGACACCCTCGCCCGCAACGGCTTACGCGAAGTCGCTCTCGGCATCGAGTCCGGAAGCGACCACATCCTCCACGCCATGGACAAACGCATCACCGCCGCCATGACCGAGACCGTCACCCACCGACTCCTCGAACGCGGCATCAACGTGAAGGGCTACTTCATCCTCGGCTACCCCGGCGAGCAGCCCGACGACCTCAACGCCACCATGCGCCACATCCACCGCCTGTGGCACCTCTCCGACACCCTGCCGGGCCGCTTCCGCGCCTCCGTCTTCGAGTTCCGCCCCTACCCCGGCACCCCCGTATGGCAACACCTCACCACCGCCGGCCACACCCCCGAGGCCCTCCTCACATACGCCGACGTCGACCTCACCGACCAGGGCGCCGACACCTCCCTGCACGACCGCGACGAATTCAACTTCTCCGTCGGCATCCAGTTCGGCGGCGTCCCCCTACCCGCGCTCCGTGCCGCCCTCGCCGAGCTCGCCCGCGAGCAGCACGCCCGCACCCACCCGAAAGGGACAGCGGCATGACCAACCCCACGGGCATCTTCATCACCCTCGACGGCCCCGGCGGCGTCGGAAAGTCCACAACCCTCACCGCACTCGCCGAGCTGCTGCGCCGGCGCGGCCGCCCGGTCCACACCACCACCGAACCGTCCAACAGCCCACTCGGCCGCTTCACCCGCGCCCACGCCGACCGCATCCACGGCCACGCGCTCGCCTGCCTGGTCGCCGCCGACCGATACGAGCACCTGCGCACCGAGATACGCCCCCGCCTCGACCACGGCGACACCGTCCTGTGCGACCGCTACCTCGCATCCACCCTCGTCGTGCAACGCCTCGACCACGTGCCCGAGCGATTCCTTCTCGACCTCAACGCCGACGTTCTGCTGCCGCACCTGGCCGTGATCCTCACCGCTGACGCGCAGACGATCGCGGGCAGGCTCGCAGCCCGAGGAGCGCACCACCGCTTCGAACGGGACCCGCAGGTACCGGCCCGCGAGAACGAGCTGTACCAGCGCGCGACCGAAGTGCTCCGCGGCATGGGCGTACCCGTACTCGCCGTGAACACCACAGAATCCACCCCCGAGGAGGCAGCTGAACAGATCGCCTCCGCCGCCCCGCCCTCCCCCGGTAGCGTCACCACCAGCCCCGCCGACCGCACGTGACCGCCACCACCGCACACAGAACCGGAGCACCCGTGCAAGAAACCTGGGACACCGTCGAGCAGCTCGTCGAATGGCTCGACTCCGAGAGCACCGTGCCACCGGACATGGCCCGCCTGCTGCGCGTTCTGAAGATCAGCGAGGAGGCCGGCGAAGTCGCCGAAGCCATCCACGGCGTCACCGGCTCCAACCCCCGCAAGGGCAACAGCCACACCTGGGACGACGTACAGACCGAACTCTGCGACGTCATCCTCACCAGCATGGTCGCCCTCAAAACGATCACGCCGGACGCAGCAAAGGTGTTCGAGGACCGGGTCGCGCACGTCGCCGAGCGCTCCCTGAGCCGATGACAGGCCGGGCTCCCACGCGTCGCCATTGGGCCGTTCTGCACTCACCTGCCCCGAGCGCAGCCGCACCCCCGAATGGGCGTGCTCCCATGGGAGCACCACGCAGCGCTGACGGGGGTTCAGCGGCCTGCACTGGCATCGAACCGCCCCCATATGTCCCGATTCCCTGAATCACTGCACGTAAAATCGGGGTCAAGGATCTGGTTCGAGTCCCGTTACTCACCCTGATGAAGGGCCCCGGTCCGCGGAAGCGGACCGGGGCCCTTGTCGTTGTCCCCCAACTCCCTTGCCGCCGCCCGGTGTCCGCCTGTAGTGCCTAGGGGTGAGCGCGGCGCGGGCCGGGAGAGTTCGCGGCGTGTGCGGGGGAAGGCTCAGGTGTCGCAGTGGTGGGCGGCGCGGCCGGGCGGTGTACGGGCCGGTGCGCCATGGCATCTGACGGAGGGCCGTGACCGGGCGGACGGGGCACGAGGGCCGCGGTGCGGCGGCCGGGCGCGGGCGGCGATGGCGCACGGTGGCGGCCGCGGTGGCGCTTCTGCTGCTGGGCGCCGGGGTGTGCGGCGGCTGCGCCGAGGACGGGGGCGCGCCCGGCGGGCGCGCGCCGCGCGCCGCCGGCGGCGGAGGCGGAGGCAGCGGCGGCGGACACGGCGGCAGGACCACGGTCACGATCGGCACCTTCGGGGTCTTCGGCTACCGGCAGGCCGGGCTCTACGCCGAGTACGAGCGGCTGCACCCGGACGTCTCGATCAAGGAGAGCGTGATCGAGCGGAACGACACCTACTACCCGCAGCTGCTCACCCACCTCGCCGCGGGCGGCGGGCTGGCCGACATCCAGGCGATCGAGACCGGCAACATCACCGAGGTGGTCACCACCCAGGCCGGCCGCTTCGTGGACCTCGGGCGGGCGCCGGGGGTGCGCGCCGGGGACTGGCTGGGCTGGAAGTGGGCGCAGGCCACGGCCCGGGGCGGGCGCACGATCGGGCTGGGCACGGACATCGGGCCGCTCGCCGTCTGCTACCGCAAGGACCTCTTCGCCCGGGCGGGGCTGCCCACGGACCGGGAGAGCGTGGGCCGGCTGTGGGCGGGCGACTGGCACCGGTTCCTGGAGACCGGGCGGGCGTACCGGCGGGCCGCCCCGGCGGGCACGGTCTTCACCGACTCGGCGGCCGGGCTCTACACCGCCGCCGTACAGGGTCATGCCGTGCGCTACTACGACCGGCGGGGCCGTCTCGCGCACCGCGACAGCCCCGCCGTCAAGGACTCCTGGGAGCTGGCGGTGGGGGCGGCGCGCGAGGGGCTGACGGCCCGGCTGCGGCAGTTCGAGAAGCCCTGGGACCAGGCGTTCGCCAACGGCCGCTTCGCCACGGTCGCCTGTCCGCCGTGGATGCTCGGCTACATCAAGCAGAAGGCGGGCGAGGCGGGCCGGGACCGGTGGGACGTGGCGGCCGCGCCCCGGCCCGCGAACTGGGGCGGCTCCTTCCTCGCCGTGCCGACGGCGGCCCGGCACCGGCGGGCGGCGGTCGCGCTCGCGGTGTGGCTGACGGCGCCCGCGCAGCAGGCCCGGCTCTTCGCCCGGCAGGCGGGGCTGCCCTCGACCCCGGCCGCGTACGCCCTGCCGGAGGTCGCGGACGCGCGCGACCCCTACTTCGGCGGGGCGCCCGTGGGCCGGATCTTCGCGGCGGCGGCCCGGGGCATCCCCACACCGGTGACCGGTCCGAAGGAACAGCAGGTGGGGACGGCCGTCACCGACGTGGGCATCGCCCAGGTCGAGCAGCAGGGCCGCTCCCCCGCGGCGGCGTGGCGGGCGACCCTGAAGGAGATCGAGAACGTGGTGGACGAATGACGGCCACGGCCCCCGCCGCCCGGGACACGCCCGCGCCACCGCCCGGCGCTCCCCCGCGACACACGACGGGGCGGCCGCCCGGCCCCGGTGGATGTACGGCGACCGCGATCCCCCAGGAGGCGCCGGCTCCGCCCGGCACGCCCCGGCGGCACCCGGCACCGGCCCCCGGGCCCACCCCGCGGCAGGCCGAGAGCGCGGTGGACGCATGACAGCCACGACCCCCACCGCAGAAGGCACACCGACGCCCCCCGGCGCACTCCGACGGCACCCGGCACCCGCCCCCGGCCCCGCCCCGCGGCGATCCCAGAGCGCGGTGGCCCCATGACGGCCACGGCCCCCGCCGTCGACGGCACGCCGACGCCGCCGGCCGGGCCGCCCGAGCGGCGGACGCCGGGGCGGGGGCGCGCGGGGGGCTGGCGCAGTCGGCGCTATCGGTGGGACGTGCGCTACGGCCCGTACGCCTTCGTCGCCCCGTTCTTCGTCTTCTTCGCGGCCTTCGGCCTCTTCCCGCTGCTGTGGACGGGCTGGGCCTCCCTGCACCGGGTGGAGCTGACCGCGCCGGACCGCATGGCGTGGGTGGGGCTGCGCAACTACGCGCGGCTGCTGGACGACGAGTTCTTCTGGAACGCGCTGCGCAACACCTTCACCATCGGGGTGCTCTCGACCGTGCCGCAGCTGCTGATGGCCCTGGGCCTGGCCCACCTGCTGCACTACCGGCTGCGGGCCGCGACCTTCTGGCGGGTCGCGCTGCTGACCCCGTACGCGACCTCGGTCGCCGCGGCCACGCTGGTGTTCGCGCTGCTCTACGGGCGCGACTACGGCATGGTCAACTGGGCGCTCGGCGCGGCGGGGATCGGCCCGGTCGACTGGCAGAACTCGGCGTGGACCGCGCAGTGCGCGATCTCCTCGATCGTGATCTGGCGGTGGACGGGCTACAACGCGCTGATCTACCTGGCGGCCATGCAGGCCGTGCCGGACGAGCTGTACGAGTCGGCGGCGCTGGACGGGGCCTCGCGCGCCCAGCAGTTCCGGTACGTGACGCTGCCCGCGCTGCGGCCGACGCTCCTGTTCACCGTGGTCGTCTCGACGATCGGGGCGACGCAGCTGTTCGGCGAGCCGCTGCTGTTCGGCGGGGCGGGCGGGCAGAAGGGCGGCGCGGCGCACCAGTTCCAGACGCTGGGCCTGTACCTGTACGAGCAGGGCTGGTTCGACTTCCACCTCGGGCGGGCCTGCGCGGTCGCCTGGGCGATGTTCCTGATCCTGCTGCTGATCGCCGGGGCGGGCGGGCTGCTCGCGCGGCGGCTGCGCACGAGCCGATGAGGGGCCTTCGTGACCACCACCGACCATCCGGCACCGACACCGTCCCGGCGCGTGGGGCGCCACCGGCCGCGCGCGGGGCGGCAGTTGCACGGCGGGCCCCTCGGCTACGCGCTGCTGGCCCTGTTCACGGCGGGCTCGCTCTTCCCGCTGCTGTGGACGGTGGTGGCGGCCTCGCGGGACACCACGAGGCTGGCGCGGACCCCGCCGCCCTTCTGGTTCGGCGAACGGCTGCCGGAGAACCTGGGCACCGCGTGGAGCGAGGCCGGCATGGGCCTGGCGCTGGGCAACACCCTGCTGGTGGCGGGGACGGTCGCGCTCGGCACGGTGCTGTGCTGCACCGTCGCCGGTTTCGCCTTCGCCCGGCTGCGGTTCCGCGGCCGGCGGGGCCTGCTGCTGCTGACGGTGGCCACGATGATGGTGCCGCCGCAGCTCGGCGTGGTGCCGCTGTTCATGCTGATCGCCCGGCTGCGCTGGACCGACCAGCTGCAGGCGGTCGTCCTGCCCACGCTGGTCAGCGCGTTCGGGGTGTTCTTCATGCGGCAGTACTTGCTGGAGGCGCTGCCCGGCGAGCTCGTCGAGGCGGCCCGGATGGACGGCGCGAGCAGCCTGCGCCTGGTGTGGCACGTCGTCCTGCCCGTCGCCCGGCCCGCGATGGCCGTGCTGGGCATGCTCTCCTTCGTGCAGGCGTGGAACGACTTCTTCTGGCCCGTGGTCGCGCTCACCCAGGAGAACCCGACCGTGCAGGTCGCGCTCAACGGGCTGGGCCGCGGCTACGTGCCCGACCAGGCCGTGGTGATGGCGGGCGCGCTGCTGGGCACCCTGCCGCTGCTGCTGGCCTTCACCGTGCTCGGCCGGCAGATCGTCGGCGGCATCATGCGGGGCGCCCTCAAGGGCTGACCCCGCCCGCTTCCCGCCGGTGTCCGCCGGCCGCTGTCCTGGAGGGACTGCCATGACCGTGACCTTTCCGCCCGGTTTCCTGTGGGGGGCGGCGACCGCCGCCTACCAGATCGAGGGCGCGGCCGGCGAGGACGGCCGCACCCCGTCCGTCTGGGACACCTTCTGCCGCACCCCCGGCAAGGTCCTCGGCGGCGACACCGGGGATGTCGCCACCGACCACTACCACCGGCGCCCCGAGGACGTCCGGCTCATGGCCGGACTGGGCCTGGGCGCCTACCGCTTCTCCGTCTCCTGGCCGCGCGTGCAGCCCACCGGGCGCGGCCCCGCCAACGAGCGCGGCCTGGACTTCTACCGCGCCCTCGCCGACGACCTCCTCGCCCACGGCATCCGGCCCGTGCTCACCCTCTACCACTGGGACCTGCCGCAGGAGCTGGAGGACGCGGGCGGCTGGCCCGAGCGCGGCACCGCGTACCGCTTCGCGGACTACGCGCGGCTCGTGGCCCGCGCCCTGGGCGACCGGGTGGAGCTGTGGACGACCCTCAACGAGCCCTGGTGCAGCGCCTTCCTGGGCTACGCGGCCGGGGTGCACGCCCCGGGCCGCACCGACGGGGCGGCCGCCCTGCGCGCGGCCCACCACCTCAACCTGGCGCACGGCCTGGGCGCTTCGGCCCTGCGCGCCGAACTGCCGCACGCCCGCCTGTCGGTGGCCCTCAACGCGGCCGCCGTCCGGGCCCGCACGGACGCGCCCGCCGACCTGGACGCCGCCCGGCGTATCGACGCGCTCGCCACCCGGATCTTCACCGGGCCCATGCTCGCCGGGGCATACCCCCACGACCTGCTCGCCGACACCGCCGGCGTCACCGACTGGTCCTTCGTGCGCGACGACGACCTCGCTGTCATCCGGCACCCCCTCGACCGGCTCGGCATCAACTACTACACACCCACCGTGGTATCAGCCGCCACTGACAACGACCGCGGCCCGCGCGCCGACGGGCACGGCGCGGGGCCCTCCCCCTGGCCCGGCGCCGACGGCGTGGTCTTCCACCGGCAGCCGGGCGAGCACACCGCGATGGACTGGGCCGTCGACGCCACCGGCCTGTACGAGCTGCTGACCCGCTTCGCGCGCGAGGCCCCGGGGCTGCCGCTCCTCGTCACCGAGAACGGCGCGGCCTACGACGACGCACCGGACGGGGGCGGCGCGGTGCACGATCCGGCGCGCATCGCGTACGTGCGCTCCCATCTGACGGCGGTGCGCCGGGCGATGGCGGACGGCGCCGACGTACGCGGGTACATCCTGTGGTCGCTGCTGGACAACTTCGAGTGGGCATACGGCTACAGCAAGCGCTTCGGCCTCGTGTACGTCGACTACGCGACGGGCCGGCGGATCCCCAAGTCCAGCTTCCACTGGTACGCGAAGGTGGCCCGTACGAATCAACTGCCTCCCGAGTGAGGGGCGTTCCGTACGTCGTCAGTGGTCGAAGGTCCCGGGCGGGGGCGCCGGGGACGGGCGGGCGCTCGCGTCGGTGACGGGCGCGGCGCCGCCCGTGAAGTCGGTGAGGGAGCGCCCGTGTTCGACGCGCCCCTGGTGCGGGTCACCGGCGCAGCGCCGGGTCAGCTCGGCGACCGGCAGTCCCTCGTCGGAGGCGAGCAGGACGGCGTTGCCGAAGCGGCGGCCGCGCAGCACGGCGGGCTCGGCGATCAGGCACAGTTCGGGGAAGGCGGTCGCCACGGTGGCGATCTGCGCCTTGAGGTGGGCCAGCGGCGGCCCGTCGGCGAGATTGGCGGCGTAGGCGCCGCCGGGCCGCAGCGCCCGCCGTACCTCCCCGGCGAACTCGGTGCTCGTCAGGTGCGCGGGGGTGCGGGCGCCGCCGAAGACGTCCGCGATGATCAAGTCGGCCCAGCCGTCGGGTATTTTCGCGAGCCCTTCTCGGGCGTCCGCGCAGCGGACCCGGATCCGCCAGCCGCTGTCCAGCGGCAGTTCACGGCGGACGAACTCCACGAGCGGCGCGTCGATCTCGACGATCTGCTGGGTGGAGCGCGGGCGGGTGGCGGCGATGTACCGGGCGAGGGTGAAGGCGCCGCCGCCGAGGTGCACGGCGCGCACGGGGCGGCCGGGCGGGGCCACGAGGTCGGCGACGTGGCCCAGCCGGCGCTGGTAGCCGAAGGCGAGGTGGGCCGGGTCGTCGGGGTCGACGAACGACTGCGGGGCACCGTCGATCAGCAGAGTGCGGGCGCGGGGCCGGTCGCGGTCGGGGACGAGCTCGGCGAGACCGCCCGCGACCTGCTGTGCCGCCGTGTCCCCGGCGCGCCCGGTTTTTCGTTTCTGCTTGCTCCGTGCCACAGGTCGAGTATCTCCCGAGCGGGAGCCGCCCGTTCCCGGGCGCGGGCCGGTGGCACCCGCGGCACCCCGGCATGCCGCCTCAGCGGCAGCGGTCGACCGCCTCGATGGTGCGGGCCGCCTCGCCGAGGGCGGCACGCAGGACGGCCGGGTCGGTGGCGGCGGCGAAGGCGGCCTCGGGCGCGACCAGCCAGCCGCCGCCCGTGAGCGGGGGCCCGTCCGCGCTGCCCCGGCCCCGGGCGGGCGCCCTGGTGCAGGCGCTGCCCGGCAGGTCCCAGCCGGCCGCCGTGCCGGGCGGCACGAGGAAACCGAGGGTGTCGCAGTCGCCGTCGTGCAGCACCGGGCCGACGCCGTCGCGCAGCCGCAGGATGTCGACGGCCTCCAGGCCCTGGCGGACCGGCACGGTGACGAGATCGCACGGCCCGGCGTCGAGCGCCGGGCGGGGGGACGGGCTGTGGTCCTGCCGGGGCCGGTGCCCGGCCGTCGTCCGCGCGCTGCTGATGTCCACTCCGGCCTCCGTCAACGGAAACCCCTCCTCAGCCGTTGCGACTTCGCCCTGCCGTTCTTCTGCCCGTCCGGGGCGTCTTCCACGGTGTCCAACGCGCGGGAGGCGTCAACGGCTACGGTGCGGCGCCGTCACAAAGGATGGCACTTCATGGCGGATCGTGGGTGAGATATCCGGTTTGTAGCCAAACCCTCGGTGAGGGAGGGCGAGTTGCGGGTACCGTCGCCCCGTCCGCGCGCGTTCGCGCGGGGCGGCACTCGCCACAGGTCTTGCGGGATCCCCGGGGGTCCCCCGGGTGAAGAGGGTCCGGCCATGGCGTCGTCGTACCGGCACGGTCCGTTCGTGCCCAACCTGGCCTTCCGGCAGCTGCGCGGGGCGATGTCGCCCGGGGAGTTCGCGGCGGCCGTGCGCCGGGCGGCCCGGGAGATCGGCGAGCAGGTCTCGTGCGACGCGCGCTACATCGGCCGCGTCGAGTCCGGGGAGATCCGCTGCCCCAACTACGCCTACGAGCGGGTGTTCCGGTACATGTTCCCGGGCCACGAACCGGCGGACATGGGCTTCGCCCCCCGGGAGCAGGTGCGCGGGCGGGCGGCACGGGCCGGGCTGGCGGCGCCCGCAGCGCCCGTACGGCCCGCGCCGCGGCCCGGCAGCACCTTCGACAACGACAACACCCAGTACGACAGCACTGAGTTCGACAGCACCGAGGAGAGCGACGTGTTGCGTCGCGCGTTCATGACCAGCAGTACGGCCGCGGTGACCGCGGCCTCCCTGGAGGCCGCGCTGGGCCCCGCCCCGGCGGCGGCCGCGGGCCGTGCCGTGCGGCGCGTGGGCGAGGCGGAGGCGTGCGCCGTGGAGGCGGCCGTGGTGCGGATCCGGCTGCTCGACGACCGGCACGGCGCTGACGGCATCTACCGGCGTGCCGCCCGCCCGCTGCGGGTCGCCTGCGCGCTGCTGGACGCCGGGGCCCGGCGGCAGTCCGTCGCCGACCGGCTGCACGCGGGAGCGGGCGAACTCGCCGTCTCCGTGGGCTGGCTGGCCCACGACTCCGGCCGGTTCGCCGACGCCCGCTCGCACTACGCGGAGGCGCTCGCGATGGCCCGGGTCGCCGGGGACGCGGCGCTGGAGGCGCACGCCTTCTGCAACACGTCCTTCCTCGCCCGCGACGCGGGCCGGCCCCGCGAGGCCGTCCGGGCGGCGCAGGCCGCGCAGCGGGCCGGGCGGCACCTGGCGTCGCCCCGGCTGCTGTCCCTGCTGGCGCTGCGGGAGGCGGGCGGCTGGGCGGGGCTGGGCGACCGCCACGCGTGCGAGGGCGCGCTGCTGCGGGCGCGGGAGTTGTTCGCGCGCGGGGAGCGCGAGGCGGATCCCCCGTGGATGACATTCTTCGGCGAGGCGGAGCTGGAGGGGCTGGAGGCGCAGTGCTGGTCGGCGCTCGGCGAGTGGCCGCGTGCCGCGCGGCACGCGGAGCGGGCCGTCGCCCTGCAGGACGCGCACTTCGTGCGCAACACCGCTTTGTTCACCGCCCAGTTGGCCGGTGACCTGGCCCGCGCGGGCAGCCCCGACGCGGCGGCGGCCGCCGCCGGCCGCGTCCTGGACCTGCTCGTGGGTGTCCGCTCGACCCGTATCCGCACCATGCTCGACACGACGGCGGAGCTCCTGCGCCCGTACGCGGCCGAGCCGGCGGCGGCCGAGTTCCTGGACCGTCACGGCGCGGCCTCACGGCCGGTGTGAGGGTACGCGCGCGCGGGGCGTACGTCAGCCGAGGTGCCCCGTGTCGTTCCAGCGCTCGATCGCCGGGGCGCCGTAGGCCCAGCCGAGGGCGGACAGGGAGGTGGGTTCGAGGCGGACGCGGGCGGCGAAGGCGATGTCCTCGCCGAGCCAGCGGGCGGCGATCACACGCAGGATGTGGCCGTGGGCGAAGACCATGACGTCGCGGTCGGCGGAGCGGGCCCACTCGACGACGGAGTCGGCGCGGGCGGCGACCTCGTCGAGGGTCTCGCCGCCGGGGACACCGTCGCGCCAGATGAGCCAGCCGGGCCGCTGCTCCTTGATCTCGGCGGGGGTCATCCCCTCGTAGGCGCCGTAGTCGAACTCCATCAGCGCGTCCCAGTCGCTCGCCCGGTCGCCGAAGCCGGCGAGCTCGCAGGTCTCCCTGGCGCGTATCAGGGGGCTGGTACGGACCTCGACGTCCGGCAGGCCGTTCCAGGGGGCGCGGTGCAGCCGCTCGCCCAGCAGCTTGGCGCCGCGCCGGCCCTCGTCCAGCAGCGGGATGTCCGTGCGGCCGGTGTGCTTCCCGGACAGCGACCACTCGGTCTGTCCGTGCCGGGCCAGCAGGATGCGCGGTGCCATGGAGAGGGCCCCTTCCCCTTGATCAGATGTCGGTGACTTTCGCTACAGATTGGCTACAGATTTCGTCGGAGGTCGGGGCTTCTTCCGACAGATACCGACAGAAGCGATCTGTTCCACTCCATCATCGCGCACGCCCGGCCCCGGGTCCCGCACGGGTCCGGGGCCCCGGAACTCCCCGGCGGCCGGCCGCGCGAGGGCCGGCGGCGGGCGGACACGAGGTTTCCGCGAAGCCACGGGGCGGTGTGCGATCCGTGTGGCGTACACCGTACGGTGGCATGCGCTCTTGCCGTCCGACCTGACAATTGGAGAGCGTACGGATGTACCGCACCGCACCGACCGGCAAGCGGCCGCGCTGGTGGACCGAGCTGCCGCTGATAGCCGTGGTGTACGGGCTGTACTCCGCGGGCCGCCTCCTCGTTCGCGGCGATGTCCAACCCGCGGTCGATCACGGGCTGTCCATACTCGATCTCGAAAAGGCACTCCGAATAAATTTCGAGCATCCGCTCAATCGCCTCTTCACCGAACACCCCTCCCTCGGCATACCGGCCGACTTCGCGTACGCCTCGCTGCACTACCTCCTCACGCCCGCGATCCTCGTCTGGGTCTTCCGGCGGCGGCCGGAGCACTACCGCTTTCTGCGCAGCTGGCTGATGACCGCGACCCTCATCGGCCTGATCGGTTTCACGCTCCTGCCCACCTGCCCGCCCCGGCTCCTCGACGCGGGCCAGGGCTTCGTCGACACGATGGCCCAGTACGGCTCGTACGGCTGGTGGGGCGGTGACGCGAGCGCCCCGCGCGGGCTCGGCGGGATGACCAACCAGTACGCGGCCATGCCGAGCCTGCACGTCGGCTGGGCCCTGTGGTGCGGTCTGGTGCTCTGGCGGCACGGCCGCCGCACCTGGCTGCGGATCGCGGCACTGTGCTACCCGCTCGTCATCCTGCTCGTCGTCATGGGCACCGCCAACCACTACTTCCTCGACGCCGTCGCCGGGGCCGCCGTCATGGGCGCCGGCCTGCTGCTGGCCGGGCCCGCACTGCGGCTCACCGACCGGATCCGGGGCCGCTCCGGCCGTACGGGACGCCCGACGATCCCGGTGACCGTCCACACCGTCGCGCGGCGCGAGGCCCCGGCGGCCACGGCGCTCCCCCGGGCGACGGCGGCGCGCTCCGGCACCTCCTGATCCCGCGTGGCCGCGGGCACCGGCCCCCGCGCACTTGCCCCGCGCAGGACAATGGATGGCGGTGCAGACGATCCTGGAGGTACATACATGTGCGAGCCGAAGCCGGCTCCCGGTACGCGTGAGAGCTCCCCGGCCCCGCGCCGCCTGAAGCCCGCGCCGCTGCTCTTCGAGCCACCCGAGGTGGTCGCGGAGGCCGAGCACTTCTTCGACCTCGAAACCATCGAGGACCCCCGGGAGCTGCTGGCCCGCTCGACGGAGCTGGCGCTGGCGTTCCGCGCGGCGGCGGACCGGGCGGTGGAGTTCCAGGCGGTGGCTGCGGCCCGGCTCGCCGATCCCCGGCACTTCGACCGGCTGCCGACGTCGGTGATCGCGCAGCGCGCCGAGTGGAGCGAGGACTACGCGAAGAAGATGATCGAGTTCGGCCGCGACCTGCTGCGCGGGGAAGCCTGACGGCTTCACGGACCGGGCACGGGGTGCCCCGCCCGCCCGGTCCGGGGCCCCGGCACCCTTGCCCGCAGGGCGGGCCGACCCCGGCTGGGACCGCACGTCCGTGCCCGCAAGGCCTACTCAGGCCGGGGCCGCACTGTACCCGCGAGGCCGGCCCAGACTGGGGCCGCGCGTCCGCGCCCGTAAGGCCGTTACGGCCGACACGGCGCCGACCACCCCTCCCGGAGGGACCCCGCGTGACGCGCCTCACACTCCGCCCTGTCGCCCGCGCACGGCCGCGTGCCCCCACACCCGTCTTCGGCGGTCACACCCGGCCCACGGTTCGCCTCCATGGGCCCTTGGCATATGCGGGGGCGCAAGGTAGCGCACCGGGCTCCGTCGTGTCCCGGGTTCCGCAACTGCCGTGAATCGATGGGGTGTTGGATCCCAGGATGAGGCATGACCTCTTGGCCCCCCGTTCCCCCGTCGCCCTCGTCGTCCACCCCCGCCGTGTGGGTCCCGCTCGCCGGGGCCGACTGGCTGGCCTCCGCGAGCCCGCACCCGCGCGCCGTCCACGCCCTGTGGGCGGAGCAGCCGGACGCCCCGGCCGTACTCCCCTGCGGCAGGGCGTTCGACGTGGTCGGGGTTCCGGCGCTGTTCGGGCGCCGGGTGCTGGACCGGCTGTGGGCGGCGGGTCCCGGTTCGGGGCCGGTGGCCGCGCAGCGGGGGCGGCTGCTGCTGTTCGCGGCGCCCGGCACGGCGCAGCGGCTGCCCGCGCTGCTGGCCTGGGAGGAGTGGGCCCGGGCGATGCCGCCGCTGCTGTGCCACGGCGTCGGCGACGCGGTGACGGTGCCGCCGCTGTACCCGCCGGGCGAGGACGAGCCGGTGCCGCCGTCCTGCCGCTGGCTGATCGCCCCGGAGGCGCGGCACCCGTGGCTGCCGGGGCCGGAGGCCCTGCTGTGGGCGTGTGTGCGGGTGGCCCGCGCGGAGGCCGGGAGCCCGCCCCTGACCAGCACGGTCCCGCCCGCAGGCCGCTGAAACATGCGGATTTTCGTTCCACCGGACCGGGGTGCTAGAGTCTTCCACGTCAGCAGGCGCCGCTAGCTCAGTTGGTTAGAGCAGCTGACTCTTAATCAGCGGGTCCGGGGTTCGAGTCCCTGGCGGCGCACAGACAGCCGAAGGCCTCCATCGCGAGATGGGGGCCTTCGGTGTTTTCCGTACGGGCGCCGGCCGCCGTCCCCCTCTCACCCCCGGGTCACCGCGACCGTCCACTCCCCGCCCGCCGTGCGCGCCCCCACCCTCACCCGCACCCCGTCGGTACGCGAGGCCAGGGACTCCCCCGCGCCCAGCGGGGCGTCCGCGAGCGGCGGGTAGACGGACTCGCCCCGGCACGCCTGCCGGTCCGGGTGCCCGTCGAGCACCTGGACGGGGCCCGCGCCGGAGGGGGTGTCGCTGCGCACCCGGTAGACGAGCACACCCTCGGAGCAGGTCGCGGCGTCGTTGCCGTAGGCGGAGCGGGCCTCGATCGCGACGGCGCTGGTGGCGCCCGTACGCACCACGACGAGCCGGGTGCGCTGCTCGCCGCCCGGCTGCATCGGGGTCTCCAGGGACTGGAGGGTGTGCACGCTGGTGCCGGGCGAGGAGACGCAGTCGACGTTGCCGGGGCCGAGCCAGCCGAGCTTCCACTTGTGCCAGCCGAAGGGTTCCGAGGCGAGCCCGAACTGGCTGCCCATGAGGTCCCAGTCGCCGACGTGGGTGTCCCAGTCGCCCTTGCCCTCGGCGGGCCGGTGGTAGAGGTCGGGCAGGTCCAGGGCGTGCCCGGTCTCGTGGGCGAGGACGTTGCGGTCGGGCGGGTGGCGCTCGAAGACGGTGACGACGCGGCGCAGCGCGGTGCCGTCGACCTGAAGGGGCGTATCGAGGTTGACGACCTTGGTGGCGTCGGAGTCGACGCCGGGGGCATCGGGGTCGGCGACGAGGTAGACGAGGTCGTAGCGGCCGAAGTCGACGCTGCCGCGGGCCGCGGCGACGGCGTCGCGCAGGAAGTCGGTGCGCTGCTCGCCGTCCCAGTCGCGCCTTATGCGGTACGAGACGGCGGTGCGCGGCATCCGGATCCAGTGGTCGACGGGGTGGGCGCGCAGCGTGAAGCGGCCGTAGGAGGCGCGGTCGAAGAAGCGGGAGGTGGCGGGGAAGTGGTCGGCGGCGAGCCGGGCGGGGGTGAGGGCGGGCCGGGAGCCGGGGAAGGAGAGGAAGATCATGACGGCGTCGAGCCGGCCGAGGGGGCGGGGGTAGGCGGGGTTCCAGCTGTCGAGGCCCTCCGAGTGGTGGGCCTGGCTGCGCGGCAGCGCGCACGGGCCGCCGGGCCCGGCCGCGTGCGCCGGTATGGACACCACGCTCGCGGCGAGCGCGCAGAGCACGGTCGCCACGGCCTTGGCGCGTCGCCAGCGTGACCGGTCCACTCCCATGGGTGTCTGCGGACGCACCACGTCGACCTCCGGGGACGGATTCGGGACACCGCATCCACCCTCATTGGATTTGTGGCGTTATGCCCTGTTCCGCTGCCCCAGTCGAGTGACTAGGCCGACTTCTGGGTACATCACACTCAGTCACTGACGGTCAATCGAGAAGGTGCGGCACCACAGGCACAGGCACGAGCGCGCACGGTCGTGCAGAAATGGACAGGGGGGCGGCGGCGGCCCGGGCAGTCACGGCGGAGCCGCTGGAACGGTCCTCGCGTGAGCCCTATGATCGCCACATTTCCAGCACGGATTCCCCCGGGCAGACGGCCGCCCGCCGTCCGTTCGGGCACGCGTACGAGTTGCACGAGACCAGCCGAAGCCAGTGCGGACCGAATGCCATGCGGGAGCGAGCGGTGAGCGGAACCCTCGGAGCGGGCGGCGCGCCCGGTTCAACGCCTACAGTCGTCACGCAACGTAATGAATCCAGTGATTTTCGCGCCGCCTTCGACGCCGCGGAGCTCGCCATGGCCGTGGTGGGCCGCGACGGCCGGGTGAGGACCGCGAATCCCGCGCTCGGGGCGCTGCTGGGCACCGACCCGGCCCAGCTGGCCGACGCCCCGGCCGCGGACTTCACGGGGCTGCGCGAGGACTCGCGGACCTGGAGCGCCTACCGCGAGGTGCTGCTGGGCCGCCGCGACCGGCTGCACTGCACGCGCCGGCTCAAGCACCCCACCGGCCAGGGGGTGTGGGCGGAGGTCATCGTCACGCCGCTGCCCGACAGCTGCGACACCCTGCTGTCGGTCGCGGACATCAGCGACCGGCGCGATCTGCGGGCCCGGCTGCGGCACTTGAGGATGCACGACCCGGTGACCCGGCTGCCCAACCGCTCGCTGTTCTTCGAGCGGCTGACGACGGCGCTGTCCGCGGCGGCCGTCGGCCGGGGCGGGGGCGGCACGGGCCGGATCGGGCTGTGCTATCTGGACCTCGACGGCTTCAAGGCCATCAACGACACCCTGGGGCACCGGGCCGGCGACCGGCTGCTGAGCGCGGTCGCGCGGCGGCTGTCGGAGTGCGCGGCGCCCGGCGGGCATCTGGTGGCCCGGCTCGGCGGCGACGAATTCGCCCTGCTCGTCGAGGAGTCGAAGGGAACCGAGCAGCTCGTCGAGCTCGCGGCGTGCGTCCAGGCCGGGCTGCAGCGGCCGTTCGACGTGGCGGGGCACCGGCTGTCGGTGTCGGCGAGCATCGGCGTGGTCGAGCGCCCCGCGGCCGGTACGCACGCGACGGAGCTGATGCAGGCGGCCGACACCACGCTGTACTGGGCGAAGGCGGACGGCAAGGCGCGCTGGACGCTCTTCGACCCCGAGCGCAACGCGCACCGCATGACCCGGCAGGCGCTCTCCAGCACGCTGCGTCCGGCGGTCGAGCGGGGCGAATTCGTGCTGCACTACCAGCCGTTGGTGGGGCTCGGCGACGGGGTCGTGCGCGGGGTGGAGGCGCTCGTGCGCTGGCGCCATCCGCAGTTCGGGATGCTGCCGCCGAATCGGTTCATCTCGCTCGCGGAGGAGACCGGCGCGATCGTCCCGCTGGGCCGCTGGGTGCTGGCGACCGCGTGCCGGCAGGCCCGCCGCTGGCAGCTGGCGCATCCCGGGGAACCGCTCGTCGTCAGCGTCAATGTGGCGGTCCGTCAGGTGTGGGACTCCGACCTCGTCGCGGACGTGGCCGCGATCCTCGCCGAGACGCGGCTGCCCGCGCGGCTGTTGCAGCTCGAACTGACCGAGTCCGCCGTGATGGGCTCGGCGGGCCGCCCCTTGCAGCAGTTGCAGCAGCTCAGCGACATGGGCGTGGCCATCGCCATCGACGACTTCGGCACCGGCTACTCCAACCTCGCCTATCTCAGCCGGCTCCCGGTCAACACCCTCAAGCTGGACGGGTCGTTCGTGCACGGCTTCCGCTCCGGGCAGGAGGCGAACCCCGCCGACGAGACGATCGTCGAGGCGCTGGTGCAGCTCGCGCACCGGCTGGGCATCACGGTGACGGCCGAGTGCGTGGAGAGCGCCGAGCAGGCGGAGCGGCTGGGGCGGATCGGCTGCGACACCGGCCAGGGCTGGTTCTACTCCCGGGCGGTGCCCGCCGACAGCATCTCCGCCCTGCTCAGCACGGGGGTGCGGCCGTGACGGCCGTCAGGCGCCCGGCATCCTGTAGGCGTCGGCGATGAGCGCGTAGCTGCGCAGCCGGGCCTCGGGGCCGTGCGCGTTGGAGGTGATCATCACCTCGTCCGCGCCGGTCCGCCGCACCAGCGCGTCGAGGCCCGCGCGCACCTCGTCCGGGGTGCCGTGGACGACGTTCGCCAGCCAGCTCCCGACGAACTCCTCCTCGGCGGGGGTGAACGCGTGGGCTTCCGTCTCCTCGGGCGAGGGGACCAGGCCCGGCCGGCCGGCGCGCAGCCGCAGCATCGCGAGCGCGCCGGTCATCGCCTGCCGGCGGGCCTGTCCGGCGTCCTCGGCGGCCAGCGCCTGCACACCGATCTTCGCGTACGGGCGGTCGAGGACCGCGGACGGGCGGAAGGACTGCCGGTACAGCTCCAGCGCGGGCAGGGTGTTCGCGGCGGCGAAGTGGTGCGCGAAGGAGAACGGCAGCCCCAGCACGCCGGCCAGCCGCGCGCTGAACCCGGAGGAGCCCAGCAGCCACACCGGCGGCCGGCCCGCCCGCTGCACCCCGCCGGGCACCCGCCCCTGCACGGGCCCCGGCACGGCGTGGATGCGGGCGTAGCGGTGCCCGTCGGGGAAGTCGTCGTCGAGGAAGCGGACCAACTCGGCGAGCTGCTGCGGGAATGCGTCGGCCCCCTCGTCCAGGTGGTCCGTGCGGCGCAGCGCGGCGGCCGTCGCGCCGTCCGTGCCCGGCGCGCGCCCCAGGCCCAGATCCACGCGCCCCGGGGCGAGGGCCTCCAGGGTGCCGAACTGCTCCGCGATCACCAGTGGCGCGTGGTTGGGCAGCATGACGCCGCCGGAGCCGAGCCGGATCCGCTCGGTGTGCGCGGCGAGGTGGGCGAGGACGACGGCCGGGGACGAGCTGGCGATACCGGGCATCGAGTGGTGCTCGGCGACCCAGAACCGCCGGTAGCCGCGCCGCTCGGCGAGCCGCGCGAGCTCGACGGTGGTCCGCAGCGCCTGCCCCGCGGTACGGCCGCTGCCGACGGTCGCGAGATCCAGTACGGACAGCGGTACGGGCGCGTCGCCCACGGCCGTGCCCCGGATGGTGTCGTCCTGTACGTCGGCCACGGCGGCCCCTCCCTGATCGCGGTCTTCCTGCCGCCGCAGAGAACCGGAGCGCTTCTCCGGTTATTCCCGGAGGGCCCCCTTCCCCGGCACCCATGACATCGACATATGCCGCCCCGGAAACGTCCGGACCAGCACCTCAACGACCCCTCCCGTTCTCTTCAACACCCTCTACTTGTCGACACGTTCACGGTTATCGTGGGGACCGGAACACGTCGCAGACCCGCACCTGGGGGAGACCGTGGCGATCGGACCCGAGCGGACCGCACCGCAGCAGTCACTGCCGCACGCCCTGCGCGTGCTGGAAGCGCTCACCCGGCACCCCGGCGGGGTGACCGGGGCCCACCTGGCCCGCGAGACCGGACTGTCTCCGGAGCACCTCGGCCGCCTGCTGCGGATGCTCTGCCACGAGGACTACGCCCTGCGCGTGGGCGACGGGGCGTATGTGGCGGGCGAGGCACTGGATCTGCTCTCCTCCTCCGGCGACCGCCCGCGCGCCCTGCGGGCCAAGCTCCAGCGCTCGCTCGACGGGCTGCGCGACTCCCTGGGCGCGGCCGTCTACCTCAGCCGCTACATCGACGGCGAGGTGCGGATCACGCAGTACGCGGACGGCCCGCACACCCCCAAGGTTCACGAGTGGGTCGACTTCCGCTCCGCCGCCCACGCGAGCGCGCTCGGCAAGTGCCTGCTCGGCCAGCTCGACCACGACGGTCGCCGCGACCACCTCGCGCGGCACCGGACTCCCCGGCTCACCTCCCGGACGATCACCAGCGCGAGGCTGCTGTGCAGCCGGCTCGACACCCACCCCGCGACCGTGCCCGTCCTCGATCTCCAGGAGTACGCGGTGGGCACCGTCTGCGCGGCCGTCCCGATCACCGCCGGGGACAGCGCCGGGGCCCTCGCCCTCTCGCTCCCGCTGGACCACGCCCACCGGCTGCGGCACGCGGCCGAGGCGCTGAACCGGCGGGCCACTCCCCTGCTGCTGTCGCTGGCGCTGTAGCCGCCCGGAGCGGGCCCCGGCGGCCGGTGGTCACGAGCACCCCCCGGGACCAGGTAGTATTTATCCCGTCAGCGAGCGCCGCTAGCTCAGTTGGTTAGAGCAGCTGACTCTTAATCAGCGGGTCCGGGGTTCGAGTCCCTGGCGGCGCACAGACAGGCGAAGGCCCTCCACCGATGGTGGGGGGCCTTCGTCGTGGAGCGGCCCGTAGCATGGGGGCAGCCGCAGCCGACACGAGAGGGGAGCACACCGTGGCACCGACCCGCCGCCGGGCCGGCACCGTCCTCGTGCTGCTCCTCGCGATCGCCTTCGGCCCCTGGCTCACGCAGGCCCCCGCCGGGGCGGGCGCGCGGGCGGCAGCGGCCGCCCGGGACGCGATCCCGGTCGCACCGGGCCCCGACGTCCCCGACCGGGCCCAGACCCCGTCCAGGGCACACGCCGGATCACCGGCGGCCCCCGGCGCCGCGGAGGGCGCCCACGACCGGGTCGGTCCCGTGCCCGCCGCCGACCCCGCCGGCAGCGGCGGCAGCTGCCGCCCGCAGGAGCTGCCGTTCGGCGGGTCCGCGGTCGCCCTGCCGCATCCGCACGGCGACCCGTTCACGGCGCCCGCCGCCGTACGGGACCGGCTGCCCGCCGACCCCGCCGTTCGCCCGAGCGCGCCCAGGGCGCCGCCCGTACCCGTCGCCGGCTGCGCCGAGCTGCTCCCCGTTCTGCGGATCTAGACCCGCCGCGCCACGGCCCGCGCCGGGCCGTGCTCCGGCATGTCCTCGTTTCCGCAAGACCCACCAGGGAGCCCTTCCCCATGTCCAGCAAGTCCCCAAAGTCCACCCGTAAGCCCGCCGGGGCCAGGACGACACCCCCGAAGAAGTCCGCCAAGCGCCGCGTCGCGGCGATCGGCGCGGTCGTGGCCCTCGTCGTCGCCCTCGTCAGCGCCGGCATCGCCATCGGCAAGAACGCCGGCGGCTCCGGCAAGCGGCACCCCAGCGCCTCCGGGCAGAGCGCCGACCCCCGGCAGAAGCTCTACGACCAGGCCGCGAAGCTCAGCATCCGCCGGCAGGACGGCGACCCGCTCGCCGTCGGCAGGGCCGACGCCCCGGTCGTACTCGTCGAGTACGCCGACTACCAGTGCTCCTTCTGCGGCCGCTTCACCCGCGAGACCCAGCCGGAGCTCGTCAAGAAGTACGTCGACGAGGGCGTGCTGCGCATCGAGTTCCGCAACTTCCCGATCTTCGGCGACGACTCGACGCGGGCCGCGCGCGCCTCGTGGGCGGCCGGCCGGCAGGGGAAGTTCTGGGAGTTCCACCACGAGCTGTACGCCAAGACCCGCAAGGGCGACGCGCTCGCCGAGGACAAGCTCCTCGACATGGCCAAGCAGAGCGGGATCACCGACCTCGACCGCTTCCGCGCGGACCTGAACGGCGACGCGTCGCAGGCCGCGGTGAAGAAGGACCAGGAGGAGGGCTACTCGATCGGCGTGCAGTCCACGCCGACGTTCCTCGTCAACGGCCTGCCGATCTCGGGCGCCCAGCCGATGAGCGTCTTCGAGGCGGCCGTCGCGCAGGCGAAGACGGCCCACGACGCGGGGACGGACTCCCCGCAGAGCGGCAAGTGAGCCCGCGATGGCCGACATCGGTTATCTCGCGGCGTTCTTCGGCGGCGCGCTCGCCCTGCTCAGCCCGTGCAGCGCGCTGCTGCTGCCGGCGTTCTTCGCGTACTCGCTGGCGAGCCCGGGCCGGCTGCTGGCACGCACGGCCGTGTTCTACGGGGGGCTCGCGACCACGCTCGTCCCGCTGGGCGCGGCCTCGACCGCGGCGAGCCGGCTGTTCAACGGCCACCGCGACGTACTGATCGCCATCGGCGGCTGGGTCGTCATCGCCATGGGCGCGGCCCAGATCCTGGGACTGGGCTTCGCCTCGAAGCGGGCGCAGGCGGCGGCCGGGCGGCTGACGCCGCGCACGGCGGCGTCGACGTTCCTGCTGGGCTGCGTCTACGGACTGGCGGGCTTCTGTGCCGGGCCGATCCTCGGCGCGGTGCTGACCGTGACCGCCGTGCACGGCAATCCGGTGTACGGGGCGTCGATGCTCGCCGTCTACGCGCTGGGCATGGCGCTGCCGCTGTTCCTGCTCGCCGTGTTCTGGGACCGCTTCCAGCTGGGCGGCCGGAGCTGGCTGCGCGGGAAGGAACTGCGGCTGGGCCGGCTGCGGCTGCACACGACCTCGCTCGTCTCGGGCCTGTTCTTCATCGCCATCGGCGTGCTCTTCCTGCGCTTCGACGGGGCGACCGGGCTGCCCGGGATCCTCGACGCGGACCAGGAGTTCCGGATCGAGGAGATCGCCAGGTCGGTGGGGAACGCGGTGCCGGACTACGCGGTGCTGGCCGTCGTCGCGCTGGCGGTCGCCGGTGTCCTCGCGTGGATCGCGCTGCGGCCGGAGCGGGGCGGCGAGGAGGCGGAGGAGAGCGGGGGCCGGTGAGGGGGTGCCTGTGAGGGTGCCGCCTCCCCGGGGTGGGTCCGGGGAGGCGGCACCCGGCTCTCACGCCATCACAGCCGTCATAGCCGTCGCAGCCGTCACAGCTGCACGTCCGAGCAGGCGTAGAAGGCGTTGCCGGTGTCGGCGATGGTCCACACGGCGAGGACGAGCTGCTTGCCGGTCTTCCCCGCCGGGATGGTGCCGGTGTGGGTGACGGTGGCGTCCGGGATCCGGCCGCCGAAGTCCACCGTCAGGAACGGTTCGGGGTCGAGGTCGGCTCTGGTGAGCGGTTTACCGGGGTCGTAGGAGCTGTTGGTGATGTAGTAGCGGAAGTCCGTGGTCGCGTGCCGGGCCGTGAACCGCCAGCGGAAGTCGTACGGCTGCCCCGCCGTGACCTTCGTGGCCGGCCAGTTGCCGCCACGCGGGTCGTCGAGCTCGGCGAAGCGGCTGTTGCCGCCCGCGCACAGGGTGCCGTCGGACGGGCCGGACTCCGGGAAGCCCTTGGGGCCCTCGACGCTCTGCGGCTCCCACTGGATCTCGCCGCAGTTCTGGACGGTGCCGTTGGCGCAGAACACCTGCCTGCTGGTGGGGGAGTCGGTGTAGCCGTGACTGCTCGCGCTCCCGGTCGCGAGCACGGACACCCCGACGGTACAGACACCGATGATCACCGCACTGATCTTCTTGCGCATGACTGCTGCTCCTCGTGAACGTGGGGGGTTCTGTGAGGTGAGTGAGCTGCGGTCTAGACCAACTCGGAGGCTAGTACGGACGGTTGAGCGCGTCCAGGCCAACAACCGAAACAATCCGGTCGCAGTGCGAGCGGGACGCCTTCACGTACTCGCCGTTGGGAGCGTCGTTGCGCTGCATACGGGCGCGCGCGGCCGTCTCATCCCGGCCACCGGTCATATGGCGTTCAATCAGGCGCACTTGACGGACGTCGTCCGGGGCCTCCAGGTACCAGACCTCGGCGAGGCACGCACGGGCCTCGCGCCAGCCGGGCGCGTCGCACGCCAGATAGTTCCCCTCCGTCACCACGAGCCGGGCCGAGGGCACGACGACGTGCCGGGCGGCGACCGGCTCGTGCAGGGTGCGGTCGTAGTCGGGTACGTACAACGGGCGTTCGCGCTCCGCCAGTACGCGGCGCAGCAGCGCGGCGTACCCCCACACGTCGAAGCTCGGGGCGGAGCCCTTGCGGGCGGCCAGGCCCAGCCGGTCCAGCTGCGCGTTGGACAAGTGGAAGCCGTCGAGCGGGACGTACGCGGCCGAGCCCGCCCCGTACCGCCGCTCCAGCCCGGCCACCAGGGCCCGCGCGAGCGTGGACTTGCCGGCGCCGGGCGCCCCGGCGATGCCCAGCAGGGTACGGCCGCCCTCGGGGGCCAGGGCCCAGGCGGCGGCCGCCAGTTCGGTGATCTCCATGGGCCGCACCCTAGGGGGCGGCGGGGTACGGGCTGTCAGCGGATACGGCCGTAGAGGTTGGGCCGGTAGCGGGAGAACGTCGAGACGCGGACGTTGCGGCCGGGGTGCGGGGCCTCGATGTAGCGGCCCTGCCCCAGATAGATCGCCACGTGGTGCACCCCGGAGGCGCGCCCGTTGCGCGACCAGAACACGAGGTCGCCGCGGCGCAGCGCGGTCCTGGGGATGCGCCGCACCGCCCGGTACTGGTCCGCCGCCACGCGCGGCAGCCGCACCCCGGCCCGCCGGTACGCCTGCTGCACCAGCCCCGAACAGTCCCACCACCGCGGCCCCGCCCCACCCATCCGGAACGCGTCCCCGAGATGCGCCAGCGCGTACAGCACGGCGGGCTCCAGATCCGCGCGCCGGTCGGCGAGTTCGGGGGTGTGGGGGGAGGCGGCTTCGGGGTCGCGGGGGTGGTGGGCGTGGTGGGGACGGTGGGGGCGGTGAGGACGGTCGGCGAGTGCGGGGGTGTCCGGGTCGTAGGGGTCACGGGGGTCGTGGGGGCCGGCCGGGCGCGCGGGCCGGTGCGGATGATCCGGCCGGCCGGAGGGGTCCCGACCGTAGGGGCCATCGGGGCCGGCGGGGCGGTCCGGGGATCCGGGGTACTCGGGGGCGTGCGGGCGGTGGGGGGTGCCGGGGCGGGAGGGGCGGTCCGGGTCGTAAGGGCCGTCGGAGCGGCGGGGGTG